>NZ_LN812103.1:309805-619610 GCF_000942395.1 Risungbinella massiliensis
TGAATGGAGAAGTATCCCAAGAAACACTTGCTGATAAACCTGTGTTGGTTCATTTCTGGTCTATTAGCTGCCACATGTGTAAAGCCAGCTTTCCAGAAGTAAAACAAATGCGCGAAGATCATCCAGAGCTAGAAATGATCGGGATTCATATGCCTCGTTCAGAGAAAGATACGGATATCGATGCTGTTTTAGAAACAATTGAGAAATACGGATTGGAGCATCCACAAGCCATTGACAATGAGCACAATGTGGTAGATGCTTTTGAAAACGAGTTCGTCCCAGCATTCTATCTTTTTGACCGCAAGGGCGTTCTTCGTCACCGTTCCGCTGGAGAAAAAGCGCTCTCCATGTTAAAAAAACCATTAGAGCGTGTCTTAGGCGAAACAGAATAACCAAAGTTTTAAGGAGATTAGGAGGATCAACAGATGAATTTACCAGCAGAATTACGTTATACGGTAGAGCACGAATGGGTAAAAACAGAAGGTTCCAACAAAGTACGGGTAGGAATTACCGATTTTGCACAGTCTGAACTTGGCGACATCGTATTTGTGGAACTACCATCTGTAGGAGATGAGATCACTATTAATGAACCTTTTGGTAGTGTAGAATCCGTTAAAACTGTCTCCGAGCTTTATGCACCTCTAAGTGGAACTGTTGTAGAAGTAAACGGCGAACTAGAAGAATCTCCAGAGAATGTCAATGACGAGCCATACGGTAATGGTTGGATGATCGTAGTCGAGATATCTGACGAGAGTCAGCTGAGCTCACTTCTTTCTGCTGAGCAATACCAAGAAAGTATTGAAGACTAATAATGGTAATAGCGAGAACCCAGTCTAATGATGTTAGCTGGGTTTTTTTATTGCAGTATATATGGGAAAGGGATTGATTTTTTGATGATATTTCCAGACGTAAAGTCAATATCTGGCGAACAGAAAAAAGTCATCCAACATGGTTACATATTACAAATGATGTATTTCAAAACATTGTGCTTTCCAAGGAGACAGCCCAAAAACTATCCGAGTTTTTTCAGGGTCCATTATATGAACGAGTAAAACAATGGGATGTACAGATAGCAACTGATCTTGTAGCAAAGTGTAAAGAATGGTTCAAATATTAATACCTAACAAAATTAACGTAAGTGGGATATATGAATCGTCTAAAAAATAAAACTAGCCCGATTTGTCCAACTTTGCTATTTGGTGAGTTTTTTCCACGAGTTGTGGAATAACTATAAAAACCAAGCGACGGTTTCCCTCATAAGATAAACAGACGAGGTGAGAAGAATGGAAAACAATGAAGCAAATAATCAGCAAAAGTGGAATATCACTCGCAAAGTAACTGCCAAGATGGAATCTGGAAATATGGTTTTTTACCACAACAACCAAGCGATAGGTAAAATGAGCATGGGTGGTGAAGGGGGACTTGAGATGTATGATGGGTACATGATGGAGAATGAGTCCATCTACTCTTTAGGCGAATATATCCCGCATCAAGACTACTATGCTCACAATTGTGATATGGGTTGGTGCTGAAGACAAGAGGGATAAGCTGTCCAAAAGTCAGCTTATCCTTTCTGTCAAAAAATACGAAAATTTGTTCGGTTTTGCGTTTTGAAAACAGTTAGTGTGGTAAAATAATCTGTACTTCCACCATCTTCTCATCTTGAGAATTACCAAAATCATTTGGGGAAAGAGGAGGGGAAATACATGATCTACTGCTGTGGGGCGAGCATGATTGGAACCATTGATGCGATGCGTAAGAAATCCATCAAAGTCAATCGAGTACCGCTTCTATTCTGTCCAGTCTGCCATGATGTGAAGGTTCACCCAGCTATCAAGGAGCAATTTGATCTGGTTCTGGAGTATGCACTAGAAGATCGTGTCCATGAGACTACCCTCTATGAACAAATAGACCCCGACATGATAAAAAGATGGCGCGAAGATTGCTTCAGTTTCCAAGGAGATGATCTGGAGGTAACGATACGCGAGCAAATCGACTTGGCCCTCGATCTACTACGAATATCCAAAGCGGATCAACAGTGGGCAGAGGAGCTCAAGACTCGATTGAAAGTGCTCAGCCAACGTCTTCATCAACTGGAGCAGCAAAAGGAGTCAACTAAATAAGGTGATGGGTGCTGGTCAAGTTGATCAGCACCCTTTTTCTATATCAGATGGATGGTCTGAGTCTATAACAAAGGAGAATGACTCGACCTTGGAAGACTTAAATGAAGGTAGAGCATGTTGCATAATGAACCCAAAGCCAGAGGTGTGCCTATGCTTAACTTGGTCTAATGCAACAGAGAACGGTAAATAAAAAACCAATTCCCTATATCGGAAATTGGCGTGGTTACTATTTTTTTAAATATGTTTTTATTTGATTCAATAATAAATTGATTGCTACTTGATTATGTCCACCTTCTGGAATGATCACATCAGCATATCGTTTGGTTGGTTCAATAAATTGCAGATGCATAGGTCGTACCACAGTTAAATATTGCTCGATTACAGAATCTAATGATCTGCCTCTCTCTGCAATATCTCGTTCGATACGACGCAAGATTCGAACGTCTGCATCCGTATCTACAAAAACCTTGAGATCTAGCAGATTTCGGATTCGTTCATCTTCCAATATCAAAATTCCTTCTAATACGATAATGTCTTTGGGCTCCACTGTCTGTGTGTCACTTGCACGAGTGTGTTGTGCGTAATCATACTGTGGCTTTTCAACTGTTTGTCGATCTAGCAATTGAAGAACCTGTTCCACTAATAATTCATTATCAAAAGCAAAAGGATGGTCATAATTGGTTTTTAGTCGTTCTTCCATCGGAAGGTGATCCTGATTTTTGTAATAACTATCTTGTTCAATCAGTAAAACGGATTCTGAAAAAGATTCTACTAGTTTGCGAGCGACGGTTGTCTTTCCAGAGCCTGTCCCTCCAGCAACACCGATTACAATAGGTCTACTCATTTTGGCGCCTCCAACAAATTCATTGTTTCATAAAAAGTATTTTCTATGTATATTTCTATAAAAGTTGAGGTGAATAATGCATAGATATATAGGATAAACGATACTATTTCTATTTTAAACAAAAAAATACTCAATACACTATAAAATATCTAGATTATGTAGGCGATATTTTATCTTGAATAGTAAAATCGCTTAATGGTATATAAATAAAACAAGCTTGCTTTCAATTGAATGCAGGCTTGTTTTATGTTGGACAAAAGTTATTCTGATAACTCTTTTAATGTATCACTCAACTTAAATTGTTTTAGTTGGAAAGTAGATAATAGGGCAGCAAATACCGAGGAAAATACTGACAGCTGTCAATTGACCTATTAACATAAACGGAAAGGTTATATTTGTTAACTCTAAGCTAGATAGGACAATATACCCTAAGGATACTCCGCAATGCCCCAAATGAAACCAGAGATCAGCCCTAGAAGGATTCCTTCTAACAAGATCACTTTGGATAATTGATTGGGAATTGCCCCCACTGCGCGTATGACACTGATTTCTGCACGTCTTTCATGAATACTTGCCACGATAGAATTCATAAATCCCAATACCCGAAATAATAAATACAGTTAATTGAATCGTATCAGGAAATTTATCAGCCCACTATTAATGAAATTGGCAGGAGGGATTACTTTTGGTAAAGTCAAAATATATACTCAATAATAGAGGAGCATAAATGAAAAATAAAATAAAACTACAAATAATAGGATTAGTAAGAGGGCATATTCTTGCTTGTATCTTATTTACCGTTACTTACTATTCCCTCTGTCAATACTGGGGATTGGAAATAAGATTATACCAAAGGGAAAAAGCTTTTTGCTTTGGGGTTCCAAAGCAAAAAGCTTTTGTTATTAACATGAGATTTGGTTTAAACTTTTGGACCTGATTCTTGAACTTCTGCCGATACTCCTTGGAACTTCGAAAAGTTTTCTTGGAAGCGCTTGGCTAATTCTTTCGCTTTTTGATCATAGGCAGCTTGATCTTCCCAAGTATTGCGTGGTTGTAGCAACTCGCTAGGAACATTTGGACACTCGTTCGGGATATGAAGTCCAAAGATCGGGTCTTGTGTATAAGGGACCTCTTTTAATTCTCCGGCGATGGCAGCAGATACCATAGCACGGGTGTGTTTTAGGTTCATTCGGTTGCCTACTCCATAGGCACCACCTGTCCATCCAGTGTTGACGAGATAGACTTGAACGTCGTGTTCCACCATCTTCTTCCCTAGCATTTCTGCGTAAACATGTGCTGGTCTTGGTAAGAATGGAGCACCAAAACAGGTAGAGAAAGTAGCTTCAGGCTCTGTAACGCCACGTTCGGTACCAGCAAGTTTACTAGTGTATCCAGAGAGGAAATGATACATTGCTTGTTCTTTGGTTAGTCTAGAGATCGGAGGTAATACTCCAAAAGCATCTGCGGTCAGGAACAAGATCACATTAGGATGACCAGATGTGCCAGGTATAACGGCATTTGGGATATAATCGATTGGATAAGCAGCTCTGGTATTTTCCGTCAAGGAGCCATCTGCATAGTTTGGAACCCGGTTTTCATCGAGGGCTACATTTTCTAGGACAGATCCAAAACGGACAGCTTGCCAGATTTGTGGTTCCTTCTCTTGAGTAAGTCCGATACATTTGGCATAACAGCCACCTTCAAAGTTAAAGACACCATTTTCGGACCAGCCATGCTCGTCATCTCCGATTAATTGACGATTAGGATCAGCAGAGAGAGTAGTTTTTCCAGTACCAGAAAGTCCAAAGAAAAGCGACACATCTCCTTTTTCTCCTACATTGGCGGAGCAGTGCATAGGAAGTACATTACGATCTGGAAGTAGATAGTTAAGTACACTAAAAATTGATTTTTTCATTTCACCAGCGTAGTGTGTTCCCGCAATTACTACTACTTTTCGTTCAAAGCTGATTCCAATAAAGGTTTTGGAGCGTACCCCGTCTTGTTCTGGATCAACTTGGAAATTAGGAACATTGATTACAGTGAACTCTGCTTGGTAGTTGGTTAGCTCCTCTTTGCTAGGACGAATGAAAAGTTGACGAACAAATAAGTTATGCCAAGCATATTCTGTAAGAACTCGTACTGGTAGACGATAACTTGGATCTGCACCTGCAAAACCATCAAACACAAAGAGTTCTTTTTCACGTAGATATTGTTCTAGCCGTGCGTAAATCTTTTCAAATTTCTCTATTTCGAGTGGTTGATTAACTGCTCCCCAGTCGATCTGATCTTGGATATTCTCTTCCACTGTTAGGTAACGATCTTTGGGAGAACGACCTGTAAATTCGCCTGTCGTTGCACGTAGAGCACCTTCGCTAGTCAAGGTCGCTTCTTTACGGGTTACCGCCTCTTCGACTAATTGCGCAACAGATAAGTTTTGATGTAGGGTTCCTTTTAGCTCCAGTGTAGTAGCTAGAGGCCGTAGTACCATGCTCATGAATCAACCATCCTTTATTTTGAGATTTAACATATTTTGGATTAGGTAAAATGAATGTGATATATTAATTACATCAAAAGTATAACATATTTAAAAGGATATGTACCATGTTTTTCCCATGTGCTGGATAAAAGGAAAAAAAGGCTATGAAATAGTAGGGAAACAAGAGATTAAAGTATAATTTTATATAAAATGGTTCTTCTAACTTTTGGTATGTTTGGATGAATGAGTTGCAAAAGTTGTTAATATATTAGGATTATCAGGGGTTTGTAGAAACTACTATGATTGACAAGGTCAAGGAATAGTGGTATCTTCGAACAGAATGAATTACACGTGGGAGTGTTAGGATGAGCGAGTTAAAGGAAGGGACCGTCGTAACAGGAGAAGTGATTTCCGTTAAGCCATTCGGGGCTTTCGTCAAACTAGAATCAGGTGAGACTGGTTTGGTTCACATCTCCCAAATCTCTACTAAATATGTAGAAAAAGTCGAAGATGTCCTTCAAGTAGGTACTAATGTAAAAGCGAAGGTGCTTTCCATTGATCCATCGGGTAAGATTTCTTTATCCATGAAAGCGCTGATGAGCGAAGAGCGCCCACAACGTGAGCGTAGAGGCGGTGGAGATCGTCGTGGCGGTGGTCGCGGTGGCAACAAAAATCCCGGTGACTTTGAAGACATGATGAAAAAGTGGATGAAAAGTTCGGAGGAACGTCTCAGCGCACTCGCAGCGAAACAGAAGAAAAACCGCTAAATGGGACAGTTCTCCTTTTCGCATAGATGAACAAAAAGCCTCTCTTTTACCGGGAACGGTAGGAGAGGCTTTTTGTTGTAGTCTCATCTGTTCGTTTTTCGATCGTCAGTAGTGATGGAGCAGAGGGACGGTTCCAGATTTGATACCAAGAAACAAAGTAATGATAGGAAAGTTGTTTTGCCCAGAGTAGGACTTGATCTGCCTCATCCTGTCCACCTTCATGCCCTGTATAAATTGCCACTGTCAAAACACCATTTCGATGTAAGAACTCCAAAGAAGTAGTAAGGGCAGGAATCGTTGTCCCTGCCAAGGTTTTCAGTGAAGTGTCGCAACCAGGTAGATATCCGAGGTTAAACATAATTGCTGTAACTTGCCCTACCAGATTCGCTGGAAGAAGGGTATTCATCTTTGCATGATTCCCTAGTATTAATTTGTATTGACCGGATGGGATACCCTGCCCAACTAGTTTTTGTTTCGTTGCAACAAGTGCCTCCTTTTGTATATCCAGCGCATAGAGCTGACCATTGCCATCAAGTTGGTTTACGAGAAAAAGGCTATCATTGCCATTTCCCATCGTTCCATCGATTACATAGATCGAAGAACGGGGAGATCGCTTTTTTTGATGAACAATGGCATGTGTGACTATGTCTTTGGCATGTTCCAAGATATTTCGTGAAATCATCGAATAAAGGCCTCCAACTGAGCACGATTTCTCACTACTGCTCGTTTTCCTTGCCAAGAGTTTCGGAGTTTCATCTCTTTATCGATTCCATTGAGAACATCCCATTTGTTGGTGCTCCACATAGGGCCAACAAGTAGATTTGGCGGTCCGTCTCCTGTAATTCGCTGAATGATCACATCAGGTGGGAGCATTTCCAGAGAATCACAGACAAGTTTTACATATTGATCCCGATCGAGGAATTCTAATAATCCTTCCTCAAATTGTTTCATCATGGGTGTCTTTTTGAGTAGGTGTAATAGGTGGATCTTAATCCCTTGTATATCCATATGAGCACAGGCTTCCACCGTTTCGAGCATCATCTGTTCGGTCTCCTGTGGTAGCCCATGGATAATATGAACACATGTATTGATTCCGTGTTTGCGCAGTTTATCTACCCCATCTACAAAACATTGGAAGTCATGAGCTCGATTGATGAGATCGGATGTTTTTTCGTGGATTGTCTGTAGACCAAGCTCTACCCAAAGATAGGTACGTTGGTTTAGTTCGGCAAGGTACTCTACTACATCATCTGGAAGACAATCGGGTCTTGTAGCAATGGAGAGCCCAACCACTCCTTCTTGTTCCAGAATTGCTTCATACATCTGGCGTAGCTCTTCAACTGGTGCATAGGTGTTGCTAAAAGCTTGGAAATATCCGAGATATTGGGCTTCGGGCCATTTTTGATGCATGCGGGTTTTTATGTCGTGGAACTGCTTGACCAAATCGTCACGACGTCTACCAGCAAAGTCACCTGAACCTCTAGGGCTACAAAATGTGCAGCCTCCTGTCGTTATGTTTCCATCGCGGTTTGGACAGGAGAAGCCCCCATCGAGTGCAACTTTAAACACTTTTTGTGAGAAAACAGATCGTAAATGATAATTCCATGTATGATAGCGCTTTTCATTCCATAAGCGCAGGGTATCAAAAGTTTGGGTTTGATTTAGCATAGGTAGTTCCTCTCTTTCTCTTGATCTCATTATATATGATCTTTCAGAGCAGCCAAAAGGAGTAGAGGAGTAGTATTTTGGACATGTTCGGATTGATCTCCTTTTTATAAAATAGAATAGAGAATCTCTTTTAGATGAAAAGAATGGAACCAACGGTTATTCAGCATAAAAAGTTTGCACTATTCTATTTAAGGGGGATGATATGTCATGTTCCGCAAAAATTTGTACGTATGGGGAATCGGAGTCGTATTACTAGCAGGATGTTCTTTGCTACCTGCTGAAAAGGAGACCAAGGCACCTGTTCCAGTGAAACATATAGTTGTAATACCCGAACCGCCAAAAGATCTCTCAGCATTTGGGAGATTAAAATCGTCGATTGAAGCTACCAAAAAAGAGCTAGGATATCACTACGAGATAAAAGGAACGCAAGTGTATAAAGACAACCCTAATAGTCCTGTCACGTTCCAATCGACGGGCGTAGAAACTTTTACTCCGTATACACAACAGTTCGAACTGCAATACAGTGGGTTGCGGGAAAAAATATGGACAGTTGGAGAGACTACTTATACTCAATCCAATACGGGAAAAATAGAAAAGATGCCATATGTCCAAGGCGATGCACACGGTTCTCCAACGGAAATCATTCGACGCTTACAACTAATGAGTGATCATATACAAAGTGGGACTGTTCCCAAGGAAGTAGTACAGATGAAGGAAGAGGGAGAAAGTATCGAGCTTACGATCCAAGCAGATCAAGTAGCTTCTCTTCGAGAGATGATCGAAGGGATAGAACGAAAACGATCGAAGATAGATCCACCAGAAGTTCAAGTAGAAAAAACAGAGGTGAAGCAATATCAAGTAAAAATATGGATTTCAAAACAGTCAGAGAAAATAGAACGTCTCTCGGTTTTGCAGGAGTTATACACACCATCTACCTATGGACCGATCTCGTTTACACAGACTACAGAAGTGACAGTAAAAGAGCCTTTTGTAGGTTCTATTCAAGTACCTGCCGAGATTCAAACACAAGCAAAGTCGGTTACAGCGAACTAAAAGAAGAAAGTATAAAAAAGGCTGATGTCAAATGACATGAGCCTGTTTTGTGATGAGATATAATAGAAGCATCTTTGGAAGCATTTGAAATTGTTTCTTCTTTAGAAAATACTTGACAGGAGAGCCTGTTTTTGACGAAAGTAGTAAGAGTCATGCTAACTAGTTTCTTCTATATAATACGAAATAGACTTTGTTGGTAGCATACACTTATCTCAAAAGGCGGTGATTCACTGTGTACAAAGTAGCAACAACTCAGTACGAACTCCAACCTCTCCTATCGATCGAAGAGTTCTGGCATAACATAGAAGTAGATATCCAAGAAGCCGCACACTCCGAAGCAGACTTAATTGTCTTTCCGGAGTATCTTACGGCCCATTTACTAGCTTTGGAGCCATTGATGACCCATGAACAAGCTTGTCAGTATTTAAATTCATTTACAGAACAATACCTGACCTTTTTTACAGAGAAGAGCAAACAATATCAGTTGATGATCTTGGCAGGAACTCATATTCACCATATGGCAGGAAAAGGTTTTATCAATGAGGCTTTTCTCTTTTTCCCAGATGGAACCTTCCGTACCCAACCGAAAGTCCATCTAACACCAGAAGAACAGAAACTTTGGAAACTAGCACCAGGGGAAGAAGTAGAAGTAATCGATACCCCAATTGGTCGTGTAGCAATCCTGACTTGTTACGATATTGAGTTTCCGGAGCTATCTCGTATCGTGACAGACCTTGGAGCGGAATTGATCCTATGTCCTAGCTATACCGATACGATTGCCGGCTACTACCGTGTTCGTCACTGTGCCCAAGCCCGTGCTATTGAGAATCAACGGTTTGTGGTGCTATCTGGAATCGTGGGTGAACTACCTCATATTCCACAAATTGACACAGGTTATTGTCGTGCAGGTGTCTTTTCCCCATGCGATCATCCATTTCCTGCAGATGGTGTAATTGCAATCGGAGAAGGCGAAGAGAACCGTCTTGTCATTGCCGAGTTACAGATGGATGAACTCCGTCAGAATTGGGAGTTAGGACAAGTAGCTCCGTTTCGTGACCGTAAACCGGAACTTTATGATCGATTGCGTGTTAAAGCAAAACCAAACAGCTGATTACTGAATAAGACCATATCAAAAGAAGAGCAGCTAATCTTTTTTTGGGATTGATTTAGCTTCTAAGTCATACAAAATGAAAGAGAAGTACCACCAACCTTCATTCTAGGTAGGTGGTACTTCCCCCATTGGAGTGTATTGATATGATGAAAAAAATCATTCTATTTGCACCATTTGTTGTTATTTTAATCTTTGGTCTGCTAATTGCATTTACTAATCTATTTATATTTGAACCTACTTACATGGATCTACAAAAAGACGCCCAAGAATTTATCCCAAGAGGAGCAAAAATACTCACTCATGAAGAGGGGAAAAATCTTGCGATGTGGGATATGGATGAGGATCAGATCCAAGAGGGGATAGTTGTCTATGAGCACCCCAAAACGAAGCAACGAGAGGTACTCATTCTGAAGAAGAAAGTAATAGGGTACGATGTGACAAAATTCCCGATCTCCGGAAAGGATCCAGTGAAAGAGACTTTTTTTCAGGACGTGACAGGAGATCGTAAACCCGAATTGGTGATGAGAGAACAAAAGCCACAGGGCGAGGAAGGGACAGAAGAAACGCAACCAGAAATGAACCAGAGTGAACGATTAGTGGTATATCAAGTTCAAACCAATCCAAAAGAGGATAAGTTCCAAGTGGTCACACTAGGAGAGCTTCAAGGGGAACAAGTTCTTTTAACTGATTTAGATAACAATGGAATCAACGAAGCGATTGTCATCGAACAACAAAAAGATGCTGAATCATATGGAGAACGTAATTTTATAGCGAAGTTATACCAATCCAAACAAAATCGCTTGGAACTAGTCCAGACGATGGATCTGGGAATGTCTAACTGGCTTACGGTTTACTATTCGCCATTAGATAAAACTGGGAGAAAAGGTTTGATATTAGATAAACAAGTAGGAGTTCACTCACAAACTTTTTCTTTAATAGTAATGAAGGATGGTCAACTGGTAGATACCGCCCAGGATCAGGGTCATGCAGTGGAAATATACAATAACTATCCAAAATCTCCAATGGATATCAATAAAGATGGTATTTTAGATATTCCATTCGGAAAACCCGATCATCGGTCGTCTATTCTGCCGCTTTCTAACGCAGAGATGCGATATATTTACGAGTGGCAAAACTTCATAGCAGATAATCGTTTGGTAGAAGTATCGAGATCCATCTCTGGACATGGTTTTGATTGGATTGTTCCAGAGCAGTGGAAAAATATTTCCATGGATGTTGTAGATTTTGATACTTCTAGATCACTGGGAACGTCTTTAATTCCTAGCAATCTAGATGAAGGTCCAAGTAGTCCGTTCTTGGTTATCGTTTCTGTGCTGAAAAAAGCAGACTTAGATAAATATCAGAAAAAAGAAAACAACACTCTTGTGCTAGATGAATTCGAAGATTTTGTATTCGTCGGTCATTATCAAGAAGAGAAAAATATGGATCATTATCCGAATACGAAAAAGATCATCATCGACCAAGCGGAATTGAAGAAGAACATTGTATTGTGGGAGGAAGAAGAATTAAAGCAAGCTCTAGGTAGGTTTGATGAGATGTTGGAGTTAAACATTCGATATGGGAATGTCGTTGAAGACGAAGAGCAGGTAAGTAACCACCATTAGAGGTTGTGAATGGTGGATTCGTTTTTAAATACTATATATCGAAATGTAATCAGAGCTACTAACTTAGTAGCTCTGATTATCTGTTAGAGATAGATATTTTAGTTTCTAATCTATAATCTTTCACCATGTTTTTCGCAATTTTGGTAAAAGGTTATGTAGGTTTGATCAGCTTCTTCTTCATTTACAATACAGCCACGTATCACTTCTTTTAAACTGTTGATATCACCTGAACTCGATGCTACCGAAGCTTGGAATACTTGTTTGCTAGGAACTCGTGACCAATCTAGCTTATAACCTGCTTGTAACGCTAGACAGCGTATGAACTCTCTTTGTGATCGCCCATTCCCTTCACGAAATGGATGTAGCATATTGATCTCGGCCATATAAAAAGCAGCCCGTTTTGAAAAGTCCTCTAAAGGTAGACCTTGTAAGCATTTTTCACGGTGTAATGACCCAAAAATATCATGGGCTACATCTTGCAAATAGATAGTTCTAGCAAACCAAGTATTTTGTTTTGCGATATCCACTTCGCGCAATGCACCAGCCCACTCATATATATCTTGAAAGATAAATTGATGTATCTGTTGAAGGTGTTCTAAATTGAATTTACCGTAGATAGGAGATTTTTGTAGTTGGGCTAAGCGCTTTAATGTATAGAGTGCCTCCATTGTGAACAACTCTGTGTACTCTCTCATATGAAATTCATTGATCAAAACGTCACTGTTTGGATATGAGTAGGATTTAGGAGCCATTAGCGATCTCCTTTGGGTTTGATCGATGCTTTTTTGGCCAGTTCGATAGCACGGATATGAAAATCTTGATCATCTAGTTCTCCAAGTAAATTGGCTTTTACAAGGTCTTCTTCTTCTCTTGTTAGTTCAATGCCCTCTATCGCTAAATTGGCTTTTGCTTCTCTTAGTAGTTGTTCTAAATTTTCTGAGGTAAATTTGTTTGTCATTGCTTCCTCTCCTTCGGAAAACAAATATAGCATATCGGGTAAGTCGAAAAAATGTAGAAAGGAATGTTTGAGTGGGATTATAATATAGAAGTTCTTATGCTCCAATGAAAAGATCTATTTACAAGAATCTTATTGTCAGAAGGAGATCTAGGTTTTATTCAATAGAGATAAAGATATTTATATTATTTTTAAAATCTATCAGTACTTACAAAAAAATAGGAACAGTTTGATAAAAACAACAAGAGAGTGGTTTTCAATATGAAGAAAAAATTTGTGCTATTAGCACCATTTATAGTGATTGCAATATGTGCCGTGTTATTTGTATATCGGAATATTTTTGTAATAGAACCGGCATTTGCTGAGTTACAAGAGGATGCGAAGGAGTTTATCCCAAGTGGAGTAAGAATGTTAGCTCAAGACCCAGAACAAAATCTATCTATGTGGGATTTAGACGGGGATCAGAAAAAAGAGGGAATTGCGGTTTACGAGTATCCAGCTACAAAACAAAAAGAGATCCTTGTAATGAAAAAGAAGGTAATAGGATATGAGGTTACCAAGACGCCTGTAAATGTACAGGACGAGGTCAAAGAAGTAAAGGTACAAGATTTATCTGGAGATAAAATTCCGGAAATTACGCTTATTCGGGAATCGAGACAAGAAGGAATGCAGCCACCTTATTTTAGAGATAAAGTGAGTCAAAATGCATTTATCCTTACCATGAATCCAAAATCGCCTACACTAGGCTTTCAACAGATTGCATACGTAAAAGGAACTACCATATTCCAAACAGATCTAGATCATAACCAGATAGAAGAATTAGTAGTGCTGGAGATGACGAGTTATCCAGAATATGAAGATGGGGATTATCAACCTGGTAAAGCAAAAGCAAAGTTACTTCAATTGAAGGACAATCAGTTGACTACGATTCAAGAGATAGACTTGGGAGAGCTTAATGCCATCTATTCTCACTTAGGAAAGATCGATAGTAGTGGGCGCAAAGGTATTGTGGTTGCAAAACCATATGGAAACGATCAGGAAGTAGATGATAGAGGTGCATATAATGTTTTGGTTATGCAAGACGGGAAGCTAATGGACCTTTTGGAAACTACTTCGTTTAGAATAGACAATATTTCATTTAAAGATATGTTGGACATAAATAAAGACGATATTTTAGATATTCCAGTTTTTACATATGAAGGTACAGGACCTAAGTTTGAATTTACTACTCCAATTGTTCACTGGTATAACTTTACTGCAGATAATCAAAGGATTAAAGTAGCCGAGTCTGTAACGGGACTAGGGTTCGACTGGGTTATTCCAAGCAGTTGGGAAAACTTAGCGCTTAAGCAACATAGAGACGCAACTTCAACATATTTTGGTTCATGTTTGACTATTAATCCAGAAAAAATAGAAATGATGTGTCTTTATATAACTAAGAAACAAGATATATCCTATTTTAGTGAGTATGAGTATCATGTTCTGGATACATACCAAGATTACATTGTTATAGGATATATGAATCAATTAGATGCTAGCATAGCGAACAATTATCCACAAACAAACAAGGTGTTAAAAGAACAACTTAATTTAAAAAACCAAATGTTGTTATGGGGTGAATCGGAGCGAAAGATTGCAATGAAAACATTTGAAGAAATATTAAAACACAGTGCGATTATGAACCCTCATGGCGAAGGTCTCTACGAGGATGACCTATAACTTCGTATAATCAGTCCACCCACCCGATCACAAAATGTGATGCGGGTTTTTTTGTGTATTATCCAGCATAAACGCACATCCTAAGCAAGACTCCCTGTTCATTGACAATTATTCCGGATGGTGTATGATAGTTCTAGATGTGGTTGTAATATATGTGGAATTATAAGCGGATTCTACAAATCGGAGATTTTAAGCAGACTGTTATAGTACAGTTTGCCTATCAGATTATAACAGTTTAACGAGCGAAAGCTCCCCACATAATTCTATTCTGTAAGAGGTGAATCACTCATGGCAAAAGCCAACTCTACCGTAAAAGGTTTACAAGCGGCAGAAGTAGTTGTGGAGCCGGTAGAAGCGTTTTCTATTCTTGCTCCAGATGGTACCGTGGTGAACGAAGCAGAAATGCCAAAGTT
Organism: Risungbinella massiliensis; assembly: GCF_000942395.1. Lineage (GTDB taxonomy): Bacteria > Bacillota > Bacilli > Thermoactinomycetales > Thermoactinomycetaceae > Risungbinella > Risungbinella massiliensis. The sequence continues at coordinate 324,560 of NZ_LN812103.1, forward strand.
GAGCGATGAGCAGCTTCGTGAACTCATGAAACGTATGGTATTTACCCGTGTTTGGGACCAACGTGCAACTGGTCTTGCTCGTCAAGGTCGTCTTGGTTTCTATGCTCCTGTAGCAGGACAAGAAGGAACCATGATCGGAAGCCAATACGCATTGGAAAAAGAAGATTTTATTCTTCCTGGTTACCGTGATATTCCACAGCTTTACTGGCATGGATATCCAATGTACCAAGCATTCCTCTGGTCTCGTGGACACCAACATGGTGGTCAAATTCCAGAAGATGTAAACGTTATGATGCCTCAGATCATTATTGGTGCGCAATATGTTCAAGCAGTTGGGGTTGCGATGGCATTCAAACGTCGTGGCGAACAACGTATTGCCATTACATATACCGGTGATGGTGGTAGCTCCCAAGGTGACTTCTATGAAGCAATGAACTATGCAGGTGTATTTAAAACTCCAAACATCTTTATCGTGCAAAACAACCGTTATGCGATTTCGACTCCGGTAGAAAAACAAACCAATGCGCAAACCATTGCCCAAAAAGGTCTTGCAGCTGGTGTGAAAAGCTACCAAGTAGATGGTATGGACGTGCTTGCAGTTTACAAAGTAGTTCAAGAAGCTCGTGAACGTGCCCTAAACGGAGAGCCTACCTTCATCGAATGCTTAACTTACCGCTTGGGACCACACTCCATGTCTGGAGATGATCCAACTCGTTATCGTTCGACAGAAGAGCCAAATGAGTATGAAGCAAAAGAACCACTCACTCGTTTCCGCAAGTTCTTGGAAGCAAAAGGCCTTTGGTCTGCTGAAGACGAAGAGAAAGTGATCGAAGAGGCAAAACAAACTGTTACCGATGCGATCAAAAAAGCAGATACTTATCCAAAAATGAAAGTAAGCGAAGTAATCAACGATATGTTCGAAGAACTACCTCCACTACTTGCAGAACAACGTGCAGCTTTTGAAAAGGAGGGGAAATAATCCATGGCAACAATGACAATGGTAAAAGCCATTAATGATGCAATGCGTGTGGCTTTAGAAAAAGATCCTAACGTACTCCTTTTCGGGGAAGACGTAGGGAAAAACGGTGGGGTTTTCCGTGCATCAGAAGGTCTTCAAGCACAATTTGGCGCAGACCGTGTAATGGATACACCACTTGCTGAGTCCGGTATTGGTGGACTTGCTCTGGGTCTTGGGATGCAAGGTTTCCGTCCTATTGCCGAGGTCCAATTTATCGGGTTTATCTATGAAGTATTGGATTCCATTGTGAACCAAGCACCTCGTATGCGTTACCGTACAGGAGGTCGCTTTACTTCTCCAATCGTGTTCCGTACTCCGTTTGGTGCTGGGGTTAAAACTCCTGAGTTCCATGGAGATAGCTTGGAAGGTACCATTGCACAAACTCCTGGGATCAAAGTAGTAATTCCTTCGAATCCATACGATGCAAAAGGTCTGCTCTTGTCTGCGATTAAAGACAATGACCCTGTCTTCTTTATGGAACACTTGAAGTTGTACTTCTCTGCAAAAGGCGAAGTACCAGAAGGTGAATACTACGTTCCACTAGGTAAAGCAAACGTAGCTCGTGAAGGGAAAGATGTTACGGTTATTACCTATGGAGCGATGGTTCACACTGCGCTCAAAGCAGCAGAACTTGCTGAAAAAGAAGGTCACTCCATTGAAGTAATCGACCTTCGTACGGTTAGCCCAATCGATATCGATACGATCGTAGAGTCGGTTGAGAAAACCAACCGTGCGATTGTACTGACGGAAGCTCCTCAACAAGCTGGGGTAGCTGCAGAAGTAATCGCGCAAATCAATGAGAAAGCATTGCTAAGCCTAGAAGCTCCAGTCGTTCGACTTACTGGACCTAATACTCACATGCCTTTCCCACTGCTTGAGGATCAATGGCTCCACAATCCACAATCTGTGGCAAAAGCAGTAAAAGACCTCATGAATTTCTAAAAGCATAGTTCGTTATTCTAGAGCGGTGGTTGCCTGTGGTACCACCGCCTAGCATATGAGTTTAGCGTTTCGCTTAGAAAGGTGTGCGTTGGAGGGTAATGAACCCTGCTTTGCGATAGGTACACACTTATTGGAAGCCAGAATATCGATATTTCGTGCTTTTTTACGTAGGCTGTACCAGATGTGTAAAGATGTGTTAGCGAAATTACGAAATAGAGGCAAGGCCATACCAAATACGTCAATAGTACGATCACAGTTTGATACATGTAGGGAGGAAATAAGCGTGGCAGCATTTGAATTTAAGTTGCCGGACGTGGGAGAAGGTATCCACGAAGGTGAAATCGTAAAGTTGCTCGTCAAAGAAGGCGACAAGATTGAAGAGTTCGAGCCATTTGCGGAAGTACAAACGGACAAAGCAGTAGTAGAGATTCCTTCTCCTGTTACTGGTGTAGTAAAACAATTGAAAGTAGCTGAAGGGGAAGTAGCTCTCGTTCATTCTACTATCGCTGTAATTGATATTGAAGGCGATGCTCCTGTAGATCCACATGCTCCTGCTGAAGAAGAGCCTGGTGCAGAAGTGGTAAAACAAGAAATTGCAAAACAAGAAGCTCAGGAAACAGCAGCTCCAGCACCTGCAGCTGAATCTACTGAGAAAAAACGCGTTCTAGCGATGCCATCTGTGCGGAAATTGGCTCGTGAACTCGGCGTCGACATTACGAAAGTGACTGGCTCTGCGAAACATGGCCGAATCACTGCGGAAGATGTAGAGAAATTTGCAGCTGATGGCGAAGAAACTCGTATAACAGAAGCTCCAAAAGAAGAAGAAAAAGTGGCAGCACCAGCAAAAACTGAACCAGCAGCACCAACCGCAGTTGTAGCAGGTGGACAAGAAGAGCGTATTCCACTCAAAGGAATTCGCAAAACGATCTCCCGTCGTATGGTGGAAAGCCGCCAAACTTCTGCACACATCACTTTGATGGATGAAGTAGATGTGACCGAGTTGATCGAACTTCGCAAATGGGGTAAAGAACAAGCTGCCAACCGTGGCGTGAAACTTACCTATTTGCCTTTCATCATGAAAGCGGTAGTCGGTGCTTTGCGTGACTTCCCAACATTGAACGCTTCCATCGACGCAGAGAACGAAGAGATTGTGATCAAGAAGTACTACCATATCGGAATGGCAGCAGCTACCGACAATGGTCTGATGGTTCCAGTATTGAAAGATGCAGATCGCAAATCAATCTTTGATCTAGCTGGAGAACTTACTGACAAAGCAGTTCGTGCACGTGACATGAAACTGGCTCCAGATGAACTCAAAGGTAGCACCTTTACCATCTCTAGCCTTGGAAACATGGGCGGAACTTTCTTTACGCCAATTATTAACCAACCAGAAGTTGCGATCTTGGGCGTGGGCGCAATCAAAGAAAAACCAGTTGTCCACAACGGAGAAGTTGCAGTTCGTTCCATCCTCCACCTCTCGCTCTCGGTGGATCATCGACTCATCGACGGAGATGTTGCAGCACGCTTCCTGACCCGTCTGAAGAGCCTATTGGAGAGCCCAAATCTATTGATGATGGAGATGTGATCAAATGGTAGTAGGAGATTTAGCACAAGAAGTAGACGTATTGGTTGTCGGTGCCGGTCCTGGTGGATATGTAGCAGCGATCCGTGCAGCTCAATTGGGTAAAAGTGTTACGATCGTAGATAAAGATGAATTGGGTGGAGTATGTCTGAACCGTGGATGTATCCCATCCAAAGCAATCATCAGCGCTTCAGAGCGTTTTCAACACATCCGCGAAGCAGAAGAAGTGGGCTTGGAAGTAACTGGTGAGATTAAAGTTCAAATGGCAAAATTGATGGAGTGGAAAAATGGCGTAGTCAAGAAATTGACCGGCGGTGTAAAAGGGCTCCTCAAAGGAAATGGCGTAGACATCGTATCCGGAGATGTATTCTTCTCTGACAGTAAAACGGCTCGTGTCGTTACTGATACTTCTAGCCAATCCTATAAATTCAACCAATGTATCATTGCGACTGGCTCTCGTCCTGCTGAACTGCCCATTCTTCCTTTTGATCAAAAACGCATTCTTTCTTCCACCGAAGCATTGAACTTGCAAGAAGTACCAAACAAACTGATTGTTGTAGGTGGTGGTTACATTGGTCTAGAGCTAGGTACTGCTTATGCAAAACTAGGCGCTGAAGTAACCATTCTCGAAGGAACCAAGTCTCTGTTGCCAGGTACCGATGCAGCTCTGACCAAAATGGTAACTCGTAAGCTCAAAAAATTGGGTGTAACTGTCATTACCGAAGCAATGGTTGAAGGTGGAGAAAACAAGGGTGACTCCGTCGAAGTAAAAGCTACTGTCAAAGGCGAACAAAAAACCTTTACAGCAGACTATGCTTTGGTTTCTATCGGTCGTAAGCCAAACACAGAAGAGATTGGTCTCGATATCTTAGGTGTCGAAACCGATGAGCGTGGATTTATTAAAATCGACAACCAATGCAAAACAACCGCAGCTGACATCTATGCGATCGGTGACTGTGCTGGTGGATATCTTCTTGCACACAAAGCAAGTTACGAAGGAAAAATTGCCGCAGAAGTGATCGCAGGTAAAAACAGTGCCATCGACTTCCAAGCAATGCCTTTTGTTATCTTCTCTGATCCAGAGATTGCATACACGGGATTAACCGAAGACCAAGCAAAAGAAGAAGGATACGAGCCAATCGTAAGCCGTTTCGCTTTTGCTGCCAATGGTCGTGCACTATCGCTTAACAACGCAGATGGTTTCTACCAAATCGTTGCAGACAAAGAGACTAAGCAAGTACTTGGTGTTCAGATCGTAGGTCCAGAAGCATCCACTCTCATTTCGGAAGCAGTATTAGCCATTGAAATGGGTGCGAATGCAGAAGATATCGAGCTAACCATTCATCCTCACCCTACTTTGGGCGAAGTAGCGATGGAAGCAGCTGAAGGTATCTTTGGTCATGCGATTCATTCAGTGAATAAAAAACGGTAAATTAGAAAACCCTTCACTTTATTTCAGAAGTGAGGGGTTTTTTAAAAAAGCATCGGCTTTTGGGGACAAGGCGAGGCGCTTGCAACCGTGTTACTATCATATAAATACTAATACTTGTCCCTTTTCTTATTAACAGACTAACGAAACCCCAGTACATATTCGTCTATGTATTCCTAATGTTTTTTGCTCACAATATTTACATGACAACGCATAATGTGCGATTTTTGCCCATTAATCCTAAAGCAAAAATCGATGTTTTGGTGGAGTGTGACTATTTTGATTCTCGTAGAGAAGCTCAACACTATTATGATCGTCATAAGAAATGGAACCTAGCGAAAGTGAGTCGCTTAGATCGAGTTCGTGATGGAAGAGCTTTTGAGCATTGGGATTATGATTAGTAAGAAGCTAGTTGCTTGATGATGGAAAGATCATAGTGTAATGTTTATTGCCAATTTATTCGAATTAGCATACAATTAAATTGACAGTAAGTGCTGACAGTCACATCAGGAAGGAAGAGAGAATGGGTAGCAGTAAAAATCTTAGTAGTAGTGATAAACTGTTATTGGCAGCGATCGATTTAATTGCCGAGAAAGGATACAAAGGTGTTTCTACCCAAGAAATTGCTTCGGCAGCGGGTTTAAGCGAAAAGACTCTATTTCGTCACTTTGGAAGTAAACGAAATCTTTTGGAATCAGCGTTTGACCGTTTTCATTATGCCGAAGAAATGACAAAGCTGTTTAGCGAAAAGCTCGTGTGGGATTTGCAAACGGATTTGCTTCTAATTAGCCGAACCTACCATGAAATGATGAATCGCAACCGGAAAATGATTATGATCAGCATTAAGGAAGAAGGGCATTTACCTGGATTTCTTGAAAGAACACAAAAGCATCCTCGACAACTGCTGGAAATTTTGACTAATTATTTTAACACGATGTATGAGAAGAAAAAGTTAATTCAAACAGACCCACAGTTGCAGGCAATGTTATTTATGATGATGCACTTTGGCGCTTTTATGAACAACTTAGATGCCAACACCAATTTTTCAACCATATCACTAGAGGCATTTATAACAGAGAGTGTGCAGACATTTGCTAGGGCTTTAACTCCCTAGTTTTTTGTAAAGTAGAATGTCAGTCAGTACAGACGGTCAAGATTTGGAACGAAAGGTGGTTATCGAGTTTGCAGGTCGAAGGCTCAAATCAAATAGGAGAGAAATTAATACGTATTTTGATGTTTACTCTGGCTCTATCAGCAATGAACGTGTTGATGTTCAATTTCGTACTTTCTGACATACGTGAAGCTTTTCATCTTACTACTGCACAAGTAAGTTGGGTCACTTCGTCGTATTCTTTGATATATGGCATCGGAACTGTCATTTATGGAAAGTTGGCTGATCGATACAAACTCCAAAACTTAGTAACGTATGGATTGGGATTTATGGCCTTTGGTTCGCTAATCGGTCTTGTGTCCCAAACTTTTTGGATGGTGTTGGTCGGAAGGTGCTTGCAGGCGATCGGAGCAGCAGTCATTCCAGCAACTGCTATGCTAATTCCAGTTCGATACTTTGCTCCAGAACGTCGAGGTGCAGCGACAGGAATGGCTTTTGTAGGTTTATCTCTTGGGAGTGCTCTTGGCCCTGTTGTTTCTGCTTTTATTGTAAGTGTGACACATTGGCGCTGGTTGTTTTGTATCTCTCTGCTCATTTTAATTACTATTCCTTTTTATCGTAAATATCTAAAGGATGAGCAAGAGGGGATACCTAGTAATTTTGATTGGATTGGCGGTATGTTGTTAGCTACTACAGTAACATTCCTACTACTAGGTGTTACAAGTGGTATATGGTGGTTTCCAATCTTCGGCTTGATCACTGGTATAATGTTCGTCCTACGTATTCAATATGTTTCGGAACCGTTTGTTCAACCTATGTTGTTTCGAAATAAAAGCTATACTCTTCGGTTAACGATTGCTTTTCTCATAAGTGGAATTGGATTTTCCCTTCATTTTCTAAGTCCATTATTGTTGGCTCATGTACATCAGCTAACACCTAGCTGGATTGGGTTTGTTATGGTTCCTGCTGCGATAGCCTCCGCCATTTTAGGTAGAAAAGGCGGTAAATTGGCAGATTTGAAAGGAAATTCATTTCTCTTTTTTGTTGCGTCTGGATCATTAGTGGCTTGCTTTAGCTTGCTTTCCACTTTTATTGGAGTATCTGCTGTATGGATTGCAATCTTTTTGATCTTTGGTAATGTGGGGCAAACATTTATGATGATCGCTTTGGCTAACTCCGTATCTATGACCTTGCATAAAGAACAGGCTGGAGTGGGAATGGGACTACTATCCATGATCAACTTCATTGCAGGAGCAGTGGCTTCAGGCGTTTATGGTAAAGTGGTCGATCTTGGTTCTGATGTTCGATTCAATCCTATCAACTTTTATCCTACCGGCTCTGTTTATAGCAATATTTTTCTTGTTCTTACTATGCTACATGTAGGGATTCTGGTGTTTTATTATTTGCAGTTTGGAAAAGTAGAAAGGAAAAGTGTCCCGTTGGAAGGTTAGAGGCTGGGTTTCATCATCTGAATATATAGATAAGGAAAGGTGAGGACGAATGATACTAGAAACACTAAGAAAGTATCTTCTTAGTTGGGATGGAGTCAGTGAGCATGAACATCGTTTTGGAGGAGTAGAATTTCGTTATCAAAATAAAGAATTAGGCCATCTTCATGGAGAGCAACTTGCTGATCTTCCATTCCCTAAATCTGTTCGAGATGAACTCATTGAAACAAAACAGGCAGAACCGCATCACGTTCTTCCAAACTCAGGATGGGTAAGTTTTCGAATGAAAGGAGAGGAAGATATTCCACACTTGCTAAAGCTGTTTAAAATGCAATATGACAGACTTTCTGCTAAAAGATAATAAAAAAGTACTACTAGCTGGAGATAAGTAGAGATGAACCAAATAAAATAATTCACTTGGACAAAGAGGCTATTAGACCTCTTTCGTTGCCAGGCAAAATATAAAATATTTATCAATTTTCTTTTGAGAGAAAAAGAGTCGATATAATAATAATTAAAGTAGCGCTCCACCAATTCAGAATATAAGGAGCTGGTATTGATGAAACAAACAAAGAAAAGAAGCTCTTTTCTCGACTTCTTCCGATGGAACAAATCAAAAAAGAAAAATGCTCAAAAAAACAAAAATAAACTTGGTAGTCATGATTCTACCCATTCTGAATCCATGGTGTATGGTACTCTTTGTTCAGGTAGTGGATTTAGCAGTGGATTTGATAGTTGTAGCGGTGGATTTGATGGCGGTGGCGGTTGTTTTTAAGATTTGCAAACGGGAATTCGCCCATTTCAATGGCGATGTAGTTCACAAGAACCCTTTTGGGATATAAATAAACAAAAAGCCTGCTTTCTTGGATTATTTTACAACCATGATAGCAGGCTCTTTCCTTTCCTTTATATGTTATATCGTAAAACAAAAAAACCACAGCCTCTGCCGACCTCCAATATACATTGAACCAATTTCTGAAATCTCTCTTTCCTTTTTCTTATCTTTATAGTAGAATAATAATTCGAAAGAGTACAAAAATACTCTTTCCTCTCTTGCAATAATTTTCTGCTGGTAGTCCCCTGTATTTTCTTTTCTACTTTGAAAAAAGAATACAGGGGGCAATCAGCAGAGCCAGCTGATTGCTCCTCACATCATAAGAGGAGTGATCATCATGTTTTTTAATATGTTTAGAGGTTATAGTCAGGCAGATATTCAACTTTTGGAGAGAGTGGTATTTGCCGAAGCCCAAGGGGAGCCATATCAAGGACAAGTAGCAGTGGCTGCAGTAATATTAAACCGATTAAAAAGCCCAGACTTTCCTAATACAATATCCCAGATTATTTACCAACCAAGTGCTTTTGAATCAGTTACAAATGGTTCTATATGGTGGAAGCAACCAAATGAAAGTGCCAAAAGAGCCGTACAGGATGCCATTAATGGATCTGATCCATCAGGTGGCGCACTGTTCTTCTTCAACCCAAGAACTGCAACATCTCCTTGGGTCAAAAACGAACTTGTAACGATCAAAACAATCGGTAAGCATGCATTCGCCATAAAGAAAAAGAAGCCGCCACAACGGAATGGCTACACAAATAACAGCTATACCTATGGCAATTTTAACAACGGTTATAACAATGGCTACAACTATGACAATTATAATAACGGATACAACAATAATGGCTGGCAGTGGGAACGTCTACCTGACTAATAGTCCCCAAATTATTGCAAGATAGAGAGATACCACTTGGTGTCTCTCTATTTATTTTTGGTACCAAAAAGGGGAATGAAGAAGTCGAAGGTTAAGTGGTGTTGCTTTTTATTATGTTCATAATTAGCCTAAAGCCAGAGGTGCGCCTATGTTTAACTTGATTTATGGAACAAGCTCATTATAAATTTGTATAATGTACGTCAATTGGCGATTTCCCTTCAACTAATAAAAAAACCACTTCTAAACATGGTGATCAGAAGTGGTTTATCTACAATTAATTAAGAAGATACTATCCAGTTGGATAGTATCTATTACAAAAAAGGCTAATAAAAAACTATTTAGTAGATGTCGTGTCGTTTACTACCACATTCGAGACACTTCCATCTGTTTGGACGGATGGAGATTGCCTTATGTTCCGTATAGTATTCACATTCACCACAGCGCATTTGCCGCTTATCGCCTTTTTTGATTTCATCCTCTGTATTCATGTTTGTAATTACAAATAATGTTGCGTTGCTTTTGGATCGTTTCTTCTTCTTTGCCATGATAATGACCTCCTTGAATCTCTACAGAAAAGGAGGCTGGATTTAGTTACTTTATCTCATCAGAGGATAAATAGCGTAACTATGTCCAGCCCATCATCTGTAGGATGAGTTGGACATAGTCCACATATTTAGTATAGTGGAAAACAAATCGTATTTATACGAAAAGTATGTCAAATCATAAAAAAGTCCAGGTAGATACTGCGGTACAACAGTATCTACCTAGACATTAGTTTCTCTTTGGAATTATGGAGCCGGTTTCTCTTAAATGGTAAATACATGATAAGGCAAACGAAGAGAACGACAATCTCTAAACTAAGGATATACCATGGATGTGGACCTAAATAATCATAAAGTGTTGGATAATGTGGTTTACGAGCTAGATACATGTAGTTTCCACCGGTACCCCAATTGATGAGTCCAACAAACAGAGCAATTGAATTGAGATAGAAAAAAGTTCGAATAATGCTTTTGGAAGATGGTATCCAATCATCTACCCACAACAAAAAGAAACAAGCATAGACGATCGTAATATGACTTAGCATAAAGCCAATGTAGTGAAAGTGAGGAAAGTTATGAGGTAGTTCAGGTGTGAGGATGGCGAAGGTACCACCTGCAATGCCAATATAGTAGAGAAAGTCAAATGGCTTTCTTTGTCGGGTTAGAAATACATAAATAGCAATGAATCCTGAGATACTACATAATTGGAGTGGTAAATCGCTGGCTAAGTTCAATTTTGCTTGGGGTGCTTTCCAGATATACCAATACAGCTCTCCAAAAATAAGAAAGAAAACGAAAAGATAGCGTATTGTCGTGTTAATCCGTTCTTTTTTTAGCCAATGACGAGAGCAAAATAGGAGCGTTAGACCCAAAAAAAATAGAAAAATGGTCCAAAGATGAACACTAGAGAATGTGATAAACGGGTCATCTGTCTGACGGTAACGAAACCACTCAGGAAAGTTTCCCATCAAACTGCCTCCTCTAGAGAGTGAATTTGAGTTAGTTTTCATTAATATTTTATACTATTTTGTTAATTCGTAAAAATACATGAAAAATGAAGAAATTTATACTTAGTATATGTATGTTAAAGAGGGGATTCGTCAAGGGCTTTTCATTTACTGGAGTTCTTTATTCAAACTGATGTAACTATCTTAACCTAAAGGCGACTATATTATCCCATGAGTATTGTTTTTGCGTTTTAACTTAGGAGGGATCGAGATGAGAAAATAGAGATATCCAAACTAGATCATGGAGTAGTAGAAGATAATTGGAAGTGAGATATAAAAAAGAGAGCTTTCTAAGTAGAAAGCTCTCTTTTTTATATCCTCTGAAAATAAAGCTAGATTATAAAACCTCTACGTTCATCACCAATCCAAAATCAATCTCACGTTTGATCGTGCCATTTCGTAATATTAGATGGCGTTCTTCTGGATCAATGGATTTTATGTAGCCACAATATTGTTGTAATCCAAATTGGCTCTGACAGACGACGAGTAATGGACGATTCTGTTCATATGCCTGCTGGATACGAATGCTAAGTAATAAGTAATCGTCAGGAGTATAAGTGGATTGACAAGGATCATCTTGTCGCATCCAATCTAAATCACCAGGGTGTACAAAGCGATTTTCTAACATGGTATCACTCTCCGAACGCGTGTTCTTGTTTAGTTGTTCTCATTATAACTAGAACAAACGTTCGTGACAAGAGGAAGAACAGAATTTTTTTCCAGAGATTTGTTCATTCTGAATACAACAAAAAAGACCACTCCATTATGGAGTAGTCTTTTTCATGATCGGGACGACAGGATTCGAACCTGCGACCCCCTGGTCCCAAACCAGGTGCTCTACCAAGCTGAGCCACGTCCCGTTATCAATTTTCCAGTTTATGGTGTTAGTTCGTAACCACAAGGAATAATATACTCCCTTTCCGAGTAGAAGTCAACCATTTATTTCAAAGACTAATCGTTTAAGATAAAAGAAAAGGAGGAGAAATAACGATGAAAACTAGTATCCAGATAGAGGTTCGTCCAACCGAAATCGACGTAATGGGGCATGTGAATAATGCAAAATACCTAGAATATATCGAATGGAGCCGTGAAATTTGGTATAACCAGGCAGGCGTGCCATTTGATCAGCTGACTGAGATGGGAATTGGTACTGTTACCGTACGGATTGAGATTGATTACCGCAAAGAGGCAACCCTTGGACAGAAACTCACTGTGACTACTGAGCCGAAACACCGTGGAAGAAGTAGCTTTGTTTTTTACCAAACAATTTCTAATGAGCAAGGGGAATTAGTGGCTGAGGCAGAAGTGACGAGTGTGACCATTGATCTGAAGGAGCGCAAAAGTAGACCATTACCAGAGGAGATTGCGAAGTGGTTTGGGAAATAGCGAAAGGTTATGAGATAATAAAATATTCCGGATTCCATCCTGCTAAAACTCATAGAAAAACCCTCGTAAGAAAGTCTCTACAAGGGCGTTTTCTCGCACTATTTTTTTAGGCTTTTTAACTCGTCCAGCACGCCTTCGATTTCCATCATGGTAAGTTGTTGCTTTTTGACGATCATCTCATAGATCTCTAATAGCTCTGAATAGCTAGCAAGATCAAAGTCTTCAGGGCGAATTAAGGACGCGTTTACTAGTTTGAGACGGCTTTTGATCTCTTCGACTAGTAGGACGAGGTTTTCCTCAGAAGCAGTTTGGAAATTCATGAATTCGATCCTTTCCTAAGTGTTCTCTCTATTGTAGCGAAAAGAGAGACAGAAATGTAGAGTTTAAAACCGAAAGATTAAGGTGGGAGATAGTGAGTAGCTATCCTGAGCAGTATCTAGCATTTTTTTACCATTTTCACACCACAAGAGATTATTTCGAGTGTCATGAAGTGTTAGAGGACCTTTGGTTGGAATGTGGACGGGATATATTTTATCAGGGATTGCTGCAAGTAGCTGTAGCACTCTATCATCATCGTAATGGTAACGTAGGTGGAGCACGGAAGATGCTTTTGGCAGCCAAACGAAAGTTAGCACTATATCCGAGTACATGGGAAGGAGTAGATTTAGCTGATCTCTTATCCAAGATAGAACAATACCAGGATCAGATGGAGAATGGGAAAATAGATCTAGATGATGCTCCATGGAATTCGTTTCGTCTAGTATTAGATAACCAGTTAATTCAACAGATAAAAGAGCAGTTTCCTGAGTATTCGTAGGATACACTGCTCTTTTACTATTAATGTAACTTATTTTATTTCTCCAGAAATATAGTATTTCATGATCGCCAGCGTCTCACGTAGTTTGTGGAAGGGACCAAAAAGTACGTGAGAGTGAGTTGGATAAGGAACCGCTGTCAGTTGAAGCTGTTTTGTAATCTGAAGCGCACGGTACATATGATAGTCGTGGGTGACCACAATTACTTCTTTGGAACCATTCAAAAACTTTACTGAATTTTGGATGTTTTCCAATGTATTGTGTGACTCTGTCTCAAGTATTAGATGCTCATTTGGAACCCCTTGATCAACGAGGAAACGCCGCATTGCCTCTGCTTCGGTTAGTCGATCACGGGAACCAAGCCCACCACTTAAAATCAGGCGATCTACTTTTCCTTCATCCATTAGTTTCTTTGCTGTTAGCAAACGTTCTTTTAGAGCTGGAGAAGGTTCATTATCCCAAAGAGCAGCTCCCAGTACGATGGCGGTTTTGGGAGCTGACTGTGGGAGCGAATCGAGGTCATCATAGCGAGAAACAGTCCAGTAAAGGAAGCCAACTACCGTTATGATAACAATCATGATTGGAACTCCGATAATCCAAAACCATTTAGAAGTATAAAGGGTAGACAATTTAATTCTCCTTTCTACAAAGGAGGTAGCTGGCAATCAGAGAGAAATGGTGGATTAGGGTGGTATATTGAAAATCGGTTATTTTCATGTTGAAAGTCGATTACAAGCCCCTCCATCCAAACCCGATCTACAGATGGAAAAGTAAACAGAATTCCTTCTATGAGAACCTCTTCCCAAGCAGGATGTCGTTCCGTAATCTCCAATGCAAAGGAAGGTGTACTACATCCTGAAGTGAGAGGGATAACACGGAATGCTAATTTCTCACCTGATGATTGTTCGTCATGAAGTAAGATGAGTAGTTTGGCAATAGCTAGGGGAGTGATGGTAGTGTTCAATGATAGACAGCTCCTTTCCCTGGGTCATATTGTAGCATATAGAACCTGTTGAGTTAGATGAGATAGATCATATTGCATAATGAGCCTAAAGCCAGAGGATTGCCTATGTCTAACTTTGATTTATGCAACGAGTTATAGATAGATTAAATGTATAGTTAGCCTTTTCATTAGTAGAATAAGGTCTAATTATATTTCTCTGCTCCTACTATTTAACACTAGTTATACAAAAGAACTTGCTAATATGGCAGGCACTTCCTCGTTTTACGCTCCATGAATCATAGCAATCGTCTTTACTCAAACTAGGGTAGCTCGCTTTTTATGTAATCTATACATAGCGACCATTTCAGGGGATGCAAATTTTTGATAGAATGGAAAAGACGTTGAGAAAGTCGATCCTATTTAAAGAGGTGTACATATATGGCAACGAAACGTGAAGCAGCTATTACGTTCAAAGGTAATGCGAAAACATTGGTTGGTCCAGAGATTAAAGTAGGGGACAAAGCACCAGCTTTTACCGTCCTTGCAAATGATCTTTCTCCTGTGACACTTGCAGATAGCAAAGGGGCAGTACGCCTTATCTCAGTCGTACCATCTGTAGATACAGGTGTTTGTGATCTCCAAACTCGCAAATTCAATGAAGAAGCAGCCAACCTGAATGGTGTAGAAGTACTAACGATCAGCATGGATCTTCCATTTGCACAAAAACGCTGGTGTGGAGCAGCGGGTCTTGAAAACGCAAAAGTTCTTTCTGATCATCGTGAAGCTTCTTTCGGGACCGCTTTCGGTGTTCTGATTGAAGATATGAGACTTCTTGCACGTGCAGTGTTTGTTGTAGATGCCAATGACACTGTAACCTATGTAGAATACGTACCAGAAGCTACGAATCATCCAAACTATGAAGCAGCTTTGGAAGCAGCCAAAAAAGCTCTGTAAAGTTAGATTACAAATTATATCTTTCAAAAAAGACCCATCAACACGATTGGGTCTTTTCATTTTTTTTAAAATTGAATAGTATATCCAAGCAGCTACTGAATTGGTTATTGGAGAGTATAAAGAGAGACAGTACGGTGATAAATAATTTGAATAGTAAGTTAGTTCGTGAGGTATTTAGAGCAAATGCTAAGTTATACAAGAAATAAGACGAACTTGTGAAAAATAAGTCCGTTTTTTTAAAAAGTGATAATTTTTGGTGATATGGGGAAATTATAACAGGAATTAAGCGACTTTTATAGAAAGGTAAATAATGGATTCTATTATAGGAGTGAGCATTCTTTTTTAAGGTTAGAAAAAGTGAAGGATTTTTGTCTATTATACGTGACCTATCTTTCCCAAAAAGAGCTCATGCTATCATGGTAGATATCATCTTATATTTTTTCTGAAAGGGTGGAGATATCCTTGTGGATCGAATGGTCACATGTTACTAAAATGTATCAGTCACAAACAGAACACCATCCAACTTATCGTCGACGTTCTCATCCACATCGAGGTTTGCTCGACTTTTCTGCTACGGTACATCCAGGTGTTACAGTTGTCTTAGGACCAGAAGGTTCTGGTAAATCGACTTTGTTACGTGTTACGTCAACTTGGATGGTACCAGATGATGGGCGAATTGCTTTCGGTTCCGAGCATCTGTGGTCCAAAGCAGCTGCTTTTCAAGATCCGCAGGCAAGTTTTATACAACAACGGATTTCCTATGTACCAGATACCATCGAAATTATGGATGAGATGGAAGTAGAAGAATCGTTGCGAATGATTGCCTATTTTCATCAACTTCCGAGAGCACGACAAAAGTGTAAGGAGATGATCGCTCGTTGGGGACTAGCTGCCGCTAGACGAAAGCGATTATCTGAATTACAAGGTGCAGAATTAAAACGTTATCTTCTTGCGCAAGCTCTCCTCCCAGACCCTCCCTATTTGCTTTTAGATGAACCGACTCATATGCTTGATTCCCTTGGAAAACAATTACTTCTAGAAGAGATTCAAAATCAACCAAAAGATCGAATTACCTTAATCGTCACCCAAGATTTACATTTTGCCGAGTGTGCTGATGATCTCATGTTACTTGAACAAGGATCTTGTCGTAGATATGGCAAGCGAAAATGGTTAACTGCAAGTGTTCCAGATGGTAGTGTTGCCGCTTGGTACCATGCGATGCAAGCGTTTTCTCACCTACGAACTTCTCAACAGTAACACAGCTCTTATAACCTTATCTTTTTTCAAAAAAACTCCAACCGTTTTGAGCGGTTGGAGTTGATTATATGTGGTTGTCCTTAACTGACACGTCTTCTTTTTAAATTCACATACATCCCAATCAAATAAGGTAGCAGAGACAAAAAGAGAGTGCTGGAGGTGAGCGCGATAAATTTTAGGGAGAGTTTATCTTCTAATATCCCAATAATGGACATCCAAACCATCTCCAAAGCCCCTTTCAAAACATCTTTGTTTCTATTGTACAGAGAGATTGTGAAAAGAAAATAGGATTCGTATATCAAAAATGTAAACTCTCTCATCGCACCTATTCATTACTCCAAAAAGGGGGACCACAGGTCAACTGTTGTGGTTCAACATGGATCTGAATATGGGAGATTTGGAAATTTCGTTTTAGGAGATCCTCCATTTCTTCTGTGATCAAGTGACTTTCGTAGACGGTGAGTTCTGGATGAACATGGATATCAATATCGAGAAGCAGGTCTTTACCATGGACTCTACCTTTTATGTCTGCGACTTGAGAGACACCCTCTATTTGACAGATCTGATGATAGATTTGGTCTAATACTTCGGTGTTAATCCCATCTGACAAATTATGTGAGGATTCTTGGAAAATGTCATAGGCTGTTTTTAGGATGATCAAACCAACGATGAGTGCTGTAATCGAATCTAGCCATGCCATTTGAAACTGAGCAGCGATAATTCCAATAGCAGCTCCTATACTAACGAGAGCATCGGATAAATTATCTTTTGCTGCAGCCATTACTGCTTGGCTTTGGGTTTTCTTTGCAATTCGTACGTTAATCTGATAGACCAAACCCATGACCAATGCACCAAAGAGACAGACCCAGATGGCAATCGGGTCTGGATGATCGGTCGGTCCTAGTACTATTTTCTGTCCAGCAGAAAAGAGCACTTCTAACCCTACAACAAACATGATGAAAGATGCAACGAGAGAGGAGATTGTTTCGGCACGGCGATGTCCGTAGGGGTGGTCTGAATCGGGTGGTTTTACAGCTAGGCGTAAACCGATGAGAACTGCAACAGATGCTAGAATGTCAGTAGAATTGTTCCAGCCATCTGCAGTAAGTGCTTCAGAATGTGCGATATATCCAATGGTAAGTTTTAAAATAGATAAACATATGTATGAGAAAATACTAAGTAAGGCAGCACTCTGATTGAGTTTGGCTGACTTTTGGTTGTGCAAGTTATCAATACCTCCCTTGAGCTTATTTAGGATAACAAGGGAGATCCGAGTGGGTCTAGAGAAAAGTTGTTTTATTGGGAGAGAAAAGAAGAGGGGATACAAAAAAGACATCGTAAGGAAAAATGATTGGTATAGGGAAAAATAATTGGTTAGAATATCTCATAGAAAAGTAAATGGTAGAGCAAATAAGCTAAATTTCGATCCTAAAAATAGATCAGCTAGTCTCCAGTTGACTAGCTGATCTATTTAAACCATCCCTTTTCTTTTGAGCGTACAATAGCCTCAATCCGATTACTTACATCGAGTTTATCTAGGATCACCGAGATATAGTTGCGAACAGTTCCCGTTGTAATATAGAGTTGACTGGCTATTTCTTTTGTGTTTTTTCCATCAGCCATTAATCCAAGAACTTGGTTTTCCCGTTCGGTTAACGGATTTTCTTCTTCATAAGCCATGTCGACCAATTCAGGAGAATAGACACGGCGACCGTCCATAATAACCCGAATGGAATTAGCTAACTCTTCACTAGGACTATCTTTTAGCAGATAACCGCTGACATTTGCTTTTCGAGCTCTTGCAAAATAACCACTGCGGGCAAATGTTGTTAAGATGATGACTTTACATTTTTTATCTCTAATCTCTTCTGCAACTTCAAGCCCTGTTTTGAGCGGCATTTCAATATCCATGATACTAACATCTGGATCGAGACTGTTTACCAAGGATAATGCTTCTTCTCCATTTCTAGCTTTTCCGACCACTTCCATATCTTCTTCCAAATCAAGGAGAGAACCCAGTGCTCCTAGCAACATCTGCTGATCTTCGGCAATGACAATTCGTATCATTCCAATCCCTCCTATACTGAATATTTGATAGCATTGGGAACAGTCATATATATAGTGGTTCCATGGGATGTTGATTCGATCTCTAAATTCCCATTTAGAAATTCAAGCCGTTCCTTCATTCCCTGTAGCCCATTCCCTTTATAAAAATCTTTCTTATGAAAACCCACACCATTATCTTGGACTTTCATGTGTAACCCATTTCGTAACTGCTCAATAAAAAGAGTGCAAACAGTGGCCTTGCTATGTTTCACCACATTGGTCACAGCTTCTTTGAGACACATACTCAAAACACTTTCAACTAATAATGGAGTACTAGTCAGTTTCGTGTTTCCTTCCAGCTTAAATTCCATCTCTGCTGCATGTAAAATTTGCTGAATATGGAAGATTTCCTTTTCTAACTTTACTCCTCGCATTTCCGATACCATTTCCCGCACTTCTTTTAGAGCTGTTCTAGCTGTTTGGCGAATATCCTCTATCTCTTTTTTGGCATCCTCTGGTTTTAAAAAGATTAACTTTCCTGCCAAATCACTTTTTAGACCAATCAATGATAATTTTTGCCCTAATGTATCATGAAGATCGCGGGCAATCCGTTGTCGTTCCTCTATTTTACCTAACTCTGCAATCCGCTTATGAGCGTCTTCTAATTGGCCTTCTAATTGTTCCTGTCTAATTCGGTTATACGTATTGAATGGTAATAGAATAACAGCCATTATACATATAACAATAAATGGGAGCTGTGAGAAGAAGATTGGATTTTTGTTGATAAATCCAACATTGATAACAGCAATAGTACTAACAAGATGAATGATATAAAACGTATAAAATCCAACTGTGTTTTTAATGTTGCCAATGAAAAATGCTAAGAAAAGGGAGAAATAAACATAACCATATAAGATGGTCATAATGACCGAAATCACAATTTGTACTGACGTCCAAACATAGACGATCCATCCCTTGGAAATAAAAGAAAAACGATAAGAAATAAAAAATAGAATAATGATAGTAACGCCAATAACAATTTCTAAAGTGGAAGATGATTTAAAAATAAAATAAAAAGGTAAAATACAGAAAATGATCCAAACATACAAACTAAGTCCGGTATTTTTGGGAAAAATTTGATACCACTTTTCCATAAGGACCCCTCTCTCAAATTTCTTTTATTATGCAAAGTATGTTGCCTAATAGATAATTTAGCCAGAGATTTTTGAGTAATGGAAGTGATTAAACCCATTCAATTTGTAATCGAATGGGTTTTGGTTGATTCTTCTATTTTTCTTGCAGGATGGTTTGTTGTTCTGTTCTCAAAGTCTGATTTTTTTCTTTGAGAAGGTGTTTGATTTCCTTAAAGCTGATAAACGTTTTATTTTTACTGTCCCAAAGACGGAAACGCAACGCTTTTAAGCTTGATCCGATCGTAATAGTTGTGGCTTTCTGAAGCTCCAAGGTAGAATCATGAACTTTTTCAAGATGGTAGTTCGGTACTTTTGGGCTTAGGTGATGGACATGATGAAACCCAATGTTACCAGTTATCCATTGCAAAATCTTTGGAAGTTTATAGTAGGAGCTGCCATCAATTGCAGCTTTTACATAATCCCAATTTTCCTGATCCTCGAAATAAGAATCCTCAAATTGATGTTGTACATAAAACAACCAGATTCCAAGTGATCCAGCAATAAAGAGGATAGGGAGCTGAACTAAGAGAAAGGTTTGCCAGCCAATTGCCCAACACATGAAAGCATAAATGCTTATAATAGATAGATTCGTAATGTAGGTGTTGATACGTTCTTTTTTGTTCGCGTCCCTATGATTCAAACGATTAGAGATTAGATAAAGATAAATTGGCCCCAGTCCAAACATGACGATTGGATTGCGGTATAATCTGTACGATAAACGCTCCCAAAAAGAAGCCGCAACGTACTCATCCACCGTCATAATCCAGACATCACCGGTTCCGCGTTTGTTTAAATTACTGCTAGTAGCATGATGAATCGAATGATCATGTTTCCATTTCTCATAAGGAAACATGGTAATTATTCCTGTAATCGTACCAATAATGGAGTTTAATTTTCTGTTTTTAAAAAAAGACTGATGGCAACAATCATGGAAAATAATGAAAATCCTAATAACAAATCCAGCCGTAACCACAGCAAAGGCAAGGGTTAACCAGTATGAGATCTTAAGACTTTGATATGAAGCAAACCAGAGTAAGAAAAACAATGGAATAGTATTAAATAATTGCATTACGCTAGACTTCATGTCCGAATGTTCAAAAGGGGCAACTTCTTTTTTTAATGTTAGCAAATTATTTTTACTCATTTTTCCTCCTAAAGGTTTGAGTTTGTTTCTAATATAGTAACCAGTAATTGCTTGAAAAAATAGTCATGAACGTCAATGAAGACTATATGACAATTGTCATATAGTTAGTAAATAAAAGTTGTTGAGCTTTGTTACATAATACCACCCACTCATCTTTTTGAACTCACTCCTGTTGCGGTTTGGCGCAAAAGTCGATCCGACACAAAAACGATTTGCTCTAACCGCTGATGGGTCAAAGGTTCCTGCTTTATTAATGCAACAGCCTCTTGTTATTTACATTTAATTAAGATTTGATATATGGATATGTAGAATTGGCATGAATAAAATGTAAAAAACCCCCAGTAATGAATCGAGGGAGTTTTTCGTGTGTCTTAAAGATTTAGCACCGATTCATTAGAGGGGTACAAGAAACGATTGGAGTAACTCCAGCCAATGGAGGAAATTCAGTAGTAACAACTTATACCCTGCAAGGTTAATCTACTATGGCTTCTAATCAAACTAGCTTCCAGACTCCAGCTTTTTATCCTAATACACTCCATCATCTACTAGTATGGAGGAATCAGTAGCTACGGAGAGTACAACGACAAAATCTGTAATATCAAATAAATAAGCCAACCTCCGGATCGCTTTCGTGGAGGTTGGCTTATTTACATGGCTTCTACGCAATTAAGTAGAAAAACCATGCTTTTGCGCTAGTTAATGCGATGATCTTGACTACAATATTACTAATAAACCCTACTACTGTTCCTGCTGCCACTTTGACAGCCGTAGTAAAAGGTTTTTTATGACAGAGTTCGAGAATCAAGCACATAAGGAATGGACCTAATACCACTCCAAAAGGCAACCAAAAGAAGCAGAGTACTCCAAGTGGAGCAGCAATCAGTGTTCCTTTGGAACCGCCGAGTTTCTTAGCCGCAAGTCCTCCCGAAATCCAATCGAGAGTAACCATCACCACGATCAAAATCCCCATGGTTATCCAAAACCACCATGACAGAGATTGGTCATCTATGAGAAAATGATAGACTAAGAAACCTCCCATCATTAACGGTGCGTCAGGTATACCTGGTACTATTAATCCTACATATGAGAGGACAAATAAGAGTATTATGAGTCCCCACCATAACATATTGAGATCAAAAGACATCCATTCTTCGCTCCTTCGTTTGAGCTTCCTTCTATCTTTTCAGGAAAAATTGTAGCAAACTTTGTTACCCTTTTGAGTCCATATTCTAAACATAAGGTGAATATCTAGATGTGGTCCATTTTCTAGAGTGTTTTATCGAATTTGCGTATATAAGATAAAAGCGATTACTACTAATATTACAATCCAAACTAGCAGCTTGAGTGTACGAGTATACGATTTTTTTGGCTCTTCTTCGGAAGGAGAAGGTAGGACACCAGCCTTTTCCTGACATTCTGCTAAAACATCTTCGGGAATCAGTTTCATTGTAAAGGAAATTCCAAGAGGTACCATGAGTAAATCGTCTAACAAACCTAAAAAGGGGATCAAATCCGATATGAGGTCGATCGGACTAAAAGCATATGCAACGACTAAAATGGTAAGTAATTTTACCTGGATAGGGGTACGAGGGTCTCGAAAAGCGTAATATAGCGTGAGAAGTTCTCCTTTTAATGTTTTTAGTATCGTTGTTAATCTGGTTAAAAATATCATTTCGTTGGTCTTCCTCCAGTGCAATTAGCCTTGATCTGTGGATGAGAGTTGTATTGTGCATTCATGTTATTCATTTATCTTCGCTCCAAAGGCGCTCAATAAGATATTTATTCTCTTCCCAAGTGAGCTTATACAAGTCTGGATTTGTCATTTGGGACCATGTTTCATATCCGTAATAGGAGTCAAAGTAGTGAAGCATGAGCGTTAATAAGTTTCCATGTGTGACAAGGACAGCAGAACGATGATTTACCATTGTATCCTCTATTACGGAAATACCTCTAATCATAGCAGTTCTATTTGACTCCCCACCTTCCACACAAAAATCCATATCGGAAAAAGACTTTTGAAGTAACGGTAACCAATCAGTACAAGGAATGGGGCTTAAAATTCGTTCGATCAGACGTTGGTCCATCTCGATGGTCAATTTGGACTGATCAGCAAAGGGTTGAATTGATTGTTTTGCTCTGGCATAAGGACTACAAATAATAGAATTTATCTTTTTGTTTTGGAGGAGATTTGCTAATTGTTCAGCTTGCTCTCTCCCTTTGATAGTGAGATTTGCATTTGGTTCCTGGCCTTCTGCTAGACAATGTCGGACAAGGTAAATGTTCACTTTGCGTCCTCCGAGAAAGAAAAATTGCTTTTTTACTTTTAATAATACTATTCTTTTTCTAGTCTTCATTATAGGATGATACTATTTTTTCAGGATCTTGTATGGGAAAGTTGACTCATTTCTTTTTCAATCCTTCTATATTTATTACCTTTCCATCTAATACAACAGTTGGAATAGATCGAATACTATAAGCTTTGGCTGCATCTTCCCATTGTGGGGTGACACTTTCTTTATTTAGGTTATAAATGATCACTTCGCAATGGGAACACACCAAATTTTGTACTTGTTTTACCGTAGCATCACATAAGTAACTGCCAGCTGTAAATATTTCGACTTTCTTACCCATTTTCAATTCCTCCATCGGATAACTTTTTTATAATCGGGCATTGATTCTTTGGTAATGGAAGCTCTGAAATAGGATGGTTCGTTGCTTGTTCTAATAAGGATTTAAAATTATTTAATTGATTTATTTTGTCCTCAATTTCTTGCACTTTTGTTGTAGCGAATTGGTACATTTGCTCGATTGGTAAGTTGTCATCGTCGTTTAATAAGGATAAAAGAAGTTTTATTTCCGAAAGGGTAAATCCTAGATTCTGCGCTTGTTTAATAAATTTGATTTCTTCGACTACCTTGTCAGGAAACATTCTATACCCGGATTTGGTTCGAGGAGGTTCTGATATTAATCCTCGTTTTCCGTAGTATCGAACTGTTTCGATCGAAACAGTTGATAATTTTGCTACTTTGCTGATCGATATTCCATTCATCCTATACCTCCTCTTTTCTTATTATGAACTCTGTACCTAGATACAGAGTCAATATGCTTTTTAATGTGATCAGAAAAAGCTCACTCTCAGATGAAATACATAGAGAGTAAGCTTTGTTATTTGTACTGCCTAGATGCTGGCAGCTTCTTTTTCATTTGTCATGGTTGCAACTGTACGATCGGCAAATTGCAAACGATATAACCAAACAATAAATACAATAGTCAAGACAAAGAAGAAAATGGAGTAAATGATACTTCCGGAGATGTCTTCGGCTACATAATTGCTAAGCAAGGTAGAAGTGAGATTGTTGAAAAAATGGATCGACATCGTGATCCAAATGGAGCGAGTCCACACATAAATAAAACCGAGGAGTATTCCCATAGGAGCAGCATATGCGACTTGAAATAGATTCATATGAAGCAAACCAAACAGTGTACCCTGTACTACAACTGCAACGATGATGGGCATTTTTCGTCTGAGTTCATGGAAAATTAGTCCGCGCATCATCAATTCTTCATTTACTGCAGCAAATACTCCAAGAATCAGGATTTGCATCCATAATGGAGCTTCTAAGAATGGTTTAAACATCTCTTGCATTTCGATCGCAGACTCATCTAGTGGGACAAACGGCATAACAAAGGTAAGAAACAGATTTAAGCAAATTGCAAGAGGGATGGTTACAAAAAATACGGAAGTTTTCGGCTTCTCGAAGTGGCAAGATTCTGCCAAACGGCGTCGTCTCCAGAATACAAATCCAATTAATATTAAGCAGAACAAAGTATCTCCTACTAATGCCATTTCCACTTCCAACTTGTTATTTTCGAAGATATTTACTTCATAGGCGAATTCATAGAACATAGCAACAATAATGTAGCTTGCAAGATAGCTACCAAAGAAAAAGGCTAATAACCCCATGATTTTAAACCAAATTTTCATAGTCACATACTCCTAACTTTTGTATTCTTTGGATTTAGATAAACAACATAAGATGGTATTGGTATTTTGTTCGTCTCAATTTTGTTCCTTAACCAATAGCTCTCCTTATTAGTGTGTTATATAATTAATACACTAATAAGGAGGGCTGTGCAAGTTGTTTCTACAAAATTTATATTTCGTCACATTTGAAGTAAACAGAGACTGACCTCTAGCTTAAAAAAACTCCCCAGCATTCGCTAGGGAGTTTCGCTTTGTTTTGTTTTGTTATACCAGTGCTTCTTCTTTGTCATTGAGGATTTGGCGTAGTACGGTTTGTAAGATACCACCGTTTTTGTAGTATTCAACATCAACTACACTGTCTAGACGAACTTTGGTTTCGAACTCAACAGTAGAGCCGTCTGTTTTAGTAGCTTTTACTTGAAGGCTTTGACCTGGTTGTACATCGTCATTTAGACCAAGTAGGTCAAAGGTTTCGGTACCATCAAAACCAAGTGTTTGCCAACTTTGTCCATTTGTGAACTCAAGTGGTAAGACACCCATACCGACCAGGTTGCTACGGTGAATGCGCTCAAAGCTTTCGGCGATTACCGCTTTAACACCAAGTAGGTTGGTTCCTTTGGCCGCCCAGTCACGGGAGCTTCCAGTACCATATTCTTTCCCAGCAAGGACAACAAGTGGAGTGTTGGTTTTCTTATACTCCATCGCAGCATCGTAGATCGACATTACTTGGCCACTTGGAATGTGCTTGGTGACGCCACCTTCCGAACCAGGCACCATTTGGTTACGGATGCGGATATTGGCGAACGTTCCGCGAGTCATGACACGGTCATTTCCACGGCGTGAACCATAGGAGTTAAAGTCTTTACCAGCCACTCCATTTTCGGTTAGATAGAGACCAGCTGGACTTGTTTTGGCGATACTACCTGCTGGAGAAATATGGTCCGTCGTAACCGAATCTCCTAGCATTGCAAGTACACGAGCGTTTTGTACCGATTGGATCGCTTCTGCTTCTGGAGCGAGATCTACAAAGAATGGAGGTTCTTGGATATACGTGGATTTATCATCCCACTCGTAGAGCGTTCCTTGTGGGGTAGGCAGCTGGTTCCAACGCTCGTTAGCATCGAATACTTTTCCATATTGTTTGCGGAACTGCTCTGCGCTGATCGCTTGTGCCATTACATCACTAATTTCTTGGGATGATGGCCAGAGATCTTGGAGATAAACAGGTTGCCCTTGTTGATCTGTACCGATTGGCTCTGTAGCGAAGTCGATATTGACCGTACCTGCAAGAGCATATGCCACAACTAATGGAGGAGAAGCAAGATAGTTGGCTTTGACTTGTTGGTGAATCCGTCCTTCAAAGTTTCGGTTACCAGAGAGGACAGAAGCAACAGTCAAGTCGTTTTCCTCAATCGCTTTGCTTACATCATCAGCTAGGGGACCACTGTTTCCGATACAGGTAGCACATCCATAGCCGGCAAGGTTAAAGCCTAGCGCAGAGAGAGAATCCAATAGATCTCCTTTTACCAAGTAGTCCGTTACTACTTTTGAACCAGGGGTCAAACTGGCTTTCACATATGGAGGAACGTTTAGACCACGTTCGACTGCTTTTTTCGCCAGTAGCCCAGCACCGATCATAACCGATGGGTTCGATGTATTGGTACAGCTGGTGATTGCAGCGATGACAACAGAACCAGTAGTTAGCTCATAATCAGAACCAGAAGCAGATTTTGCTTTGGAAACTGCGGCAATTTGCTCATCGGAGAGACCAAATCCACGTTCCTCAACTGGTTTTTTTAGCGTTTCGTTCCAGACTTTTTTCATCTCGGTTAGCTCGACACGGTCTTGAGGACGCTTTGGACCAGATAGAGATGGAACAACGGTGGAGAGATCTAGCTCTACTGTATCGGTAAAGATTGGATCTTCCGTATCGTCAGTGCGGAACATTCCTTGAGCCGTGTAGTAAGAGCGAACTAGTTGTACTAGCTCTTCATCCCGACCGGTGTTGCGTAGATAGTTTAGGGACTCTTCATCTACAGGGAAGAAACCTACTGTAGCACCATACTCTGGAGCCATGTTGGCAACGGTAGCACGATCCGCAAGGCTAATTTGGCTAAGACCAGTTCCATAGAACTCGACAAATTTGCCTACAACGCCTTTTTTGCGGAGGATTTCGGTCACCGTCAATGCGAGATCAGTAGCGGTAGCGCCTTCTGCCAATTTACCAGTCAGTTTAAATCCGATCACATCAGGAGTCAGGAAGTAGAGTGGCTGTCCAAGCATACCAGCTTCCGCTTCGATTCCGCCTACACCCCAACCGACAACACCAAGACCATTGATCATAGTGGTGTGAGAGTCTGTACCGACAAGGGAATCTGGATAGAGTACCGTTTCATCTCCATCTTTGCTTTGTGCTACAACATTTGCCAAATACTCTAGGTTTACTTGGTGGACGATTCCAGTAGCTGGTGGTACAGCACGGAAGTTGCTAAACGCTTCTTTCGCCCAGCGAAGGAGACGATAACGTTCTTCATTTCGTTCAAATTCGAGGTTCATGTTATAATCTAGCGCATCTTGCGTACCAGCGCGGTCTACCATTACCGAGTGGTCAATGACGAGGTCAACAGGAATGAGAGGATTGATTCGTTCAGGGTTTCCGCCAACGCGAGCCATTGCTGAACGCAAAGCTGCGAGATCAACTACTGCAGGAACTCCGGTGAAATCTTGTAGAACGATTCGAGCAGGTTTAAAAGCGACTTCTTTTTCGCCTCTCTTTTCTGCCCATTTCGCTAATTGGACGATATTTTCTTGGGTCATACCTTTGCCATCATATTGACGAACAGCTGCTTCGAGCAACACTTTAATGGAAAAAGGAAGTTTGGAGACGTTTCCAATTCCTTGTTCTTCGAGGCCGTTGAGACGATAGTAAACATACTCTTGGTTATTTACGGACAGTTTGGAACGTAATGAATACAGATCTTGTGCCATTTACGAAAACCTCCTCTTAATAATGTTCCGCTAGATGAAACTCAGTTTCTTTTTTCAACCACATTATACAACCGTTTGGAAAAAGTGTATAGCCCTTTTTCCTAATTAGCAGATAAAATATGAATCTTTTCTATTATATTGGAAGCGGGTATAATCTAGAAGTGAAAAGAGATTTCATTGTGTGAAACGTGTGAAGGGAGTAATTACCATGACAGAAGAGAAAAAAACCGTACGTTCGGCAGAGAGAGCACTTGATCTCTTGCTCTGCTTCTTGCATGGTTCACGCCTTTCGCTGACGGAGCTAGCAGAACAGACTGGACTGAGCAAAAGTACCGTTTTTCGTTTATTAGCTACATTAGAGAACAAAGGATTTCTAGAACGAGATATAGATACAGAAAAATACCATCTAGGGCTACGAGTATGGGAACTAGCCTCGCGGATGAACCATCTAAATGACCCGGCGATTCTCCTCCTTCCTTTAATGGAACGATTGCGTGATCAGCTAGAGGAGACCGTTAGCTTGTACATTCGGGAAGGAAATGAGCGTATCCGAATTCAGGCAGTAGAAAGTCACCATGCAATTCGTCGTGTGGCACCAATCGGTGTGAGAATGCATCTTTCTGTAGGAGCCTCTAGCAAGGTGTTAATGGCTTACGAAACAGAGAGTATTCGAGAAAATGTAATGGCAGACCCAGATTGGCCAGAGGGAGTGGCTCGAACTTCCTTCCGAAATCAATTGCAAGATGTCCGTGAAAAAGGGTACGCCATTAGCATCGAGGAGAGGGAAGCAGGCACAGCTGCGATCTCTGTACCGATCTTACGAAGAGATGGTTCTATTCGAGCAGCTCTAGCGCTTTCTGGTCCGATATCTCGGATGAGTCCTGAGAGAATGGAAGAAATGGCACCTGTGTTACAGCAAGTAGCTCAGGAGATGAGTGAAAGATGGTAGAAGGAAGCGGAGAGATAAGATAGGAGTTCTTTTACCATCTGGAATAGCTTCTAGAAAAGGGGTCATTATGTTCCGTGACACAACCCATCTATAAGTATTTTTCCCATCAGACTTCAGGGATAGCGATGAAAACATGGCTTCAAGACCAGCTTCAGAAGGGGAACGTGGTGGTAAGAGTACAACGTGTTGAAGGATTGGATCAACATACTTGGGTATTTCAGATGGGACCCAGTATGGTGCGACCAGTTGGCCAAGAGCAGTGTGTTCTATTTGCGCCATTTGGAGAGGAAGAAAAGATAGAGAAGGGGCTCATAGGCAAGCAGCTTAACTATTGGATTCACGTTACGGAAGGGCATCTGGTTCTTTACTCTCAAGAAGAGGAGACCATAGTGGGGAAACCAGATGGCTTTGTAGAGACACTGGTCCAGTGGATCGAAGAGTGGCCAAAGGTTTGGTTTTGCTTGCTGATTATGGTACTTGCTATGTGGTTACGATAAAACCCGCCTAGAGTTTAATGAATGGACTGGGCGGGTTTTGCGTAATCGAGCAAGTATGTTCAATCTGTGCTTCAAGACATGCTACTACGTAATCCGAATCTACCTAATATTGATTTTCACAGTGAATATCACCATGACTTTAGTTTTACATTCAGTATGTCTGATCTGAGTAGGGTTTTTGGTAGCTTTATGGGGAGATCGATTGCTAGAAAGAATAGAGAGGAAGTTAGGAGGGAGAGTAAACGCTAAAAACCCACCTGAGTTCGATGAAGAACAGTAGGCGGGTTTCATGTTTGAGGAGAGCTATTTCATTTCTGTGCTTACTACATCAGGACCTGTCATATAGTCAAGGCTTTCACGATCATTGAATAAAGCTCTGTCCATACTTTCTATCTCCCACGTTTTCTCTGTCTGATTATAAAATAGAGTAGCATAGTAATCTTTATAATTGTCTTTTAATGGCTCCGTGCTACTTAGTTCATCAGATAAAGTATCGTCATCATTGGAGAAATAGTGGGCATCCACCGGAATTATCACATGATAGCCACCCATCTCCAGATTTCCTTTCACTTCTGCTTCTGAGTAGTCTATTTTGGTTCCGAGAATCTTGCCTCTCCAGGTTTGGTTATAATCCTTTAAACGATCAATCACTTGTGTAAGTTCTTTGTAGAAATAGGTTGATTTTTTTAATTGTACTAATTTGTTTTTATCCCTACTAGTATACGCTGCAACTTCACTCTGGAAATACTCATTAATCATTTTTGTTATTTTTGTTCGACTTTCAGGAGACTGAAATGCTATTGGAGTTAGATCAAATTGATATGAACTTATATTTACAGAGTACTCTGGGCTTCGTTCTTCTCCCCAAGGAAATTGATACATTCCTTGGATTTTTACTTTACCATCTAAGGAAAAGGGACCGATGGTTTCACTATAATCAATTGGATTACCTTCTACCTTATTATTAACCAGAACAACGGTGTTTCGAATTTTGGAAGTGACCATAACAGCAGAAGTAACGAGAGGAATTTCAATATCTATGTTTGGTTTACTTTGATCTAAAGCTTGAATGTTTTGGAAGTTACTTAACTTTCCATATGGATATGGTTTTTCAATTTTTGTCATATAGTAACCAGGTAACACGGGTCCGAGAATGTAGTCTTTCTTATCAGATGTTGTTTTAGATACTTGCTTCTCATTTACAAAGATCGTCGCATCAGGCTCATTCGTTTTGATTGTTACATAGTAAGGACGAACTACTATATCGTATGTATCATAAAATAGAACGTGTTCTTGCTTTATTACTTGGAAGTCACCTTGCATTCGGTAGTCGATAGGAGCATCTAATGGGATATTTTCTACCTCTCCTGTCTCGAAGTAATACTGCGCTCGCATGGTTTTCATTAGTTTATCTAGGTAAGTGGAGTTATTTTTAGTATAAGTTGCAAACAATTCTAGTCCTTTTGCATCTATTTTTAAGTCATCTGTTTCACTAATCACCAAACTCGCTAACTTATTCGCATCACCTTTTCGAGCAGCATCTTCAAACTCTTGTATCTTTGCCTCTGGATTGTTCATCACGGCACCTACGAGATAGAAGAGTCCGATTAAGACAACAAAGCCAATCAAGCTAAACTGGAGTTTTTTTGTTTTTCTTAAATGCAGGTAACAGTCGTTCGGATAAAAATAGATTGACAGGGCTTGCTTGTGGTTTAGCAGGGTCAAAATGGGGTTGTCCCAAAAAAAGTTCCTCCTAACAGTAAATTCAAATGAAACGTTACTCATTTTATTATGAATCTTGTGAATATAACTTGTTAATATTGTTAACTTTACGAAAATGATTACTTCTACATAAAACAACCCCGCGTACTCTAACAGAGAAGCAGGGTTGATGTGTGCTTATTTAAATTCGCTTTTGACAACAAGAGGACTCTGCATGTAGTTAGAGCCTCCACCAAAGTAATCGCTTGAGAGATCATTTACAAGCCAAGTTTTACTGGACTCTTGATAGCTAAGGTGGACATGAAATTCATCATAAGTCTCTTCTAATGGATCTTCTTTTCCTCGATCATAACTACTATATCTCTTAGCCCGATAATGTACTTCAACTGGGATTGAAATTTCGTAGGTGTTAGTTTCTTTGTTCATTTTAATAATGGCTTTGGAATAGTCGATTCGTGTACCAAGAGTCGAACCTTTCCAATAACGTTCCCAATCTTTTAGAGAGTTGATGTCTTCGGTGTATTTCTTTTTCATGTTGTCTGTTGCATTGGTTAACTTACTTATATCTTGACTGACCAACGCTGACATCTCGCTTTTGAAGAAGTTGTTGATCGTTTCCGTTGCTTTGGTTTTGCTCTCTGGGGTTTGGAAGGCAACGGGAGTTAGGTCAAAAGAAGAAGTATTTTCTTCAATTACTTGTTCTAAGCTACGCTCTTCGCCCCAAGGGAATGTACGCACACCTTGAATTTTAACTGTGCCATTACGAGAGATTGGTCCAAAACGTTCCGTAGTTCCAGTCGTTTTTTTGGTATCGCGTCCGTTTACCAATATGCGCGTATCATCAAATTCAGACTCTACATAAATATTTTCTCCAGAGAGGCTGAGATCTGCTTCCACTGTTTGAGGAGATCTGTCAAAAGCCTGGATCTCTTCGTTACTGCTAAGTACAGCAAACTCAAAGTTTTTCTCGACAAGGACTTGGTATGTTCCTGGCATTACAGGTCCCATCACATGCTTCATGTTGTTTGCATTGGTTTTGAAAACTTGCTTTCCATCTACCTTTACTACTGCATCAGGTTCATTGGTCTCGATGGTAACATAATACGGACGAACTGCAATTTCATAAGAATCATAGAACAAAGAGCGATCTTGGTGCACTAAATAGTAGTCTCCATAACTGAGATAATCTTTTGGAGCATCTATACCTACATTCCAAGGTTCGCCTTCATAGAAATGGTATTGAGCACGCATAGACGCCATCAGTCTAGTAAAATATTTAGGATTGCTTTGTGCATATTGGATAAATTGTTGCAATTGCTTTTTATCCATTTTTAAACCGTCTGTGTTATTTACTACAATGTCTTCAAGATCATCCACTTTTCCAGTACGTACTGCTGTTTCAAAATCGTTGATCATTCCTTCAGGGTCATGTAAAAAATATCCTACGAGATAAATAAAACCGATGAGTATTGCCAAGCCGAGTAAGATGAAAAGCCACTTTTGGTTCTTTTTCAAAAAGGGAAGAAACGATGCCGATAAAAAGTTTTGAACAGGACTAGAGTTAGGATTTGGGTTTTGTCCGAATTGAGGCTGTTCCAAGCAAATTCCTCCTTATCTAAATTAGAAAACTTTCTCTATATTACATCATTCTACAAGAAAAGATGATAAGGCAAAATTGTGACCGTTTTATAAAATAGAACAACCAAGTAGATGTTCAACATCACTTGGTTGTTTCGGTTGGTTTACATTTTGTACCGGTCCATCTCTTTTTTGGGGACCAATTTTCCACTGAATTCTTCTAGAACATATCTCGCTCTGGTGATACATTCAAAAGTTCCTGTTCCGATCCCATCCCAGATGATATTTTGGTCATCATATATCGCAATGTAGATTGGTCCTCGAAACTCGACTTTCGTAACCTTGGAGTTACTGGACACAACCTTGAGATAGTTCGCTAGTATCAAAATTTTGTGGAGCATTGGCTCATTTGTACGTGCTTCTGCTAAGTCTTCGTCTCCTGAGAAATAATATGTTCCAGCAAAAGACAAGAAAATTCCCTTACGATAGAACGGTTCTTGATCCTTTACATACATTCTCCTCACCTCTAATGGTTTTTTGTTGTTAGAGGTGAGTTCCCACACCTCCTCCAACACCAAAAAGTCCATAGATTGAACTTCTTGATGTTAGAGAGGGATGGGAGTAGCAAAGTGATTGGTGTTATTGTTCTGATCGTAATAGAGGAGAGCACCAACCGAATCATCAGATATTTTTCTGACTTTTCTAGTATAACCTTATAAATAGATCAATGGTAGCGGATTCATAAAAGTTCACTATATATTTGAAGGCAGGAGTGATTCGATACGGAAAATGTTTTCCTTTTTTCTATAATTTTCTTTTAAAATATTTCGATAAGTATTAAAATATTAACATGCTCTTTTACAAGGGAAGTGAAGAGGAATGTTAAAAGACCACGGAAATAATCACCGTGAGATTACCTTGCAACATGGCAAGCTTCATGTATTTGCCAATGACGAAGTATATGAGAACTTGGGACACAAAGTCTATGAGATGGCAGATAATAACCTTTCGATTCCACGAAATGTGTATATGAGCTATACGCCAGATGCTCATGTAGGAATTGGAACTTGTATTGGGACAACAGCGGTCTGGAATATGAAGGATGGTTTCGTTTCTCCTTCCATTGTTGGTTCTGACATCGGTTGTGGGATGCGTGTTCATCTGACACCACTTAAGAAAGAAGATATTGTCGATAAGAAATTGCGACGTGAGATGATTAAAGCAATTGAGAAATATGTACCTGCCAATGAGCGGGGTGCAACTCATTACCAAAACATCCGAGTGGAGAAGATTGTTTCGGAAGGAATTCATGGTCTACCTCCACAGTATGTACCCGATTACTATACGCCGAAAAATAGACGCTCTTTGACTCATGTAGAGCATGACAAGTTCACTTACGATACGGATTATCTTGATACGATTCCAGATAAAATGTGGAGTCGTGCTTGGCAACAAGTAGGGACACTTGGTGGAGGTAATCACTTTGTAGAGCTACAACATATCTCAATTCGAGAAGAAAATCGGGAGATTGCCGAGAAGTGGGGACTCTTCGATGGTCAAGTAGTGGTGATGATTCACTCCGGATCTCGTGCATGGGGCGGAATGCTTGGACCTAAATATACCAAGGATTTCCGAGCGGCGATGGAAAAATGGGGTGTGGGAACAGCAGATCCTAATTTGGTGTTTGCCCCGATTGATACAGAAGAAGGACAACGTTACCTTAACCTGATGTATTCTGCGCTGAATTATGCGGTGGTAAATCGTCATATGATTGCGTATGGCGTACGAGAAGGATTACGAGACGTCTTTGGAAGTGACATGGAGACACCAGTACTCTACGATTTGATGCACAATTATGCCCTCAAAGAATTCCATCGTAATCAACCAATGCTGATCCATCGCAAAGGGACGACGAGAGCGTTGCCTGCAGGGCATTTTCTCAATCGAGAGGCATATAAAGAGACAGGGCATCCTGCCCTGATTCCAGGTTCGATGGGAACATCCTCTTACATCATGGTCGGAGAAACGAGTGGAGAGAAGAATTTCTATTCAATCTGTCATGGTGCTGGTCGAGTTCGTTCGCGACGTGCTACCAAAGAACTAGTTAGTGTAGATCAATTTGCTCAGTCCATGAAGGTAGGAACAGAAGAAGAAGTTCTAGTTAACCAACGAACACTACAAAGTATTTTGGACGAATGTCCGCAAGCGTATAAAGATGTCGATCAAGTGATTGATTCCGTTGTAGGAGCGGGTCTCGCCTCCGTTGTAGCAGAATGTAAACCGATGGCGGTCATCAAGGGGGTGTGATCACTACCTTATTTTTTTGACCAACATGTTGTTTTTTTTCTCCTAAAATGGGTAAAAGGATGGTAGTTTTGGCAAAATGGGTCTATCCTAAGAATACATCTTTATTGAAGGATATCACTTTATGTAAAGTGGTATTTAGACACTCCAGATGCAAATGGATAGAATAATAAGGTTAAGAGGAGGAAATGATTGTCATGGCTCAAAATTTTTATTTTCAACAAATGCAAATGATGGTTCAACCAATGCGGGATGAACTTACCCAAGTTGGTTTTCAAGAGTTAACTACTCCAGAAGAAGTAGATGCTGCGCTTCAAGGTGAGGGTTCGAAAGGCACTACACTTTTAGTAGTAAACTCTGTTTGTGGCTGTGCTGCAGGTCTTGCTCGTCCGGCTGTTGCACTATCTTTGAAAAACGAGAAAACACCAGCTCATCTCTATACCGTGTTTGCTGGACAGGATCGTGATGCAACTGCTCAAGCACGCAGTTACTTTAAAGAGTTACCTCCATCTTCGCCTTCTTTTGTTCTCATGAAAGATGGGAAAGTGGTTCATATGGTACATCGTCATGAGATCGAAGGCAATTCATTGGAAGTAATCTCGCAATATCTCACCAACGCATATGATCAATATTGTGATTAATATCGATTCTCCCTGTACACTCAGGGAGCTTTTTTGTTAGGGTAGTAGTATCCAACTACTGAACACGGGAGGACACGATGGAATATCTCGTAAGTATCCTGTTATTTTTCTTTATTGCTGTGACGATTATGGTAAATGTTTGGTATCGTCAAGGAATCAAGAGTGTTAACAATCAGTCGCATCTGAAGCCATATTTGGGGATCCAAGAGACTGGAAATGATAAAATTCGCAACGAATTAATTCAATTGACGAGACATTTGGAGGCATCCTTTCCAGATCAATATGTAAACAAAGTAAAGGAACGGGTGTTGCGGGAACAGAAGATTGGTCTAACAGAGTGGGATAATCGCTGGTTTGAATGGAAACGGTATTTTGTTCTCCGCTGTCTCGTACCGAATCTACCAATGCCTAGTCGTGAAATTGATGTGATCTGGCATGAAATGTTACATTTTCCCGAAGAGTACGAAGCTTTTTGTACTAATTTCATAGGAAAAACGATAGAACATCCCGAAAGAGCTAGTTCCAAAAAAACGACTCCTCATGAGAGAGCATGGTTTGATCTATTGTATATAACACTGTTTCAACCAACTCAATATAGTCCAGTTGTTTGGGGAGTATTTCTCAAAAATGCATTGTCCCAAAACATGGTGAATGATTGGCTTACTCTTTCCAAAGAAGAGATTATCAAAAAGTATTTTTCGTTGGAAAACATGAATTATGTACCAGGATTGTGGAACATCGGGGACGATATGATCGAGAGAATCCGATCAAAATTCCATATGGTTGATCAACATGTTCAAATGTTTGACGGGGATCTAAATAAGTTTCGTTACAATCGCAAGTTACAACCATATGATCAGGACCCAACACTCAATATGCTAACAGGTGTTATTTTCCTTTCGATGGTGCATCAAGAACGTTTTCCAGAAATGTATTACCTTTTATATGTCCGCTCGCATCCACAAGAAGTGAATGACTACACTGATTTGACTAACACACAACCACCTAAAAAACCACCTGCCAACTTTTCATAAAAAAACTCCCTATTCCCAAGTTTTGATGCTTGGGTTAGGGAGTTTTTTCATTAGTTTATTTCACGATGATAGATGGGGTGATTTTTTCTAACCAAATAATACCATCATATTGTTCTTTTGCCTTCATTAGTTCGAACGTAGAGCCAAAATGCGAAGCGCTCTGAGAACTGTACATCCATGATGTTCTTTTATTTTTTGGTGCTTTAGATAAATCTAAGAACAGGTGAGGGTGATGAACTGATTTGAAAATGGACTCTATACTGTCAGAAGGGGGAATGGCAACGGGAATGATTGTTTTGTTATCGCTCGGCTCCAAACTTGCACCTGAGTATGCATAGATTCCCAATACATAGGACTGGTTCTTTAGGTGAGTAGGAAGATAGGTTCCCATGTTAGGACCTTGAACCTGAACCCAATCTTTGGTCATCTTGGTATTATCTTTTCGTACATGGTAGTTGTGACCCCAAACGATTACTTTTTCATGTGGGTAGATTTTGTCTGCAATTATGGTTAGATTTTCAGCCATCATACGATCTCGTTTAAAGAAAGTTAGATCTTCCAAGTTAGTAGGGTAGTCTTGTTGGCTTTCTTTAATTTCAAACGGAATGTAGTTCTCGATCATCCGAATGCGTAATTGGAGAGTTTCTTCCAAGATTTGAACCGCTTTTGGTTGATCTGGATATTGCTTTGCCAACTTGGCGCGATTTTGACTCACGATTTTTGCAAGCTGTTGATATTTTTGTAATAGTGGGCTCTTTTTTTGTTGATATTCTTGGTAAGTAGTGCTTTTTCGTATGTCAGAGTATCCATTCTCGGCTTGTTCTAATAAGGCTTTCGCTGTTGGATTTGCTTTTGCGATCCAATCTTTGGTACCGTCTAGAAATTTGTTAGACATGTTATTGATGTCAAAACCTATTAGATGTAGTGGATCTCCTTTTTGTTTTTGCTCTTGAAGATATTGAAACAACTCAATCAGATCTTGAGTATGCCAAGTAGCGTAGATGGAGTTTTTCATCGCTTCTTTAGCATCTAACTTTGAAAGATTTCGCTCTACTGTTCCTGTGTCGGATAAACCAGATTCAAAAGCAAGGACATCATAATCTAATTCTTCGTGAAGATATCGAATAATGCGTACCTTTGATTGATTGATCTCCGTCGAACCGTGAGTCATTTCACCTAAATGGACAATTCTTCTATCTTTCAAATATTTTTTTAGGACTTTTAGATCTTGTGTATCCGAACTAGTTGTGGAGTGGAGTTTTGCTACATGCTGTTTGGTCCACTTTTTCCAATCTTCTAGATTTCCGTCCTTGTTAGCTGCATGTAGGAGCGGTTGGAATAAAGAGAAAGTTGCCAGACAGACACTGGTTACCCCGATGAGAAGTTTTTGTTTCATCTGTTCCTCCTAAATAAAAGATCGGGATTATATTAGCACGAAAATATACTCTATTCCTTATTATTAGAAGGATTTAAAAAGAGATTAAACTCGACTTAAACGAAAGTTAACCTGTGAAATTTAGATGAATGGAAAGGAAGAATTATCTTGTGTACGCAACAAACTAATATCTCGTTGAATTGTTTTGAATTCCAATTCGCTTTTTGTTAACAACTTAATATGTTTATAAAGTAATAAAAGGTTTTTTCGTATCTGACTAGGTTCTTCTTTTTCTGTTAATGCGTCTGTATAAAAGTAGCCAGCTAATCGGTAAGCTAGAAATAGCTCAGCACCTTCTGAATATTGAATTGGAATATCTACGCCTAATTTTTGTTTACACCAATTAGGTGGAATGATCGAGAGAATGGAAGAAAAAGAATGGAAGTCTTGGGTTGCACTTTTGAGGAGAGTTTGGATCGCCTCAGGACTCTTTTTTTCTTTTTTTCCTACGAATTTTAAGACGCTTTCTTCCTCGTGAATCTCTTTTAACCCTTTATACACTTTCCTCGCTAATACAAACTCTTGGTTTTCCAAGGCAGTCAATCTGTTGTTGATATAGAGAATGGATTTGACTACGATCGAGACTGCTTCGGAGACGATGAGATAATTACTATGATAAAAATCGGTCAACTCTTGCAAAAACTGGCGGTATGATGTTTTCAGCTCTTTAGGATCTGTAGTGT
Organism: Risungbinella massiliensis; assembly: GCF_000942395.1. Taxonomy (GTDB): domain Bacteria; phylum Bacillota; class Bacilli; order Thermoactinomycetales; family Thermoactinomycetaceae; genus Risungbinella; species Risungbinella massiliensis. Next base: position 362,902 of record NZ_LN812103.1, read on the forward strand.
GATATAGGTTCGTTTCGGTCTGTGCGACCAGTTGAATTAATCTCGTATAGGCATCTAACTTTTTCATCGCATAAATATCTCGAATACCAGCGCGTTGTTGTTGTTTGGTCAGTTGAATGGTTTTGCTATTATAGATGGTTGAGATTCCAACCGTTGCCACAATGGAAAAAAGAGTGAGCGGGATGGTAACGACTGCTGTTAGGATCGCTGCATCTACTTCAGGACTAAAATCATTATTTAGCCAAAAAGGTAGAAGATGGTACAACAAGATCACTACTACAAGTAGACCAAGGATCATGAGAAGGAATAGAGAAATGGATTTTTTCATGAAAGACTCCTTTTCGAAGGCATAATATTCTAACCATTGTAGCAATGGAAAGCTTCTTCGGATCGGAGTTTTTGTCACAAAGTGATGGAAATGAGTAATAGATAGCTGGCTTTCTTAAGAAATGCTTAAGAAAGATTTTCTCAAAAAATTAATTTCTCCTTGATATCTTTTATCTAATAGTGGCGAGGTGTTAGAAAATGAATACTAGGAGAGAAAATAATGACCGATTCCATGATTTCCTTTCTGTTTTGTTATTTGGTGCCTTTCATTTGTGCGTTGCGCTTGATCTCCTTCTTTCATTTGTTGTATACAGCGAGTAAATGGAAGACAAATGAAATGACCGCCAAGTAAGCTTCAACTGGCGGTCTTTTTGATGTTTTTACATTAAGCAAAGAAATAGGAGAGTGCTCGTGGCAATTCACGTTGCCAAAATCCCCAAGTGTGGTCTCCTTCTTCTTCATAGAAAACAGATTGTGCTCCCTTTTCCTTAAGTAGTCGAGAAACTTCCCGATTTCGGGCTACTAAATCTAATGTTCCCATATGTGTTGGGACAGCAGTTTCGGATTTTCCTACGGATAAATAGATTTTATATGCAGACAAAGAGGACTCATCGGAGATTGCTTCGATCGAAGCAGGTACAAACGCTCCAGATTGAGATAACACTCTAGTACTAATCTCTGGATGCTTTAGGGCAATACTGAGCGAGACGGTTCCTCCCAAGGACGAGCCACCAATTACAATCTCTTCTGGATCAATTGGATAGCTGGTCTGGATCTTTGGCAATAACTCTCTAGTAAAAAACTGTATATGTGCCGTATGGCGGTTTCCAGCAGGAGAATATTCTGGTGTACGAACTTCTTTATTCACTGGGATTCCAATGATGATCAAGGGACGAATCTGCCCTTCTTCTATCATTTTAGTTGCCTGGGTAACAATTCGACCTAGATTAAAGTAGTCGACTCCGTCATGTAAAAATAGTGCTGGATAGGTAGAAGAATGGTCATAACCAGGAGGTAAGAAAACAAGGATCTGTTTGTTTTCTTGAAGGTACTGACTCTCAATCGTTTCTTTGCGTATGGTACGTTTCGTATATTTGGTTTCCATTACCGATCCCTCTTTTCGAAATGCTTTACCTATACTATACCCCTAGATTTCCAAGTTTGGTGGATTACTACCTTTTGACGGAACGATCAAAATTTTTTAAAATAAATAATATGTAAGCGATTACAGATAAGGGAGGAACCAGATTGCAGAAGGCAGCTTGGGTTCCAGATGAGACGTTTATTCGATCAACTAGATATGATCAATTCATGCGTAAATTAGGCTTCCAAGAGGTCGATGCGTTCTATGACAAATCGATCCGAGATATATCATGGTTTTGGGAAGAAGTAGTAAAGGAATTAAATTGGCAATGGACAGTACCGTATAACAAAGTAATGGATATGCAAGACGGCAAAGAACGTACAAAATGGTTTATCGATGCTAAGTGTAATCTAACTTACAACTGTCTAGACCGCCATGTGGAGAATCATTCCTCTCGCAATCGTTTAGCTTTGGTTTGGGAAAGCGAGAATGGGAAAACTATCAAGTACACGTATCGAGAATTATTGCAACAGGTTCAAAAAGTTGCAAGTGGGTTACAACGTTTAGGAGTAGAAAAAGGCGATCGAATTGCAATCTATTTACCACTCATTGCCGAGAATGTAATCAGTCTATTAGCAATTGCGAGAATAGGGGCAATTGCGGTACCGTGCTTTTCCGGATTTGAGGCGGATGCGGTGGCAATGAGGATTCAAGATAGTGAAGCGAAAATATTGATTACAGCAGATGGCTATTGGCGTAGAGGAAATCTTGTTGCCATGAAGGAAAAAGCCGATCGGGCGGCAGACCAGTCGCCTACTTTGGAGAAGGTGATAGTAGTACCGCTTATGGAGCGAAGTTTTGAAAAGAGACCTAACCAGGATGTGAATTGGGAAACGCTCCTCACAGGTACCTGCACCGATACAAAGTTAGATCTTCGAGCAGAGGATCCTTTTATGCTGATCTATACCTCAGGCACTACAGGGAAACCAAAAGGAACGGTTCATGTTCATGCAGGCTTCCCGATTAAATCAGCTTTTGATGCCGGAATTGGGATGGATGTAGGACCAGGCGATGTATTGACTTGGATGACGGATATGGGTTGGATGATGGGACCATGGATGGTATTTGGTGCCTTAGTTAATGGAGCTACTTTGGTTCTGTATGATGGCACTCCAGATTATCCGAACCCTGGGCGTTTATGGAATCTTGTAGAAAAACATGGAATTACTCATTTAGGTATCTCTCCAACACTAATTCGGGTTCTCATGAAACAAGAGAACAAATGGCATCAGAATGCCGATCTTTCGTCATTACGAGTGTTTGGCTCGACCGGAGAACCTTGGAATCCTGATCCGTGGAAATGGTTATTTGAACAAGTCGGTGAGAAAAAAGTTCCGATCTTTAACTATTCAGGAGGTACCGAAACGTCAGGTGGAATTCTGGCAAATGTGCTAGTTAAACCGCAAGTCCCTTGTGGGTTCAATGGAGCACTACCAGGGATGGCAATTGGGATTGTAGATGAGAACGGAGAAGAAGTCATAGGTGAAGTAGGAGAATTAGTGCTATATCAACCGTGGGTTGGGATGACGAATAGCTTTTGGAAAGCAGACGATCGATATTTGGAGACCTACTGGAGCCGCTTTCCCCAAACTTGGGTTCATGGAGATTGGGTAATGGAAGAAGATGGGCAGTATTTTATTACAGGACGCTCAGATGACACGATCAAAATCGCCGGAAAACGATTAGGACCCGCCGAGATGGAGTCGGTTCTCGTCCACCACGAAAATGTTGTAGAGGCATGTACAGTAGGAGTACCAGATCCTGATAAAGGGGAATCAGCTGTCTGTTTTGTTGTGTTGCGTCAATCAGAAGCTGACCCAACTAAATTAATGGAAGAGTTAAAGGAACTGGTCGGTAGTAAATTAGGAAAAGCCTTAAAACCTAAAGAGATCTGGATTGTAAGCGGCCTACCTAAGACAAGAAATGGCAAGGTGATGCGTCGTGTAGTACGGTCTGCCTACTTACAAAAAAATCTAGGAGATCTGTCGGCGTTGGAAAATCCAGATGTGGTACAAGAGTTTCAAACACTCTCTCCAAAAGTCAAATGAGATGGAACTGCTGTTAATGGGACTTTCCTTTCTATTGTAAATAATAGTTATTTATCCCTATCTAAACTTTGATTTTCAAAGTCTTAAGGTGGGGTTTTTTTTATGCCAAAAATCGGGGGAAATTTTTGGGGATTCTGATACAATAGATTTTGTTCAATTTTGAACGAATTAGCAATAAAAAGCGACTAAAATTAAAGATACTTCTCGTATTGATACATAAGGAGAGATGATTCCATTTTCGGGAGAACAAAGAATGCACTTCCAGGATTGGACGAGATGCTCCTAGAAGTGAAACAAAATGGCCAAGTAGACGAGAAGCGAGAAGATTTGCTACACAATTTAGAACCGTATGTTTGCCGAATAGCAAGCCGAATTTGCGGGCGTTCAATCTCGAAGCAAGACGAAGAGTATATCATTACACTTCATGCACTAAACGAAGCGATTGACCGATTTAAAGTAGGACAATCCCGTTCGTTTCTCTCCTTTGCATATATGGTTGCCAGTGCGAGACTAGTTGATTATTATCGCCAAGAAAAAAAACATAACCTCTCTCTTTCGATAGAGAGTCAGGAGGAACAACCACAAGGAGATTATGTGAATAAAGAGCTTTATCAGATTGCAGTGGATGAGTTTTTGGAGAAAGACTTACAGGAGTTGCGTCGTGAAGAGATTATTCAGTACCAGATTGCTTTGTCTAAACATGGAATCTCTTTATCCCAACTTCCTAAGTTAACACCCAAACATCGTGATAGTCGAGAAAGCTTGATACGGTTTGCTCTGAGGATCTGTCGTTTTCGTGAGTTCCGACAGCGGTTATATGGCAATCAAAAGATTCCGACGGATTTGTTAGAAACAGTAGGGATACATCGACGTACGCTTCAAAGGCATCGACAGTATTTGATAGCATTAACTGTTTTATTTTCAGAAGATCTACCGTTGTTGCAAAATTATTTGGTAATCTCACTGGAACGGAAGGAGGATTAAATGAAACAAGGTGTGATATTAGAAGTCCAGGAGGAAAATTGGATCGTACTCTCAGCGGATGGGGAATTCAAGTCTATTCCTCATCAAGGGAGCAAGAAGCAAGTAGGAGACGAAGTAGTTTGGACGGATGCTCCCGTTCGACAAAAAACGTTCCATTGGACGCGCTTTATTGCCAGTGTAGCAGCAGCAGTAATTTTTTGCTTTGTTGTGTTAGCGGTTTGGCCTAATAACTCACACGCTTCTACCTTGATCTATTTAGATGGAAATGGAAGCGTAGAGGTGGAGATTAATAATGAATTCCAAGTAATTTCGGTTCGAGCACTTAATATAGCAGCATCTGATATAGAGCAGCAGTTGAATTGGAAGGGAAAGAATGTATCCCAGTTTTTTCAAGAGTGGTTTCAAGAAGCGAAAAAACAACGGCCAAACACTACTCCAGAACGAATGGTACTTTCTACATTTAATGGCAATAAAGATGGCCAAGAAAAACTCTCACAAGTAGAGGAGATTATTCATAATATCCAATCAGAGAACTCTCTATCTTTTGAGTTAACTAAGATTACAGTGCCGTCAGTAGTCAAAGCAGAAGTGCAAAAAAGCGGACTTTCTCCTGCCAGGTATGCTGTTTGGATTTTTTCTCAAAAAGAAGATCAGGAGCTAACGCTACAATATATCTCTCAAACTAGCGTAGAGGAATTACAAAAGAACGAAATAGTTCAGGAGAAGCTACAAAACCCGCCAACGGAACAGGATTGGAAAGGTATTCTGGAAAAAGAAGCGGCTCATCCAACAGAGGATATCCCGAAACAGTCAAAATCTAGCACAGCTCCTGAAAATCAATCTCCTAACAACCAAGAGATGAACTTGGAAGGAACAGAGGAAGATACTTCTCCAACTTCTCCTTCGGCTCCTTCAAATGAAGAACAACAGAAGGTGCCTGCATCTGATACGACTAGTGAGAATTCAGATAGTTCCAATCTAGAAAATAAGTCAACGGAGATTACACCTGCACAGTAGTAAAAGAGTAATCCTAGAAAAGGAGTAAGAACATGAATGGCATAGGGATTGTGAGAAAGGTAGATCATCTAGGACGAATTGTCCTACCGAAAGAGTTGCGAGAATTGCTTAATATTCAATCGCAAGATGGAGTCGAGTTTTTTGTAGACGAGAGTAAGATTGTTTTAAAGAGATACAATCCTTGCTGTGTCATCTGTGGAGGTACTGAGTCTCTCTTTTACTATCGAGAAAAAATTATCTGTGCCAATTGCATTGAAGAAACATCTAAGTATGCTCAAAATCAAAAAAAATGAGGTCAGTCATTTCAACATTTGTATCATATAGTGATTAAAAAAGAGTTCTTGCTGAAAAATAGCAAGAACTCTTTTTTTGAAACAATCTATTTGATAAAATAAATATGTTAGATTCGTAATATTCTGTGGAAAACTCAAATTGTCCGATGGATGAACTTGTTGTTTCATCTTTTGTAAGCGGTTACAAAAATAGCTGGCAAGCAAGAATGAACTCCTAGTCAGGAAACACATAAGATAGGGAAAAGTAGCATGCCAGGAAATTGCAACGATGAGGTGAAGCAAATGGATAGTTTGCAACATCAGTCCATTCAAGATTTATTTGATTTGATGGATGAAGATGGACATGAACAGATCATTTTTTGTCGTCATCCCAGTTCTGGACTAAAAGCAATTATCGCGATCCATGATACGACACTGGGACCGGCACTGGGTGGCTGTCGTATGCAGGACTATGCAACGACAGAAGAAGCTTTACAGGATGTTTTGAAACTGTCCAAAGGGATGACCTATAAAAGTGCTATTGCGGATGTGGACTTTGGTGGTGGCAAGATGGTCGTCATTGGAGATCCCAAAGAGAAAAGACCAGAGCTTTTCCGAGCGATCGGTCGTTTTTTAGCAGGATTCAAAGGTCGATTTTATACTGGAACAGATATGGGAACCGACCCAGAAGACTTTGTCCACGCAAGACGTGAGTCCCAAGCTTTTGTAGGACTTCCAAAATGTTATGGAGGAAGCGGGGATACATCACTTCCAACGGCTCATGGAGTGTATCAAGGTATTCGAGCCACATTAAAATACTTGTACGGAGATGACTCTTTAGAAGGACGTACTTTTGCGATACAAGGTGTTGGAAAAGTAGGCGGGAAATTAGCTAACCTCCTTTTACAAGAAGGAGCGACTTGCTATATCGCCGATATCGAAGCAAACCGGTGTTTGGAAATCCAAGAAAGAGACCCACAGCGAGTAACAATCTGTAATTGGGATGAAATCCACAAGGTAGCTTGTGATATATTTGCTCCTTGTGCCATTGGCGGAGTCCTCAATTATCTCACTATTCCGGAACTACGTTGTCGAGCGGTCGTAGGCTCAGCGAATAATCAACTTTCAAGGGAAGAAGATGGATTTGAGTTACAGCGACGTGAAATATGGTATGCCCCCGACTATTTGGTCAATGCAGGTGGGCTGATCCAAGCAGCGACCGAATTAGAGGGTGGGACAGAAGAGACTGTTATAGCAAAAACCAAATCGATCTATGAAGGACTCTTAGAGATCTATCGAGTGTCTGCACAAGAGAATATCCCTACCTGCCAAGCAGCAGACCAACTAGTAGATCGTCGTTTAAATAAAGTGGCAGATCTACATCGGATCTATTCAGGGAGGTGATCACTCATGGCAGAAATAGTTCAATGTCTAACACCGGAAGGTAGATTAACAGAGTTAGGAGAAACGGTTTGGCAAAGCTTCGATCAGGAGGAACAACGTAATTTCTACTACTGGATGGGACTGATGAGGACTTTTGATCGAAAATCGATACTGTTGCAGCGACAAGGTCGTATGGGGACATATGCGCCATTTGAAGGTCAAGAGGCTAGTCAGGTAGGGGCTGCACTTGCTCTATCTAAGAAAGATTGGCTTTTCCCTAGTTACCGAGATCATGCTGCAACGATGGTTTTTGGAATGCCCATGAAACAGGTTCTACATTACTGGATGGGTCGCATAGAAGGTAATGTAGCCCCAGAAGGTCTAAAGATTATGCCTCCCTGTGTTCCGATCGCAACACAGATCCCACAAGCGATGGGGGCAGCTTGGGCTAGTAAATACAAGCAAGAAGATTTTCTTGCAGTTGCCTTCTTTGGAGATGGGGCTACATCCGAAGGAGACTTCCATGAAGCCTGTAACTTTGCTGGTATATTCCAATTACCACTGATTCTCTTTTGTCAGAACAATGGGTATGCGATCTCCGTTCCACTGACACGTCAATCCGCATCTCCAACAATCGCAGAAAAAGCAGCTCCATACCATTTTCCGGGGATTCGTGTTGATGGTAATGATGTGTTGGCAGTTTATCATGTGATGACTCAAGCGGTGAAGCGGGCGAGAAACGGAGAAGGGGCGACTCTAATTGAAGCGGTCACCTATCGTACAGGCTCTCATACAACGGCTGATGATGCTAGTCGATACCGGCCTGTAGCAGAAGTAAGCCAGTGGCAGGAAAAACTGGACCCTATGTTACGTTATCAGACGTTACTAGAGGAATATTGTCTTTTGTCTGATATGGAGAGAGAAGAAATGGAGGGTATCTGGAAACAAACAGTAGAAGATGCAGTCCGGGAAGCAGAAGCTGCGGAAGCAGTGCCTCCGATACATCTTTTCGAACACGTCTACGATGAGCTTCCTGTCTCTTTAGAAGAACAACGACGACATTTCATGAAAAAGGAGATGTCCCGATGAAACTAACGATGGTAGAAGCGATTCGAGATGGATTACAAGTGGCACTCCAACGGGATGAACAGACGGTTGTTCTAGGAGAAGATGTTGGGAAAAACGGAGGAGTATTCCGAGCTACTGAAGGATTATGGGAAGAATTTGGGGATCACCGAGTCATCGATACTCCATTGTCTGAAGCAGGAATCATAGGTGCATCGATCGGGATGGCGTTAAATGGTATGAAACCCATCGCCGAGATGCAGTTCCTTACCTTTCTCTATCCGGCTTTTGAGCAAGTGATCTCTCACGTTGCGAGGTTGCGTACTCGAATACAAAGTGCCTATCCTAGTTCGTTGGTCATCCGTGCTCCGTATGGTGGTGGTATTCGCGCCCCTGAGTTGCATTGCGATTCTACTGAAACCTATTTTGTACACACCCCTGGGCTTCAAGTCGTTGTTCCCGCAACCCCAAAAGAAGCAAAAGGACTTCTGTTAGCAGCAATTGAATCTCCAGATCCTGTTCTCTTTATGGAACCAATGAAAATATATCGAACTACCAAAGAGGAAGTTCCAGAAGGATACTATACTACTCCACTTCATCAAGCGCAGGTCTTACAAGAAGGAACAGATGTAACGGTTATTGCCTGGGGGGCGATGGTACCACTAGTTCAGCAAGCAAGTAAGGTAGCTACTGAGAAAGGAATCTCTTGTGAAGTACTCAATCTAAGGTCTCTATATCCAATTGATGAAGAGACTATTATACGATCTGTCCAAAAAACAGGTCGAGTTGTGGTCGTACATGAAGCACCACGAACTGCCGGATTAGCAGCAGAGCTATTTGCCCTCATTCAAGAAAAAGCGTTTTATCATCTGGAAGCACCTATGGTGAGAGTCACGAGCCCAGACGTCCCTGTTCCTATGTTTGCCTTAGAGGATCATTTCCGTCCTGATCTTCAAAAGATTGTGCTAGGTCTAGAGCAAGCTATAAAGGGTTGAAGGAGGAATTCATTTTGGCTAAGAATGCCTTTTTATTGCCTGATGTAGGGGAAGGTGTTGCCGAAGCAGAAGTGGTCCGCTGGTTAGTGCAAGTAGGGGAGAGAGTAGAACCGGATCAAGCCGTGGTAGAAGTACAGACAGACAAAGCAGTGGTAGAGTTACCTTCAGCAGGAGCAGGATGGATTGGAGAAATTTGCTATCAAGAGGGGGAAGTGGCTCCAGTCGGAGATGTGTTGTTTGTATTGGAGACAACGGATCCGCAAAAAAAAAACGCCACTAATCAAAAATCTTTGCCAAAGCGTGTTTTAGCAGCCCCGACTGTTCGCCGAGCGGCAAGGGATCTAGGTATATCGCTCCAAGAGGTACAAGGATCTGGGCCTAATGGTCGTGTAATTGAAGAAGATCTGCAACGTTATCTTTTACAAAAACAATCCAACGAGATCCAGTCTGTGAGTGCTGCTCAAGTTAGTCCCACTCTTCAAAGTGAGCTGACTCTTATATCAGAACAGATCCCTTCAACGAACCATCAAACAATCGATCGTCCGCTATCTCCCGTTCGCAGAGTCATTGCGGATCGGCTTTCGACTTCTGTCCAAACCAAGCCACATGTAACGCATTTTGCCGAGTTAGACGTAACTGGAATCGTCGAGTGGCGAAAACGTAGATTGCTAGACAGAGACAAAGGGGAGAACAGCCCTACTTCCTATTTAACAATCTTATTACGATGTATTGCCTCTGCTCTGCAAGTACACCCTTTGTTTAACTCTCACTTTCTAGAAGAAGAACAGAAGATTCGAACCTTTCCTTCTATCCATTTTGGGATTGCTACAGATACTGATCAGGGACTATTGGTACCTGTCTTACGAGATGTGGAACAAAAAGAGACTTCGCAAATTTCAGTTGAAATAGAGCAATTGGTCAAAACTGCTCGCTTGGGTAAATTGATACCCGCACAGCTAAAAGGGAGCACCTTTACTATTAGTAATGCAGGTACTTTGGGTGGAGATTGGGCAACCCCAATTTTGAATCCACCTGAAGTGGCTATTTTAGCTCTTCATCCGATCGTACAAAAACCGATTGTTACTTCAGAAGGAGAGCTTGCGATCGGTTGGCGGATGAATGTATCCCTTACATTTGATCATCGTGTATTGGATGGTGCAGATGCAATCCGTTTTACCAACACGTTAAATCGATATACATCTGATTTAACCAGATTAATTTAAAAAAGAGCCTATTTCCTAGGCTCTTTTTTTCATGAGGGAAAAATACATACTTTTCCAGTTTAGATTTCATACTAAGTTCAAGACACGCTCGAGGTGATACTCTTGGATAACGTAACACTATCACGCGCTTTTTTTGGTACATCACTCGCCTTTCATATTATTTTTGCAACATTAGGTGTAGGACTTTCACTTATGGTTTTCTTGAGTGAAGTGATGCATATCTGGAAAAAAGATAACGATTACAACCTGATGGCCAAACGTTGGACGAAAGCAGTAGCGATCTTACTTGGAGTGGCGATCCCAAGTGGAACCATTGTCGGTGTGCAACTATCGCTCCTTTGGCCTGGATTTATGAAGATCGTGGGAGAAGTAATCTCGGTACCGTTTCAGATCGAGATTTATGCCTTTTTTTTAGAAGCATTAGCCCTCTCCATTTACGTCTATGCTGCGGATCGACTTCGCCCTTGGATGAGAGTCTTGGCTAGCTTTCTAGTAGCATTTGGAGCCTCTGCCTCTGCCATCTTAATCACTTCTGCCAACACTTGGATGAATACACCAAGAGGTTTTGATCTCACGTTAGATGGAAAAGTTACGCACGTCGATCCTTGGGCAGCATTCTTCAACCCTAGTTTTGCAATGACCGCCTATCATGTAACGGTCTCTGCATTAATGACCGGAGCATTTTTTGTTACGACGGTTGCGGCTTACAAGTACTTACGTGCTCGTAAAAACGTAAGAGAAGCAGTAATCCACCGAAAAGCACTAACTTTATCGCTCGCTGTTGGCTTCATTATGTCATTATTGACTGCTCTTTCGGGACACGGATCGGCTCAGAATCTACATCAATTCAATCCAGAAAAATTGGCAGCTGCGGAAGGTCTATATAAAACACAACGATATGCACCGCTCTCCATCGGCGGAATCGTGAATCCGGAAACGGAAGAAGTAGAGTACGGGATTGAAGTTCCGTATATGCTCAGCTTTCTTGCTGATAATCGTTTTGATACAGAAGTAAAAGGACTCTATGACTTTCCCAAAAACACATGGCCACCAGCCTATGTACATATTCTATTCAATTTGATGGTTGGAATTGGCACACTTTTATTGTTGCTTGCTTTGATTGGAATCTACTACTTGTATCGCTTTCGTAATGAAGATGGACTCAAAATGCCCAAATGGCTACTCAATATCCTTGTCTTTTCCGGTCCGTTATCAATGCTTGGAATTGAATTTGGTTGGATCTTTAGTTGTAGTGGAAGACAACCTTGGACCATCTATGGATTCCAAGAAACATTTGAAGCAGCCACGAAGGCTGCTGGAGTTGGTCCTTTATTTGTCTTGTTTGGAACTGTGTACCTCTTCTTAGCAGTAATCGTTCTAATCGTGTTGAATGTCTATTTCAAAAAACACCCGCTTGCAGATGATATTGTAAATCAACCAAAAGCAGCTAAAATACCTACTGCTTAAGAAGGAGGTTCTCGTAGATGGATTTCTTGGTAGAACCGAGAATGGCGATTACCCTGCTGTGGATGATGCTTTATATATATAGCATCATGGGTTCAATCGACTTTGGCTCTAGCTTTTGGTCTATGTTTTATCTCAGGAGAAATACAACAGCGGGAGAATTGGCAAATCGCTTTTTGTCTCCTACCTGGGAAATTACCAATACTACCTTAGTTTTTGTAGTTGTATCATTGGTAGGACTCTTCCCGGTCGCTGCTTTTACATTGGGTACTGTTTTACTGATACCAGTAAGTTCCATATTGCTACTTCTAACGATTAGAAGTGCGTTTATGGTCTTTGCTTACACCTTGACCGGCATCGAGAAATTGCTGCGGGTGGTCGCAGGGATTACCGGGATTTTGATACCTACTTTACTAATCAGTGCTTTGCCAGTAACAGAAGGTGGTTTGGTGCAAATGGTCAACGAACAACCGATCCTACTCATTACCAAATGGTTGTCCAGCCCGGCCGTCTATATGTACATGCTATTCGGACTTACCTCTGCGCTGTTTCTAAGTGCGGTCTTTCTTTCCGATTACTCGTTAGAATCGGATGATCCCAAAGCTTATCGAGCATATCGGAGAAATGCTCTTATGATCGGGCCGCTAGCGCTCATTTCAGCCATGCTAGCCTTAACCTTACTTGAGCCAGAGGCACAATGGTTATATGAAAGATTGTTTCGTTATCTCCCTTGGTTTATTGCCTCTTTGGTTTCCTTTGTATTGGCTTATATTGCATTGTTTTTACCAGCACGTCACAAACGTTTTGGAATCGGCAGACCAAGACCCGCAGTGTTATTTGTAGCCTTACAATACCTCTTGGCTACTTTTGCTTATGGGAGTGCGCATCTACCTTATATTGTGTACCCATTTCTAACCGTTTCGGATGCGTTTACCAATATCAACACGTTTTATAGTTTATTAGGCACAATCGCAATAGGTTTAGCGGTTTTACTCCCGCTATTCTTCCTCTTCTGGCGGCTTTTCTTGAAAGATAAGCGATATCTTGCGAGGAGATAATGTGGTGGTATGAAGCGACATTCACATCGGTGGGTGTCGTTTTTTATGATGAATAATCGGATGGTGTATATTAATTTAAATATATTGAATATGAAAATTACTGTTTATTGAAACGGCATAGAAGCTAAAATAGAATCTTTATAGAAATCAATATGCTACGATTCTCCAGGTTTTTAGAATAGTTCTCTAATAAGTGTAAGTAGAGTAAACAAAATTGTTATATTTCTTTGATAAAGATACTAAGGAGTGATACTAATATGGATCAAATCCGAAAGCTAACAAATCAAGAAAAAGAAGAGCTTTTAAAATCTTGTACAGGTGACATGGTAAGCTAGAAGAACTTGACTTGGCAGTGGAACTTTTACAGATATATCAATTAGGTCATTATGAGTTTTTAGAAGTTATCCCTAAAATTGTAAAACAACTTGAATTACCAGAAGAAGTAGCAAGAGAAGTTGTAAATAGAATGGATTATTTCATAATATTTTAAATTGAGGGTGAGCTTAAAGAGAAAGAGATAAATTTAAAAGATAAGGAAATAGAGTTAAAGAGAAAGGAGTTAGAATTAAATAGGAAGGAGCAAGACTTAGAAGATAGAGAACAGGAATTAAACTGGGAGCAAACCTTATGCGAAAATGAACAGATGTTGAAAGAACAGATAAAGCATATTCAAGGAATAGACCATTCTTATGCAGCAGAGTTAAAAGTTATTGCCGAAAAAACATCTCAAGTACGAAAGATGATCCATAGTTTGAGACGAACAAAAACAGAAAAGCGAGAGTAGAAAACAAGCGATCAAAGAACTGAAACGTGCGAATGAACAATTTAGCCAATTTTTAAGAGAGCGGGTATCTCAAACACACAAAAACAATGCTGTGCTTATGGAGGTTAAAATGTTATTTGAAAAGCTGTTCAAATAAAGTGGCGAATAGTTTAAGTATGTTTTAATTTAGTAATTACGATATCTTATAAGTCTTAAATAAGAGGATTGCAAACCCTTCTATATATTATACTTGCCATCCTAAAAAACTTTTAAAAAAGTGTTGACCTTATACTTTCAGCGTGATATATTATTTCTTGTCGCCGCGAGCGACATACAAAAATGAAACGCACCTTGAAAATTAGATACAGAAAGCCAAGTAAGAAAACGTAATAAAGTTTTCCTACGACATCAAATATCGTGGAAGTCTTTTACGTTTTGTTGCAATCACCGAAAAGTAATGACCGAGGTAAAGCTACTAAGGGCACACGGTGGATGCCTTGGCGCCAGGAGCCGATGAAGGACGGGACGAACACCGATATGCTTCGGGGAGCTGTAAGTGAGCTTTGATCCGGAGATTTCCGAATGGGGCAACCCACTTGCTTGAAGAGCAAGTACTGCCACCTGAATCCATAGGGTGGTAAGAGGCAGACCGGGGGAACTGAAACATCTAAGTACCCCGAGGAAGAGAAAGCAAACGCGATTCCCTGAGTAGCGGCGAGCGAAACGGGATTAGCCCAAACCAAACATCNTGACCCGGTGAAATTGTACTGCCAGTGAAGATGCTGGCTACCCGCGACAAGACGGAAAGACCCCGTGGAGCTTTACTGCAGCTTGATATTGATCTCGGGTACGACTTGTACAGGATAGGTGGGAGTCGATGATTTGGGGACGCCAGTCTCCAAGGAGACGTCGGTGGGATACCACTCTGGTCGTATCGGAGTTCTAACTCAGAACCGTCATCCGGTTCGAGGACCGTGTCAGGCAGGCAGTTTGACTGGGGCGGTCGCCTCCTAAAATGTAACGGAGGCGCTCCAAGGTTCCCTCAGCGCGGTCGGAAATCGCGCCTATAGAGTGCAAAGGCATAAGGGAGCTTGACTGCGAGACCTACAAGTCGAGCAGGGACGAAAGTCGGACTTAGTGATCCGGTGGTTCCTTGTGGAAGGGCCATCGCTCAACGGATAAAAGCTACCCCGGGGATAACAGGCTTATCTCCCCCAAGAGTCCACATCGACGGGGAGGTTTGGCACCTCGATGTCGGCTCATCGCATCCTGGGGCTGTATTCGGTCCCAAGGGTTGGGCTGTTCGCCCATTAAAGCGGTACGCGAGCTGGGTTCAGAACGTCGTGAGACAGTTCGGTCCCTATCTGTCGCGGGCGTAGGAAATTTGAGAGGAGCTGTCCCTAGTACGAGAGGACCGGGATGGACATACCCCTGGTGTACCAGTTGTCTCGCCAGAGGCACCGCTGGGTAGCCAAGTATGGACGGGATAAGCGCTGAAAGCATCTAAGCGCGAAGCCCCCCTCAAGATGAGATTTCCCATTCCTTCGTGGAAGTAAGACCCCTTGTAGATGACGAGGTAGATCGGTCTGAGGTGGAAGCATGGTAACATGTGTAGCTGACAGATACGAATCGGTCGAGGGCTTTTCCTCACATGTCTTACTTTTCGATTTGCAACATACTTGGCCTTCTGTTCTAATTTTCAGGGTGTGACATATTTCATATGTCTCAACACTGACTGTCTGGTGATAATGGCGGAGGGGTCCCACTCGTTCCCATCCCGAACACGATCGTTAAGCCCTCCAGCGCCGATGGTACTTGGACCGCAGGGTCCTGGGAGAGTAGGTCATTGCCAGGCAAACAAAAAACCACTTAGTTGCTACTTCGGTAGCCTAAGTGGTTTTTTGTTGAATGATGATATTTTAAATCAATGAGATAGGTAATTTTATGAGTAAATTTGTTCATCTAGATTAAAATGGATGTTTGCCAAAAATTTTATTACCTCTTGCTTATATTCATCAGGATATAATGATATTGCTTTTCCATGGTCTCCTTTTTCAAACCAACGAATAAACTTTGTACCTTGTTTTTTGTTATATAACTCTTGTGTCATGTATGGAGGAATATAAGTATCCATTTTTGTATTGATAAACAGAACAGGAGATTGAATATCAGCTACTACATTAATAGGAGATGCGTCTAAAATATTTATTCCTGATCGCCATTGAATAAATAGATTTCCTAAATGCGCAACAACTTTTCTTGCAAATGAAGGGATATAGGAGAATTCCTCTTGAAGTCGATACATTGCCTCTGTAAAAAAGTCAGTATAGGGACAGTCTACAATATAAAAGTCCGCACCGTCTTCTATGCAACCTGCATACAACAATGTTGTTGCAGCACCCATCGATATACCAAAAATGCCAATTTGGCTACCAGGATCTAGTTTACTTTTCGCATAGTCGACTATTTTTTTCATATCTTTACTCTCATGTATACCAGCTGTAATGGTATTTCCACCACTTTCCCCGCTATTACGATGATCATAAACAATAACATGAAATCCTAACTCTAAAAACATCTTTGCATAGGCTGTCATCGTCTCCTTATATCCACCGAAACCATGTGCAAGAATCATAATTTTGGTAGATGATTTCTTTGCTGGGAAGAACTTTCCTACAAGTTTATAGCCAAAATCTGATTGGACAATAAATTTTTCGCCTCTCATCTTTTTAGAAAAATCTTGAAACACTTCGAGATTTTCTAGGTTTGCTACTCGTATTGATCCCTGTTTTGCGTAATTAACTCGTAATACCTGATTGGAAAAATAATAACCAATACCTAATGTTACAAGAGCTAGTAAGATAGTAATTAAAATTAGAATCAACATACTGGTTTCACTCTTCTTTCCCTCATGTAAGACATCATTCAGATTTATTTTCTGATAACTGTTGGAAGTAACTTTCTTATAAAATCGAATAGGTCTGAGTTGATGCAGACCAAAATCCATTATACCATCATGTTTTAATGCAAAAAAATTCGGAAGGACAAAATTTGGAGGTATACACATGTCGGATCGTTCTATTCATACTATTAAATGGCTTATTCTACTTGTTCCTGCTTTAGGGATCGGGATTTGGGAGCATATCCGCCATGAGTTTTTACTCCCCTACCTATCCATGGAAGCAGGGAACTTCATGACACCTATTATTGTTTTTTTGATCAATGTTACCCTCAGTAGGAACTTGTTTCAACTATATGATTCTTTTCAACAACAATTAGAAACAGAACGGGCAGAGAAAGAAGTGTTACAAGAACGAGAACGAATTGCTCGCCATTTACACGATGGGATCGCACAGTCTTTGTTCTTGTGCTCCGTTCAGTTAAATATGTTCAAAAAACGTACAGAAGACAAAGCATGTATAGAATTAGAAAAACTGATTAGACAAGTCCATGAATCAGTTCGTTACTTTATCCAGAACCTCAAAAAAGAGAATGTATTTTTAGATTGGAAAACAAAAATGCTGAACATGTTTGAGGCATTTCGCTTAGAATCAGGATTAGAATTTCATACCAATATAAAATTGGAAGAAGTAGATTTGTCGTTAACAGCGAAAGAAAAAGCAGAGGTATTTTCTATTTTACAAGAAGCTCTTACCAATGTTCGCAAACATGCAGAGGCAAAGAATGTTCGGTTGGATTGGATCGGAAATAAAGAGAGCTGGGTCATGACTGTTGTGGATGATGGAGTAGGTTTATCAGGCGTGTCTGGCCCCCCTGACAGCTATGGGGTGCAAATTATGAAGGAACGAGCAGCAGATATTGTAGCAGATTTGATTCTTTATCGCGATGGACAAGAAACAATATTAAAACTAGCGAAAAGGATGTAAAAGATGGAGCATAAACCAATTCGTATCTTAATAGGAGATGATCATCATCATGCTAGGCAAGCAATGCGGCTTATTTTGGGACAAGATGATCATTTTGAAATAGTAGGAGAGGCAAAAGACGGTCAAGAGGTTTTGGATCTGATGGAGACTTTACATGCTGATATTGTGTTAATGGATATCAATATGCCGAAAATCAACGGATTAGAGGCAACGAAATTGTTAAAAGAGCAGTATCCTCAGCTGAAAATTGTCATGGTTACGGTCTCCGATGATATTTCGGATCTTTTTGAAGCAATTAAGCGTGGAGCGCAGGGTTACTTAATTAAAAATTTAGATCCTAGTATCTGGTTAGAATACTTACACTCCATTTCACTCGATGAGTCTCCTATGCCCACCAGTGTCGCTCACCAAATTCTAAAGGAATTTTCTAGTCCTACTAGAGATGAGCTAGCTAATCTCACTGCTAGAGAAATACAGGTTTTAAAGGGAGTTGCAAGTGGTTTGAGTAATAAAGAGTTAAGTCTAGAGTTACATATTTCAGAGCATACCGTTAAAAATCATCTGAAAAACATTATGAAAAAATTACATCTGCATAATCGAGTTCAACTTACAAAATATGCATTTGAACATCACTTAGTGTAAAGAAGAACACATATAAAACCACTCTATAAGTTGGTG
Organism: Risungbinella massiliensis; assembly: GCF_000942395.1. Taxonomy (GTDB): domain Bacteria; phylum Bacillota; class Bacilli; order Thermoactinomycetales; family Thermoactinomycetaceae; genus Risungbinella; species Risungbinella massiliensis. Next base: position 381,210 of record NZ_LN812103.1, read on the forward strand.
TGGTTTTATATGTGTTATACCAGATACTAATCTTTTAATAAAGATTGAATTAATTGAAAATAGGCTGTGAATACATTTGTACTGTAGTATATTTATTAGTAGTAAATAATTTTATTGAATAAAGAGTTATTTACTACATCTTATTGTCCTTTTTAAAATCCTTTAAGAAAGGGGGGTTATCACCTTGTTGAGAAAAATAAAAATGTCTGTACTAATATTTTTTGTAATTATTTTAACATTAGTACCTAGCAATCCGTCTCCTTCTGAGTACTTGCAAGTAGGTCCAAAGCTACCAGAGATTTCTGGCGAGAAGCATAAGTGGGTTCCACAAGGATTGACTTATCTTAAAAAAGAAGACTGGTTGCTATTGTCTTATTACTGGAGCGGGGAAAAAGGCCGTGCAAGTGTAATTATGACGGTTGATCGCCAATCTGGAGATTTCTTGAAGCAATTACAGTTGTGCAATAACGAGAAGAATATATTCGACGTCTGTACAGATCATCAAGGACATGTTGGTGGTATAGCTGTTTCGAAGGAATCACTTTTTGTAGCATCTACTGAGAAGGGAAAAAATTTACTACTCCAATATAAAATAGATGATGTAGTTGATGAAGAAACGAAAAAACTTTTCCCCACCAAAATTTATCATTTGAACCATAAAGCATCTTATGTAAGCTACGATGGCAAAAGGTTATGGGTTGGTGAATTTAATCCAAATACCAACGGCACTGTTCATAGATACTCATTTAATGGTGATGATGAACTAAAAATAAAGAGTAGAAAGCAGTATACAACTCCAGCCAAGGTTCAAGGGATGGAATTTTACGGTGATTATGTTTTTTACAGCTGTTCTTATGGAAGACAAGGTGATAGCTCCTTGTTGGTCTATAAAGGATTGGGAATAGATGAACTAGTAAAATTCGTACCTATGTACTCTATGTCGCAGGAGATTGAACGGGTCGAAGATGATATCTATATCAACTTCGAATCTGGCGCCTTCAAATACAGAGAAGGGGGTAAACAACAAGTTTACAATCTTCATCTTGCCGAGATTCAAAAACTGTATTAAAAAGGACAAATAAGAATATTGATCCTGATAAGGGGTCCAAACAACTCAGAACTTTTTCAAAAGGTCTGGGTTGTCTTATTTTTATAAGGATTTTTTAATTAAGGAAATGAGTAGGTAACTGTCTTTTAATCGGAGTAAGATCTGTCGGTGGAACAATAGCATCATTTATTGAAAAATGGTGTACATGTCGGCTAAAATTGTTTTATAACTAGAGTCATAATGGATAGCTATAACTAGTTCCCTAGAAGACCCTATAATGGAGATAGTACGGGTAAACGAGAAAGGATACGAAGATGACTTTTTCATTTGAATTGACGGTAGATGATTATGTAAAATATGCTAATTGGAAGCAGAGAACTTTTCCTAGTTTTCTTTATCCGCTTTTAGGGGCTGGTATATTCGGTGTCGTAGTCTCAGGAGTTCTTTATGGCCTGCAAACAACGCTTTGGCTGATACTCGTCAGTAGTTTCGTTGCGATTATGGTGTTCTTTATAGCTATATCTTGGTATAGCAACTATCAAACGAGAAAAGATTTTCAAAAGCGGTATAAGCGACTGGGTTTAATAGAGATTTATACAGAAGAAGAGGGCTTAAAAGAGATTACACAGATCAAGGTAAATTTTTATGAATGGCATACAATGAAACGTTGGAAGGAAACGAAAGAGTATTTCTATTTATTTTTACAAGATTATCGTGATCCATCATTTTCACCTATGCCTAAATTTGTTCTAGAGCAACAACTGCATATTCAGGATCGAACAGCATTAATTATCCCGAAACATGCTATTCCTCCACAACAACAAGCCGAGTTTCGTTTGTTAATAGCAGAGAAAATTACTCAATAAAAAAAGATAAAATAAAAATAGAAAAACCTGTTGACATTCTCTCGCAAAGAATATAATATATATCTTGTGCTGATGAGCACGACACAAACAAACACAACAACAACGTGGAGAGATGTCCGAGCTGGCCGAAGGAGCACGATTGGAAATCGTGTAGGCGGTAACCTCCGTCTCGAGGGTTCGAATCCCTCTCTCTCCGCCATATATGGCTCGGTAGCTCAGTCGGTAGAGCAGAGGACTGAAAATCCTCGTGTCGGCGGTTCGATTCCGTCCCGAGCCACTTTTAATGGGCCGGCTTAGCTCAATTGGTAGAGCACCTGACTTGTAATCAGGGGGTTACGGGTTCAAGTCCTGTAGCCGGCACCATTTTTTGTGTAGGGGCATAGTTTAACGGTAGAACAGAGGTCTCCAAAACCTCCAGTGTGGGTTCGATTCCTACTGCCCCTGCCATTTTTCATTTTATGGCGGCATAGCCAAGTGGTAAGGCAGAGGTCTGCAAAACCTTTACCCCCGGTTCGAGTCCGGGTGCCGCCTTTCTTTAAAAAAGTCTTCCTTTATGGGAGACTTTTTTTGTTATATATTGTGTCAAAAAATACCCATCGTCACGAGAAATAGGCTGATAAGGAAAGCGATCGTAGGAATTAAAACACAGACAACAGCTAAATCTGGATAGGCTTGTCTATGCGTAAAACCGGTTACCGTTAGATAGGTGATAATCCCACCACTATGTGGAGGAATAATGGCACCAGATGCGAGAGTGGCAATCCGATGTAAGGAATCTAAATGAATTCCGGTCGATTTAGCTAATTGTAGATACTGAGCTCCTAAAGCGTCTAGAGCAATACTTAACGCCCCTGATGCGGAGCCTGTGATCACTGCCATGACAATAATGGCGATAGAGAGGGAAAAGTATACATTCGACCCTCCGCTAGTTAGGAGCAGTCTAGATATTCTTGGGAAGGTGGGTAATGACGTGACTACTGAGCCAAATCCTACGGCCGAACTAGTGGTTACAAGAGCGATAATTGAGTTACGAGCTCCTTCATTGAGTGAAGGAATAAATCGACGATAGTGTGATAGTTGTAGCAGAATTAGCAAAAGGATTCCAGAACCGAGTGCATAGACGATGTTCCAATGGAATAAGTTTAAGCTGATTACGACCATTAAGAGTGGAAGAAATGATCGGATTGCGCTATTGGATGGATTTGTAGCATCTAGATTCTTGACCTCCTGTGTTTCTGTAAATCCTTCTCCTCTCCTACGGAGTTGCTTTTCACGCCACACCAAATAGCAATATCCTGTGACTGCCATGATGATGGCTGCTAGTGTACCAAGCCAAGGACTAGCAGTTGGAGTGGTAGCAAAATATTTAGTAGGAATTAGGTTTTGAATTTGAGGAGATCCAGGTATTGCGGTCATTGTAAACGTAAATGCACCCAGGGCAATGACAGCAGGTATCAATCTACGGGAAATATTAGCCTCCTGAAACAATGGATAAGCAAGAGGATAGAGAGCGAAAATCACGACAAATAGACTGATCCCACCATAGGTTAGAACAGCGGAACTCAATAGAACCCCAAGAATGGCGCGCTTGTTTCCCAATAGGCGAGAGAGAGCTTTCCCTATTTCTCTAGCCGAACCAGTAGACTCCATCAAAGCTCCCAAGATGGACCCTAGAAAAAAGACAGGAAACCAAGATTTGAAAAAGGAAACCAACCCACCTAAATAAACATCTGTAAAAGTGGTAAGAGGGTTTAGTCCAGCAACTAATGCGACAATAAAGGTAAGCATAGGTGCAACCCAGATGAGGGACCAACCAACATAGATAAATCCAACTAGTAGTAGCAACGCTAGTACAATAAGCAACATACTGTGAAGTCCTTTCTCTTATAGTGAATGTATTGCTGTTTCGTAAAAAAAGTTCGATGTAATATAGATAAATCCATTTTGTAAAAAAGGCTTGCAAAAGTATTCTATCCATGATATATTGTTTCTTGTCGCCAAGAACAAATAGTTCTGAGCGGATGTGGTGGAATTGGCAGACACGCTAGCTTCAGGTGCTAGTGGCCGAGAGGTCGTGGGGGTTCGAGTCCCTTCATCCGCACCATAAAATAAGATATGTGCCCTTAGCTCAGCTGGATAGAGCGTCTGACTACGGATCAGAAGGTCGGGAGTTCGAATCTTCCAGGGCACGCCAATTTCTCTTTTTAGAGAAGAAATCTTGACTTATTTGAAGTTAGCAGTTATAATAAGTAACCGATGCGTACCCTTAGCTCAGCTGGACAGAGCGTCTGACTACGGATCAGAAGGTCGGGAGTTCGAATCTTCCAGGGTACGCCACCAATATTTTTACTTTACAACTTAAATAGTATGTGCCCTTAGCTCAGCTGGATAGAGCGTCTGACTACGGATCAGAAGGTCGGGAGTTCGAATCTTCCAGGGCACGCCAAAAAAAGCACTTGTCAGGTCTAGTACCTAGCAAGTGCTTTTTTTTATTGCCTTGATTAAGGATCATTGGGGTCCATCGTGGAAGATCGGGCTTTAGTGGTTTCTTTTCCTTGATCATGTTCTTTCCAAAACGAGATAGAGTGGAGATAGGCTAAGAAACTAGATAAGTCTTGAGAAGTGTTATCTACTTTGAACTGAAGGCTTGTCTTCTCTTGTGGTAAGAATAAAAAATGCTGAATTCCCAATGCTTGAAATGAAGCTATCTTATTTGTTAAATCTGGATGGTCCGTTGATGTAAAGACTGCTCCTAATACTTTGTGATGTATAGCAAGCTTATTTTGAAGCTGTTGCCATACGGAGTTCGGAATAGTAAGGTTTATAGCTAGATAAACAGCAGGGTTTTGATTTTGCAAAGTCAATTCGACAATATTCTCCAACCATTGTTCTGTCTTTTTGATATCAGACCAATCTAATATTTGATCACCAAGGGAAGATACTATAAGAATACTGTGAAATTGATGGGAATCTGAAATAGATGATTGCAATCGGTTTTCTGGATGTCTGCTTGTATATAAGTAATAAACTGGATCATGATGTTTGGGTACTTCTTGGGAAGAATCCTCTGGTGAACTAAGAGTCGACATAGAGTTATCTGGTTTACCTAAGTTGAATGTAGAGTTGTCGATTGGTGTGGTGGAGTGGTTCCGATTTTCCTTGTATAAATGCAATCTATCTTGTGTTTGGTTAGTATTATCTCCCTCATGATTAGGCTTGGGAGAGGTTTGTTCTGATGGAGGTTTATCAGATGTAGTTTCTTTATCTTTTTGTACAGAGGGATGCTTTAGGTTTGGAGGTATATTGGCAGACCGTTTTTCCTTGTCTGTTGGCTTCTTATTTGTTGGTGTAGGATCTTTTGATGTGTTCGATGCTACTTTCTTCTCTTCTGTTGGTTTAATAGCTTTGTCTGGTTGGTTCTCTTGGCGAATTGCAGAGGATGAAGGCTGGATCGCAAACTCTGGTACGTAGGTTGGTTTTGATTGATAAGCATGAGTAGAGGGTATAGTGGGATTAATGGCAACCCCTTCTATAGGAGATTGATTTTTTTCTAAATCAGTAGGGAGGGAAAAGAAACGGAATACAAGGTAGATTCCAAAACAGATTAGGGCTATTATCATGATGGGGATAGGACGTGTAAACCATTTAGGAGTGGGTTCTTCTTCTCCTAAGAAATCATCTTCGAGTACTTCCAAATCGGTAAGGGGATTTGTTTCAAGTTGATAGTTATTTCGCACGTATGTTCGATCCTTTCAACAAAATTTACCATAATTTTACTAAATTCTGTAAATTTCGCAAGTATTTTTTTATAAAGGAGATTCTACTATGAGAAAAATCGGGTTTATTGGAATAGGTATGATGGGAGAACCAATGGTACTTAATTTACAAAATGCTGGTTTTCACGTTACCGCATATAATCGAACAAAAGCAAAACTAACCCATTTACAAAGTCAAGGTGTACATACAACAGATTGTTTAGAACAGGCAGTACGAGGTAAGGAAATCGTCATTTTGATGTTGTCAGATGATCGAGCAGTAGCTGAGATGTGGGCGAAGGAAGACGGAATCGCGACTTATGTTACACCTGGAACGATCTGTATTAATATGAGTACTGTTTCACCAGACCTAACGAGTCAGTTAGCCAAACAGGCAGAAGAAAAAGGAATAGAATGGTTGGATGCGCCGGTTTCGGGTAGCTCGAATGCTGCTCAATCTGCTAACTTGGTGATTCTAGTGGGAGGAAAGAAAGAAGTATATGAGCAGTCCAAAGAAGTTTTCCAAGCACTAGGGAAAGCTAGTTATTATTTCGGAGCAGCTGCAAGTGGTGCCAAAGCAAAACTAGTCGTCAATTTAATGATGGGAATGTATATGCAGGGGCTAGCGGAATCACTTGTACTTGCACAGAAGGCGGGTTTAGATCGATCTACTGTCTTGGAAATGCTAGGAGATGCAGCAGTCGGAGCTCCTTTTTTACAATTTAAAAAAGAGCTATTACTAGATGAAAACTATGAAACGATGTTTGCACTAAAACATATGTATAATGACTTTGGGTTAATATTAGAAGAAGCGAGAAAGAATGGAAGTGTTTTACCAGCTACTTCGGCAACAAATCAGGCTTATATTGCTGCCATGAATCATGGATTAGGTGAATTAGATCTTTCTGCCATATTTGCTGAACTCATGCAACAATCTAAGTAAACAAACTAAAAACCTCCAAGTAACAAGACTTGGAGGTTTTCTATTTAGGTCGATATTAAGAATTTTTATAGGTACGATCGATGATGCCACCACCGATACAGAAATCACCTTGATAAAAGACGGCAGATTGCCCAGGTGTAACAGCGCGTTGTGGTTCTTTGAATATAACTTGTACTGTATCGTTGTCTTGTGGAATGACGGTTACTTCTTGATCTTTTTGTCGATAACGGAATTTAGCTGTACAGGTAAATGGTTCTGTTGGTGTTTCTGGAATTAGCCAGTTAAGCTGATTGGCATATAATCCATCTGAGTAGAGGGCAGGATGATCATGCCCTTGGGCTACGAGCAATACATTGTTCTCTAAATCTTTCCCTACCACGAACCATGCTTGTCCAGAAACTCCTTTTCCACCACCAATGCCTAGCCCTTGACGTTGGCCAAGTGTGTAATACATGAGTCCATCATGTTTTCCTACCACTTCGCCTTCCAACGTGTGAATTTCACCTGGTTGTGCAGGAAGGAATTGGCTCAAGAACTCTCGGAAATTGCGCTCTCCAATAAAGCAGATACCAGTACTATCTTTTTTTCGTGCGGTAGATAAACCTTGCTCATCGGCTATTTTTCGAACGTCTGGTTTGGACAAATGCCCGATTGGGAAGAGCACGTTTTGAAATTGCTCTTTTAGGACTGCATACAGAAAATAGGTTTGGTCCTTATTTGGATCGTTCCCTCTAGCCAAGTAGCGTTGTCCATCTTGTTCAAGCATCTGAGCATAGTGCCCTGTTGCTACATAGTCAGCACCGAGTTCCAATGCTTTTTGTAAGAACTCACCAAATTTGATTTCACGGTTACACATAATGTCTGGGTTGGGAGTTCGTCCTTGTTTGTATTCATCCAAGAAATATTGGAATACCTTTTCTCCATACTCCTTTTCGAAGTTAACGGAATAATAAGGGATGCCGATTTGCTGACAGACTCTTCTTACGTCCTCAAAATCTTCGGTGGCGGTGCAGTGACCCCATTCGTCTGTATCATCCCAGTTTTTCATAAAGAGCCCGATTACATCATAACCTTGTTCTTTAAGTAGGTAAGCAGAAACACTGGAATCTACTCCACCAGACATCCCTACGACTACACGCTTGCCATTTCCTAATTTTGTCATAGGAATCCCCTTTCTATGAGACTAAACTAGAATCTATATTGTTCATAATAGTCCTATCAAATGAAAAAGTGAAATATCCAAAGGATAGAACTGTCTTTGTTCGGTTCCTTTGTGAAAACATAACAACGCTTTGGGAAAAGCAATTGTCAAATTAAACTGCTTTCAGTAAGCTAAAGGGAACAAACTCTTTTGATCGCATATCTTAGAAACTAAGCGAGGAAAGGAGAAGCTATGCACAAAGTTCGTGCGCCCCTTTTTACCGTACTCTTAGGCTCAGCCGTCTTTCTTGGTGGCTGTAGCGCCGTAACTAAGCATATCGAATCAAATACAGGAAATCAAATTGAGAAGGTAGAGCTACAAGCCATCCCAGATGAGAAAACACCATCTCAATCAAACAAAGAGTCTGAAACCAAATCGAAAAATGAACCAAAAGCTCCTACCAATTCCCGTCTTCTGGAAGATATTCTGTTAGACGACGGGTCAGGCAAATATGCTGGCGATCAGTACAACTTAACAAAGGTACACGATTCGCTGAAACAAATGCCTAAAGGAGATAATGAGCAAGTATATAATTATATCCTAGGTTTGGTAGGAGAAGGCTACAAGAAAAAAATGGAACGATATCGTTCTATTTATCAGCCAAATTATTCACTTCATCTCGACCATTATCGGAAGGCAGGAAGTCAAGATCCCCCCGCCCATATTCAGACTGTTGTTGCGCCGACTCCTAAGCCTACCCATGTGACAATCATCCTAGACGCCAGTGGATCAATGGCAGCTAAGATGGAGGGGAAGCGAAAAATTGATCTGGTAAAAGAGAAACTAACATCGTTTATACAGACGCTTCCTAAAGGAACGATGGTTACTCTCAAGGTATATGGTCATAAAGGATCGAGTAAGCAAGAAGAGAAGCAAATTTCTTGCCAAGGGGATGAAATTGTTTATCAGAATGCTACTTTTACACCTGATCAATTAGCCTCTGCACTTGCACAAGTAGACGCCAAAGGATATGCGCCACTATCAAAGGCATTGAATTCCCCTGATAACTTTATTCCTGCTCCAAATACTGATCAAAAGATTCTTCTGTTTACAGACGGTATGGATAACTGTGGGGGTAATGTAAAGCAGTCTGTGGAACAACTGAAGGAAATTAAGCAAGCAAAGATCGATATTATGGCAGTGCAACCAAGCGATTCAGAGAAACAATCTTTACAAACGCTTGCCCAAGAAACCGGTGGCGACTTCGATGTGATTCGAAATGAACAAGATTTGCAAGCAGCACTAGATCACCAGAAAAACTCGGTTTCCCTCACTCAAAGAAGATGGCAAGATCGAGCTCTCGAGGAGATTACTCATGAGTATAGCTCTGCTGATCAGGAACTAAGTGATGAGCATGAGTTGTTAGAACAAGTAGTAGAGACAGAAAATGACCGTCTCACCGAAGCGAATCGTTATATTTATCAACGAAAGCTAATCGCGCAAAATGATTACAAAACGATTCAGCAATGGATCCAAGAGCGTGAAGAAGGTTTGGAAGAGCATCTAGAGTCTCAACATATTGAGTTAGAGAAGAAATTAGCAACAGAGTATGAAACCTTCTCTAAAAAAGTAGTGGAAGAAACACCACCAAGCCCATCTAAAGAGGGTTTAGAGAAACGACGGATCGAGTTAGAGAATACATTGAAGTTTGAAAAGGACCAGGAATCTTTTCCAAGGATGATCGAAGATGACATTAGCCAATAACTACTACCAATTCTCTTTTGATAAAAGGCTTCAACTCCCGATTCCTAAACTTTATTGTGAGTATGAGAAAATGCCATTAGAAGTACAGGCGGATTTTGAGTTAGGATGTCAAAAAGTTGCCTCCCAAATACCAGAACAGATCAAACGGTGTGAGATATTGTATATGGATAAGTTCCAATTACTCCAAGAAGCTGCTGATCTAGATGGGTTTGACACACTAATTGAGGCGATGAATGAGATATCTAGTCAGATTTTTGACCTCAATCTGCTGTATCAAACCATTCAAGGGGAATACCTTGGAGCAAATGTACATGGATAAAAAATACTTCTCCCTACAAATGATAGGGAGAAGTATTTTTTTGTGCAATCTGAGTGAAAAAGATCATCTTAACAAAAACTTAATAAAAAAGCACTTGCAAAATTTAAATACTGTAATAATAAGAACTTATTTCGAAGTTTTTCTTTACTAGGTAAATATTATTTGCTAAGTTAAGAAAGGTTTATGAAGAATCATAAACGTTTTTATGTAATTTTCTTAAAATATTTGTTAAGTGGATATAAGGAGGAAATACTTTGTTATTTTTCCGTTCGAAAGATCGTTTGTTCTACCAGACGTTAATAGATGCTACATACAACATCGTGGAAGCTGCTCAATTGTTCAGGGAGAATGTAGAGACACTTCACGAAAAAGAAGTTTATGCGGAAAAGATCAAGGAACTGGAATCCAAAGGAGATAGCTATACGCATTTAATTATCCGTGAATTAAACCAGACCTTTGTCACTCCTATGGATCGAGAAGATATCTACGAGTTAGCATCAAAACTGGATGATGTACTGGATGGATTAGAAGCTTGTGCTGCACGTTTTAGCTACTACCATGTAACTCAGACAACTCCTACTTTGGTTCGCTTTGCAGAACTAATAGAAAAATCAGCTCATCTAGTGCAAGAGGCATTTGTTGCATTGGAGAAGAAAGATTTTGCGACATTACGGAAGGCCTCTATTGAGATCAACTCCATTGAAGATGAAGCAGATAAATTAATGCGTGAATCAGTTGGGAACCTCTTTGCGAATGTGAAAGACCCAATTGAATTAATGAAAATGAAAGAAATCTACGAGAAACTAGAAAATGTGACAGATACTTTTGAGGATCTGACCGACGTGTTAGAAAGCGTGGTCATGAAGTATGTTTGATCCATTTTACTTAGTAATAATTGTAATCATACTAGCACTTGTATTTGATTTTACCAATGGATGGCATGATACAGCCAATGCGATCGCGACAGTGGTTGGGACAAGGACTCTCTCTCCAGGAGTCGCAATTGGGATGGCTGCTATTCTCAACCTAGTAGGGGCATTTTTCTCTACAGAAGTAGCAAAGGCAATCGGGAAAGATATTGTACAGACAGAGATTATTACGCTACTTGTGTTGGTCTCCGCACTTTTAGCGGTCATTATTTGGAACGTAGTCACCGTACTATTAGGACTTCCGACCAGTTCCTCCCACGCTCTGATTGGCTCCTTGGTTGGTGCTGCGATTGCTTTTAAAGGTACTGCTGTTTTACATGTAGATGGTATTATCACGATTTTGATCGGCTTGATTGCGTCTCCTGTGTTAGGTGCATTATTGGCATTTCTCTTGATGAAGTTAATTCGGGTTCTTTTCCAAAGAAGCAACCCTTCCAAAACCAAAAAGCTATTCCGTCCGCTTCAGATTGCCTCTTCCGCATTTATGGCCTTTAGTCATGGAGCTGCTGATGCTCAGAAAGCAATGGGAATCATCGTAATGGCACTTATGATTGGTGGTATTCAGGAAAGTGGTGACTATACCATTCCGTTCTGGGTCATTTTATCAGCAGGACTAGCGATGGCACTTGGTACGGCAGTTGGAGGTTGGAAGGTCATCCAAACTATTGGTAGTAAACTGAGTCGTTTAGAAACTCCACAAGGATTTGCAGCAGAGACAGCGGCAGCTACTCTTCTTACAACCATTGCGCATGTGGGTGTACCAGTTAGTACAACACACACCATTACTGGATCGATCATTGGAGTAGGTTTAGCAGAGCGTATTCGAAGTGTTCGCTGGGCAGTAGCGACGAAAATCGTTTATGCTTGGGTTCTGACTTTGCCTGGAACTGCTCTTATGGGATATGTATTTTACCTTATTTTACGTGTGTTTGAGTAGAGTTGTAGTACGAAAAGGATCTTACTTAGGTAAGGTCCTTTTTGTATGGAGATAGTTAGTTGTAGAAGAAACTCCTACTTTTGGGTACAGGAGAAGGCATCCCATTCCTTTGTATGGAATTAATTGGAAATGTACTTTTTGAGGTGATGGTGATGACGCGTTGTTGGTTATGGTTTTGTACAATCCTTTTGCTCTTTGGTATTCCAGTCCAATTGGAGGCAGAAGAGTCACAAAATGTAGTAATTACTTGTAGTAGTCAAATACAACCCCAGACAGGAAAGCTCTTGATGAGTGCCAAGCTAACCAAAGAAGGTAAGTCGGTATTGGTAAAAGGGAGATGGGAGTACCAAGATCAAGAGAATCGTACAGAGACAAAAGATCAGAGTATGACTTTCTCCGTGGTGGATCAGGGGACGCGACCCGGTACATTAGAAACGATCTGGAAGTTCTCAGGGATCGTGTATGGTAAGCCATATTATAGTGAAAAAAAGTGTGAGTTTAGACGAATTGGGCTAGAGACGATTGCAGTACAAACAGGGGAAGAGATTCAAATAGATGCAAAAATATTGGGAGTGGATCAGCTACAGGGAAAATGGAATGTAACCCTTTTAGATGAAAAGGGAAAAGTGATGGAAGAAAAATCAGAAACAAGTAATCGGTCTAACTTTTCGTATCGTTTTGCCAATGTAACACAAAAGGTGAAGGGAAAAATCCAATTTATCGGCAAGATCGAGAACCAGAGAAGGATTTTGGAAATGGAGTTTGTACCGGAGACGAAAAGCAAAACTACTGTGGCAAAGGTGGAGAGTACATCAAAGGATGTTCAGAAGGCATCTGCCACTACTACCAAAAGTAATATAGGTGAGTTAGAGAACAGAACAGGTAGTATACCACTGGGGGCACTTGTTTTCATTTTGTTTACAGTAGCCGTCTTTGGTTGGTTGCAGTGGCGGAAGATGAAAAAGGTAAATTAGTTGTCATTTAGGATTAGTAGGAGTAAGATTTTAGACAATCCCTGCTTACATACGATAGGAGATGACACAAATGCAGATTAATTGGAGACAAGAAGTAGAAAAACGAAAAGAAGGGCTATTCCAGGATTTATTTGCCCTACTTTCCATTGAAAGTACCCTAGATGAGGAGAATGCGAAACCAGGTGCTCCCTTTGGACCGAAAGTGGCAGAAGCACTGGATTCTTTTTTACATATAGGAAAACGAGATGGTTTTGTAACCAAGAATGTGGATGGATATGCAGGACATATCGAGCATGGTCAGGGAGAGGGTCTGATTGGTGTATTAGCACATGTGGATGTAGTCCCAGCAAATGAGGGGTGGACGAGTCCGGCATTTGCTCCAGAGATTCGTGAGGGCAAGCTGTATGCTAGAGGAGCAGTGGATGATAAAGGACCAGCAATGGCTGCTTACTATGGGATGAAAATCGTTCAAGAATTAGGACTGCCTCTGTCAAAACGAGTTCGCTTGATTCTTGGTGCGGATGAGGAGAGCAAGTGGCGTTGTGTGGAACACTATTTTCAAGTAGAAGAAAAGCCGGAAGCAGGTTTTACCCCTGATGCAGATTTCCCACTTATTGCCGCAGAAAAAGGTTTTTATGATATTCAATCCTCGGGATCATTGGAACCAGCAGAAGCAGTAGAGGGACAGTGGCTTCTTCAATCGTTTGAAGCAGGTCAACGTGTCAATATGGTTTCGGACCAAGTGGTAGCTTCTTTAGTAGGAGACGGGGATGTCTTTGAATTAAAAGAACAATTCCAAGACTTTCTCCTCACCAATCGCTTACAAGGGTATGCAACGGAGAGCGATGAGGATGTGAAATTTTTTATTCGGGGTCGTGGGCACCATGGTTCAGAGCCAGAAAAAGGGTTAAACGCTCCATTAGAACTAGCTCGCTTCCTTCAAACAGTATTCCTAGATGCGCAAGGAAAACGTTATATTGAGATGATGAACGACCTCTTCGTAGACAGTTTTGCAGGAGAAAAGCTAGGGATTGTAGCCAAAGACTCCGAACTCGGAGATCTAACGGTAAACGCAGGAGTATTTTCCTATACCCAGGGAGTGGAGCAAAAGTTACGGATCAATATCCGTTATCCACTTAGTGCAGACGGGGGAGTTGCTTTGGAGACGATCCGTCAGAAGCTAGCAACTTATGGCCTTCAAGTAGGCGAGGTAGATCATAAAAAGGGACTTGCTTTGGCAAAAGATCATCCACTCGTTGCAACCTTGCAACAAGTATATGAAGAGCACACGGGAGATCGTTCTAAGCCACTTGCCATCGGTGGAGCTACTTATGCGCGTGCTGTAGAGAATTGTGTAGCTTTTGGTCCTGTGTTCCCGGGCAAACTGGAGACGGCTCATCAAACGGATGAATTTATTGAAGTAGAGGACCTACTTCGCGCAACGGCCATTTATGCACAGGCAATCTATGAATTAGCAAAGTAGTGTGCAGACTGAATTGAAACAAAAGAGAAAAGAGACTTCCTTTTTGGATGGAAAGGAGGTCTCTTTTTGGTGTTCATCAAGTGTTTCTATTTTGGTTGGAGGATCAGTTTTCTCCCAGAAGTTTCTTGAAGGATGACCGGATGATATTTGCCTAGAATCCAGTCATCAGCTTGGTTATCGTACCATCTACTGAGAACATTGCCCGACTGACCAGGACCTAGTATATGATAGGCAACCGTTGAATTTGCCATATCGATAACATAGCGCCACGAAGCTCCATGATATACCATTCCTGTTTTGTGATCATAACTCATCGCTTTCACCGTGTGTTGGCTACCCGAAGTAGGGTAGACTTTACTTCCACTGTATAGTGGGGATAGATACCATGCGGCGGAGAGTGGATGATTGAATTGGATTTGATGAAAATCTCCCCAGTTCCAATCTTGGCTATGGGTACCTTGTAAGGTCACAATCTCATTAATTGCTTTCGTGAAAGCATTTTGTACTACTGCATCAAAGCCCTGTTTTTCTTCAAACCACGAGATGTTCTGACCAAGATGGGCTCTGCGAATCAAACTATCTAGTACAAACTCCTTATTACGAAAGAGTTTTATCATCTCTGGAGTGATTTGGTCTTGGAAAATGATTTGTTCTAGATGATATAGCAAACGATGATAAATTAGAGGGGATGCCAGTTCTGCTTGATCCTCATAAGACCAGCTTTGTAACTGATGAAAACCTTCTTGTTCCAACGAAGTCATCTTTTTTTGATCTAATCGTTCCAGAAGAATAGGTGTTAATTCGCGAGCCTGTATGTTTACTACATCCATTTGCAATTGTTGCATCTCGTTTGCCGTGATGTTCTCTTTTCCTTGCAATACTTCGGTGATCCGCATGGCTCGATAGGGAAGTAACCAGTTGTGTGTAATGTGGTATGGATAAGAATCATCGATTACTTTATTATTAGCTGTTACGATAAATCCTTGTTTAGGATTGATTATTTTTGGTAGTTGATCAAATGGTACATATCCTGTCCACTCATATTCATCCGTCCAACCTGGGACAGGAAGAAGGCTATCTCCTTTTTTACGGATTGGTAACTTCCCGTTTGCTTTGTAAGAAATGGTACCATCAGTACTAGCGAATACAAAATTCTGCATGGGAGCATGAAAATCGGTTAACGCTTTCTCGAATTGCTCCCAATTTTTTGCCTTATTCATATTTAACACTGCTTCTAGTTCTTTAGAAGGCTCAAGCGCTGTCCATTTGAGAGAGAGAACCGTATTCTTTCCAACCTCATCAGCAAACTCAGAGATAACAGGTCCATGCCGTGTAATGGTCACTTGATATGGGACGGTTGGTTCTCCTTTTACTTTGATCGGTTCTTGGATGATCGTTGCTGTTTCCCATTGATTTTGATAAAGGAATTGATTTGGATTGTCTGGATTGCGCTTTTCGATATATAAGTCTTGAACGTCTGGACCAGTATTGGTTACTCCCCATGCGATATGTTCGTTATGCCCTAAGATAATACCAGGGATACCAGCAAAAATAACACCACTTACATTGACTTCTGGTCCTTGGAGATGTGTTTGATACCAAATAGATGGGGTGTTTAGCCCGAGATGAGGGTCATCTGCTAAGATTGGCTTACCAGAAGCTGTTTTGGTACCACTGATCACCCAGTCATTGCTTCCGTTAAGTGGATTATTTGTCGTAACATGAGCGAATGCTTTTGCCAAATCGAGCTCGTCTTTTGGAATAATAGTAGGGGTGTTTAAAGAATGTGTTGGCATCAGCTCTTTTGCTTTGTCTTCTGGGAATGTTTGTAATAAATACGAACGAAAAGCTTGTTCTTCCCAGTGTCCTCCTAACTCAAATGCCATAAATTTTCCGATAGTCAAGGAATCGATAGGAGTCCATCTCATTGGCTGGTAATTTAGCAATGTAAACTCAACAGGCAGATTTCCTTGTTGGATAAAGGCGTTTACCCCATCAGCGTACCACTGCAAAATTTGTTTGGAGGAGTCTGAATAAGCTTGGTAGGAGGCTTCTGCTGCTCTTCGTAATCCTAACGTGCGAAAGTATTTATCCTGATTTAGTGCAGATTCTCCAAATAATTCACTAAGCTGTCCTGATGCTTGTCTACGGCTTAGATCCATTTGGAATAGACGGTCTTGGGCAGTCACATAACCTTGTGCAAGATAGAGATCGTGATCATTTTGGGCAATAATGTGTGGAACTCCTCTTTCATCACGAATCACTTGAACTGGCGCCATCAGACCAGAAATAGTGAGCTCTCCTACGACTTGAGGAAGTTTCTGATTCATCCAGTAGAAACTGGCACCAAAAACGGTGGTTGTAAGTAACAAAATCGCTAGCATACTAAGAGCCCATTTAAACCAGTTATTTCTCTTAAAAAATAACGGTGCCTTGGTATGAATGATATTCACCTCTTTTGGGTTTTAGAGTAGTGTGCATTATTTCCTCTGACTAGCAACTAGTCAAGGATTTGAAAGTATTCTGGGTAACAAATAGGTTTCAATATATTGTAGCATTATATTTTTCTTATTTTCTGAAATATACAGATAAAACAAGAGATATCCTCTCTCACTCAGAGGATATCTCTTGTTTCAATCTAAATTTTAGTTTTTCAACTACACGATCATACCACCAAAAACCATTAAGATATTTAGCGCAATATGCCATATAATGGTGGGGAAAATACTGCCGGATTTAATAGTTAACGCTCCGTAAAAGAACCCTCCAGTAGCAAAAGCGATACAGAGACCCCACGAAAAGCCAAGTGAATAGTGTTGCAAGCCAAATCCTAAGCTGGTGATCACAACAGCCCATTTATCACCAAACTGTTCTGAGAAACGACTTAATAGAACTCCTCTCCAGATTAATTCTTCCAGAATGGCGTTGGTAAAGGGAAAAATAAGTGCGATCAACCAGACTTCTTGAAAATATCCCCATCCCTTTACGACCATAAAAGGGGCAAAGGACAATATGTTAATCGTAATCGCAATCAGAAGAAAATGCTTTATCTTGGTTTGATGAAAACCAGACCACATGAGAGGGAAAGAAACCATTTCATTCCATTTGGGCTTTTTCCAATATTGGATGAATGGTAGTTTGTTGAAAAAAGAAACGAGGACCAAGGGTAATATTATGAAAAGTAGTGATAATCTTTTTAGGAAAATAGTTAATTCCTTTGATTGAGCATCGAGGGTCGAAGTAGAAATGGCTTGCAAATAGAGAAAAAATCCGATACCAAATGATGCAATGGTAATGATAAAGAACCTTACCTGCTTATCGGATAGGTAGAAAAGAACAATAGCACTAATACCTAATATGGCTAAAAGGATATAGTTATCTGTCTGAGTGAAAATAAGAAGAAATGCAAACAAACATAAACAGATCATATTACGGAGTATAGGCTGATTTATCATAATTCCTCCTACTGTTTGATATAATAGAAACTTTATACCAGTTTTATATATTTTTATATTTTAATAGCAAATATTTTTCATACAACCCTTTATACAAAGAAAAGAAAGCGCTGATCAGTAGCGCTTCCTTTTATCAATTAGTAGGAGCTTGCATTTGAAATAACTGATAATAAAACGACTGTTTAGGTTGAAATTCTTTTGGGAGTGGTTTGACGATTTCAATCGGGACCTGAACATTTTGGAGTATCTCGGCAAACTTGACAAAGTGGTCCTTGGAGTAGAGTGGTGAATTAATATGGTTGAGATCATATCGTTTGTTGTTTTTCAATACCAAGATAAATTTGAGCCGAAGATCTTGATGGGTTTTGGTTGGCTTCTTTTTGATTGAATAATCCATCTCAACCTTTTCGATCTGATCCCAATTGATGATATGGTTGCCCTCATAAGTGAAAAAGTCGTTATATTGCACCCCTTTTTTCGTTAGGGAGAGATAACTATCAAACGATAAAATGACGAGTGGACTTGCCAAAAGATAAAAAACAGCAAACCAGATAAACCGCCGTTTGAGAATTTTGGGCTGGTGTCGGTATGATACTAAAGAGAGTACCAGCCAGAACGTGAGGAGCAGAAAAAGAAAGACGATTGCGTAAGCTGCATTTGAACCGATCAGGTAGAGTTGTTCGCCTTTATTCCCATAGTTCCATTGTTGCCCATATACAAATAGAGCCCAGCCAATGGAGGCTGCAACGACGACGGCAACAAATCTAGCAAATAAGTATAGAAAGCTCCGTCTTTTCTTCATAATAGCCCCCTATAATATATTCATCCTCTCATTATGGAGGAGTCGTTCAAAATATTGAAGGGTCTTCGCTAAATTTTCTACAAATCTTCGGATTTCCTTCTATCTGATAGCTAGTATTCTTTGATCAATGAGGTTTGATGAGGTATGAGAACATCTGAGCTGCTTAAAGAAAATATATATGATTGATTAACACAAATAAGACCTAGACCAGAGGTGGTCTAGGTTTTATAAGAATGGATCATGTTAGTATACTACGATATCAGCAAATAGTTCTTCTCCTACAGCTTCTCGGATGAAAGCGATATGTTTGGATTCTAGATTTACCATTGTAGAAAAAGGGACTCCTTGAAACTTGATCCCGCCACGTTCCACTCCGATGACAGTTGGAATCGGAAAGGGGTGTTGTTCGAGTGCGATAGGAGCGCCGCTTTGTCCTGGAAAACCATAGCTAAACGAATAGAGATGGTGATGGGAGAGAAATACATTTCGTTTTTCTTGCCACATGGTGTATTCGGTTTTATCTCCTGGATATGCATGAACATGACATGGTAATTCTTCACGTCCTAAGCGGTAAAATGCATCTGGATATAGTGCAAAAGTTGCGATGTCTCGAGGAAGCTCCTCGCGAAGAACTAAAACGGCAAGATCGTGGTTGATAGATGGAATAATATTATATCTTGGATAGATATAAGCTTGTTCCACTGGATACTTCCGTCCGTTTATTGAAGGAATAATCTGAAGATGATGTATTACATTATCGAGTGCTTGAACGCAATGGGCATTGGTTATGACTACCTTAGGTGAAAGGACAAATGCTGTAGCTTGGTAGGGTTTGTATGACGCTCCATCATCTACGCTCCAAGTGAGACGACAAGTAGCTTTAGCTTCTGGTGTATGAGATGTGGTGATTGGTCTGCGATGATCTTCACGAAGACTCAAGAAGTTAATAAAAATTGTGTTAGAATCATGTGTCTTTGTGTTACTACTACTATTTTTAGCTTGCAGGAGTTGGGAGATTACTTGATCTTCTATTCGTTTTTTTAGTGCGCGGTTCATATGCCATAATCGAAAAAGTTCTGCTAGATACGGTCTCGCAAAAGTAAATATAACGAATAGTACTACGATAAATGGTATTGCGAATATCGTTTTTAACATGATCAAACTCCCTTTCATAATGAATTAGGTGTTGCGCTAGATCTACTATGCAGACTTAGCGCAACACCCAATCAGTTGAATAGGGAATTCTTACATTCTTATCATAAGGCATAATAATTCTAAAATTAAGTGCAAATTCGAATCCTTCTAACTTTGTTCATTAACATAAATAAGACCTAGACCGAGTTGGTCTAGGTTTGTAAGAATGGATGCCTAATAGATAACTATTTCAGACATTTGGTTGTCCAATGAGCAAGCTTGGAGTGTATCTCGTATGAAGAAGATTTTTTCCATGTTTATTGTGGTCATGGTAGAAGCAGTCTCGATGTTCCCTGTTTTAAGAGGTATCCCAATAACAGATGTGTGAATCGCAATAGCAGGTGGGTAATCAAAATCGTGATCTACCAACGAGACTGGTGATCCGCTTTGTCCAGCAACACTGCGATTGGTTGTGATTAGTGTCTGCCCCTGCTTTGTTACTAGCCTTTTGTCACGCCACATTTCAAATAGTGGCTTATCGTCTCCTGGATAGGAGTAGTTCTCACAAACTAGAGAGCTTGTGTCTAAGCGATCGAAAGCTTCTGGGAATAATGCGTACTTTCCTACTGTAGAAGGAAGTGGTTCTTTTAATATGAGAATTGCAAAGTCATGGTTGTAGTCGTTGGAACGATAGTAATCGGGAAAGACATGAGCGCTTTGTACTGCAAAGATTTCTGCATCATCTTGTTGTTCCTTTAGAGATGGAATAACAGCAATTTTTAAAGCAATTCCTTTGTCGTGGATTACATTATGAGCACTTGTTACGAGAACTCTGCTTGACACTGCAAAGGCAGAACCGTAATAAATTCGAGTTTCGTTTTTCCATGTTCTGACCCCTTGAAGGAAACAAGTTGCTGACTGCTGGTTTTGGACTCTACTAGATACTTTTTCGCGGTGGTCTGGGAATTCCGACCATGGTCCTTTCATACGAGGGCGTTTAAGCTGGTTATCACATGGTGTTAATTTATCTTGATTTTGAAGCGGATTGTTGTTTAATACATCCATCACTCTTGCTCGTAAATCTTCTTTTTTTAATTTAGACATATTACGTTACCTCTCTTTTTAATGGATTTGGTGTTGCGCTAAACGTACCATCAGTACACTTAGCGCAACACCCATCCATCAACAGAGAGTGCATTCTTACGCTTTTTATCATATTACATAATAGTTTGGAAATTAAGAGCAACTTGATGTTTGTCTTATTTTTTTCACCAAAACAAATAAGACCTAGACCTGGGGTGGTCTAGGTTTGTAAAAATGCACTCAGCTTAATAAACAACAATGTCTTGCAACAGGTTATCAGGGAGAGTATCTCGGATAAACAAGATTTTTTCGAAGTCGATTTCGGTCATAATTGCCGCAACTTGTTCTTTTACTCCACCTACAATGTCAAACAAACCTGCACTGTGAACTGCAATAACTGGAGGATATTCGTATAGATGAAAAGTCATCGCGATCGGAGATCCGCTTTGACCACCATAACTAAAATTTGTCGTAACGAGCGTCTGATTTTCCTTGGTAACAAGTCTTTTATCGTACCATATGGAGTAGTTTGTCTTATCGCCAGGATAAGAGTAGTTCTCACAGATTAGCGAATCCATTCCTGAGCGATCGAAAGCTCCTGGATACAAGGAGTACTTTCCAACTTCAATGGGTAGTTCTTCTTCTAGAATTAAGATAGCGAAATCATTGTTGTAGTTGTTGGACTGATAATAGTTTGGGAAAACATGAGCGGTTTTGACTGTATAGATCTTTGCATCAGCTGTCTGCTCTTTTAGAGAAGGGATGATCGCGATGCTTTCCGCTACACCATTCTTTGTTATGACACAATGTGCGTTTGTTGCTACTACCTTTCGCGATAGTGCAAAAGCAGTACCAGAA
The DNA here is from genome assembly GCF_000942395.1 of Risungbinella massiliensis. Lineage (GTDB taxonomy): Bacteria > Bacillota > Bacilli > Thermoactinomycetales > Thermoactinomycetaceae > Risungbinella > Risungbinella massiliensis. The sequence continues at coordinate 402,701 of NZ_LN812103.1, forward strand.
TAACGATATCTATTGTCAGTTGTGTTCATGATTCCTGAAAGAAAACAGGTTGCTAATGCTTCCTTGGTTTGGATTTCTGCTTTGACAGGTACTCGAAAGTCTAATGATTCTTTATTTGGTACAGAGACATTTAGAGGTTCTTGGATTTGATTTTCACATGGGTACAACAGATTTTGTAATGGATGTTGGAGTAATACCTCCAATAATTTTGCGTTAAATTCTTGCTGTTCCTGTTGATTCTGTGTAGAAATCATATGTTGTTTATTCAAGATGAGTCTCTCCTCATAGTAATGGAATTTAGGTGTTGCGCTAAACGGACCATTAGCACGCTTAGCGCAACACCCATCCATAAGAGGAGAGAGTGCATTCTTACTCCATTATCTTAGTACAAAATAGTTTGGGAATTAAGTTTAGATTGGCTTTTGCCTAACTTTTTTCAATAAACAACCTCTATGGCAATTCAACATACAAAAAACCTGCCATGAATATCAAGATCCTAATGGATTGAATTACAAACAAACCTTTATCTATGATAAAGAGAATCAATTAACAAGTCAGAAAGATGCCAATACCAACGCAACCAATGGCACAGCCACCTATAACTATACGTATGACGCCAATGGGAATCTACAAACTACTACAAACCCATTGAATGAAACTGCTAGAACAGATTATGACGCCGACAACAATGCAATAAAAGAAACAGATGCCAATGGAAACACCAGTACCAACGAGTACGATGAGGAAAACAATGGAGTTTCTTCTACGGATGCAAGTGAGAAATCTTCTGCTACCAAGTACGATCAGTATGGAAATGTAACAGAAGAGACCAGCTTAATGAGTCCGGGGAATAACCTTGCTTACAATGGTAGCCTAGAAATAGACCGGAATGCAGACAACTGGTCAGATGGTTGGGAGTCCAAAGCTGGTACTGCTACTTTCTCAATCTCTAATACTGGACTAACCTATGAAGGAGTAACTCTAGGAACCAAAAAATCGTCTCACTTCTGTAAAGGACAAAGCAGGAATCACCAGTGCATCTTATACCTATCGTGCAGATCGGATGCGTCAGACGATGACCACCCCAGCCAAAGGAACGATTACATTCCATTACGATGAAAATAAAAACGTGGTATTTGAGACAAATGGCAGTAATACCGTTATCGCTAGATACACCTATAACACTCAAAATCAGCCAGTTAGCATGAAAACCAATGGTCAATATTACTACTATCAGCTAAATGGACATGGTGATGTAGTAGCTTTGACCGATGCAATGGTGCAAAAGTAGCTACTTACGACTATGATGCATTTGGAAATTTGGTAGCAGAGACGGGAACAGTGGACAATCCATATCGGTATGCGGGTTATCGCTATGATAAGGAGACTGGATTGTATTATTTGCAAGCAAGATACTATAACTCGGAGATTGGGAGATTTTTGACGAGGGATACGTTTGAAGGATTTGAGAATGAGCCATTAAGCCAAAATAAATATGCCTATGGTCATAACAATCCAGTAATGAATGTAGATCCTAGTGGGCATATTTCGTGGAGGTTCTTTTATTATATGCATCAAGGGATTACAGCAATTCGGGACGCTATAGCAGATTTAGTGTGGGCTTTCTGGAGGTTTCATAGACCGCTTTATAAAATTTTAAGAGGACTTATGTTTTCTTCAAGAGTAGCTGTTAGGACTGCACAATATTATCTAGCACTATTTTTCTTTGGAACCGAGCGGAAAAGAGTAAAAATCGCATATTCAGGTTAATTGTTTTAGTGCCAATTTACCTTAGTATGTTGCTACGTACTGTAGAAGACTTGGTAAAAAGTATTGAAAACGGGAGTTACCTTTTGGCAGTGTTTTTATTACTGATTATTATCTTTATGATAATTGGCTTTGTTTTGGCTAGTATTACTGAGTTTAATAAGAATTGGATAAATAAATGGTTAGATAAGATTTTACATCAAGATAAAGATAATAAGTAGTCCATGAGGTACTAGTTGAAAATCTACTGGATGGTGGTATGACGAATTCCCTATATAAGAAGTTTGATGGGAGAACTCCTTGGTGGTGAAATGTCATGAGAGACAGTTTAATTTTTGGGATAGTGACAAGTATTGTGATTATTTCTGCATTAGCCATTATACCCATATGGATATGGGCGGAAAAGAGCAAGAACCGCCTTATTAGACTTGTTATTATTGGATTTATTTATACTGGAATGATATCTCGGACGGTTGAAGATTTAGTAAAACACATAGTAGATGGAAAGCATTTTTGGTTATTCTTCTCGATGTATTTGGGATTGTCCTTTTTTTCGTAGCGTTTGTTGGATTGGTATTTGGTGATTGGTGGTTTTTAAAATTACGAAGGAAAAAGAACAATAAAAAGTAGTCTTTAAATGATCCGAAGTAGTGGTGTATCACTCATTTATTATATCCAGATAAAAAGCAGAGAGCTATCTAGTCATTCGAGGTGGCTCTTTGCTTATGTTTTGGTAAAATATAATGTAAGCTTGTTTTTGTTCCATTTTATTCCTTACATTGAAAACAGGAGGATTTCTTGTGAAACCGTACCGACCCATGTGGTCCCTTGTTTCTTATACGAGACTGATGTACTTGTTACAAAAGGCAAAGATTCGCAATCGAGAGCTCCACATCTACTTGGTTCCACATCAAGACGATGAGACATTGACTCAGGCAATTAGCATCCTAAATAACATTCGATTGGGGAATGAAGTCTTTTTGGTGCTAGTGACAGACGGTGCTGCGACAAAAGTGGGCATCGAGCTTGGATTAAGTGCTGAGGAGATTACGGAAGCGAGAAACAATGAGTTTCTAGAGGCCTGTAAATGCTTGGGGTTAACTTCGAGTCGAATTTTGACATGGGGATTACGTGATGGAAAAGTATCGAAAGAAGAAGTGCTCAAAAAAATTGAAGAGATGAATCTACCACAAGATCGACATATTGTCTTTCATACGATGTCTGTATTAGATACCCATCATGATCATCGTCAGATTGCATTGGCTGGAGAAGAGTTACGAAAGGCTGGTTACCAAGTACAAGAACATCTCTCCACTCGCATGTGTCGTACCGAGTCTGTTTTGGATCAACTAAAGGAAGAAGAAGTCTCGGTATATAAACTGATGGCGGAAGAAGACCAGCAAAAATTAATTGCAGCTGTGCAATGTTATTACACGGAAGATGAGGAAAAAAATCGATACGGTATAGGTGGGAAAAGCGTACCACAGGAGTTTGAATCTTTGATCCAAGAACCATATGCAGCTAACTTGGTAGTTTCCAAGAGATCATAGAGACGAAATATAGGATTTTGAAAAAAGCCCTCTGATTCAGTTAAGAATCGGAGGGCTTTTTTAGTGAAGATCTTAAAATGGTTCTACTTCTTTCCATTCTAGTTTGGTTTGTAACGTTTCATTTTCTAGTACAGAGCTTAGTTTGCTACCGCTATCTATCTCTGTAATTTTCCAACCATCTAAATCTCTCAAAGTGATACGGGCATATTGATCCTTGGAGGAAGGTGGTAATTTTAAACTACTAGCAGGTATATGAACTAGGAAAGATTGAAAAGAGTCGCTTTGAGGTTGAGAAGGATCAACCGCAATAAAGTAAGGTTTATCTATACCATTCGTATAGATCGGTGAGGCATTTTCCAAAAACTCGGGCATACTCTCATATTCATCTTGTTGGACTTCTGGAGTGAGTACCTCTGTGATCGCTTTATAGCGCTCCTCAGGTTTTAAACTTTCTGAGTAACCAAATGTATTATCAATTACCGTTTTAACTACGTTCTCTGCTGAGCCGCCTCCACAAGCTACGAGAGAAATACTTACTATAACGAGAAGTAATAAGACCGAAAACTTTCTTGACTTCAAAACATTCACCATCCTTGTTGTTTAACAAAATTATAGTATTATTCTAAGATCAAAGGCAAACAAAAAAAAGATCCCAGCATATCTTAGGGATCTTTTTTGTATTATTTATAGATTAACGGGAAACGGTGCTTTTATGAATATATGCTAATGCACCGCTCCGCATCTTAATTTGATACCATTCTTTTCCTTCACCTGTTACATTCAGAACTAGTCCTTTTGGAAGCTTTTGAATGATGGCTGCAGAGGTAGAAGGATTGGCACGCAGGTTTGCAACACTGACGGTTACTTTGATCGTGCCACTTGCTGGACGAATGCCGTCTTGGTTGACAGGGGTGGTGACATTACTTACTTTGGTTACGATTTCACTGAAGATATAGCCTTCTTTGCCATTGCTTAAGCGAATTCTGTACCAGTCACGAACTTTTCCAGTAACATCTAGTGTTACTCCATTTTTCACTTGGGAGATGATAAAAGCTCCTTGTGAAGGACCGGAACGTACATTAGCGAGATTCACACTTACTTTCACTTTTCCGGAAGCAGGAGAGACAGCGTAGTCTGGGTTTCCGTTCCACTTGTTTGTCGACGTACCACTGTGAATCCAGATCGGAGTTCCCTCAGGTACTAGGCTATATAGTTCACGAAGATTTTCTTTTCCTACACGGATACAACCAGAAGAAGCGTTGGTTCCGATCGAGGAAGGATTATTCGTACCATGGATACCATAAGTACGACCATTATCTCCTTTTACACTAAAACCGAGCCATTTTTCGCCTAATGGGTTATCAGGATGTCCTCCAGGAATGTTTTTCCAACCAGGCATATTAATTTTTACCACTAGTGTGAAGGTACCCTCTGGGGTTAAGTCAGCAGTACGACCTGTTGCTACAGAGTATGTTTTGAAAACGGAGCCATTTTTGTAAAGATATAGTTTGTTTGTTTTTTTGTTAATCTCAATCTGGTAACTGTTGGTTGCAGCGCTTGCGGGAATCTGGAATAGTGAAAAGATCATTGCAAATGCAACCAGACTAGTGATCCAGCCTTTTAAACGAGTAAAAGACATGTAGAGGTTCCTCCTAATATGGTAAATAATACGCTACTCCCCTAGTAAAGGGAGGTAAATTAAATATAAAGGAAAATTTTCTCGTTGGATCAAAAATTTTTGAGCAATTGATGGCAAAAAAAAGCTCCCGAGAAAGACTCGGAAGCTAGGGATATCATAGAGTTTGCCAGTAGTTTATTTCTTAAGAAGGTTTTGCTACACTTTTATGAACATAAGCGATTTGACCGCTTTTTAGACGAACTTGATAGAAATCTCCAACAGTGCCTACCCGAACAATTCGAGTGCCAGCATATACTCGTTGTAGTACTTTTGAATTGAGAGATGCTGCAGAACGGATATTGGTCAGATTTTCCGTAGTGGTAATGTAACCACTAGGTTGTGGAGCTGGAGCTGGTGTTGGTGGTTTTGGAGTAGTTCCAGTTGTTTTAACAGCATAGTCACTATGGATATATGCAGTACGACCATTATAGTTAATGCGATACCAAACACCAGATTTTCCAGTAACTTGGAATGTTTGAGGACGGTTTGCTTTGCCAATGATGGAAGCGCTGAGAGATGCACCAGTGCGAACATTTACACTGGTTCCAGTTACTTTCACCGTTCCAGAGTCAGGAGTAACGGATGGAGGCTTGGTAGTTCCACCGCCAACACCACGCCAAACGTTATTGCTAGTACCACTATGGATCCATACTTTGGTACCAACCGGAACTTTCTTATATAGTTCTTCTACTTGACCGTTATGCATCCGCACGCATCCGCTAGATGCATGGGTCCCAATGGAGTTTGGATTATTCGTTCCATGAATACCGTAGGTACGCCCTTTATCTCCATTTACTTGAATTCCAATCCAACGGCTTCCTAGTGGATTCTTTGGATCCCCACCAGGGATGCCTTTCCAACCTGGGTAAGTGGTTTTAAAGGTAACAGTGAATGTTCCTTCTGGGGTCAAACCGCTTGTTCGACCTGTTGCCACACGATACGTTTTTACTACACGACCATTTTCATAGTAGTATAGGGTATTGGTTCTTTTATTGATTTCGACTTGCACATTGCCAGCTGCATCTGTCCCGATGGTAGGGACAAGGGTAAAGAGAAACGCTGCAATGATGGAAAAAACGACAAAGTTTTTCCATTTTCGGAACATGCGGGTTCCCCTCCCATCTTTTTCTTTTTTTAGTGGCAAACTCTTCTATCTCTTTCTACTTTTATGATAACAAATCGTATCTACTGGCAGAAGGCAAAGATTGCCGATTTCCGCAACATTTTTTTAACATACAGGAGCCTAGAGGAGGAAGTGAACAAATGAAATATAAAATGGTTTTATTTGATATTGATGGTGTTTTTCTTAGTGAAGAAAGATGCTTTGATGTCTCTGCTCTTACCGTTTGGGATTTGTTGAGCAATCCAAAGTTGTTGGGTTATAGTAAGCCTTCGCTTCCAATTGATCCAAACGAGGCGACACTACAGAATATCCGCCAAGATGTATATCAAGAAGACAAAGTTCTACGGTATCTAAAAGACAGGGGAGTCAATTCCAATTGGGATATGGCCTATCTTGTCGTGATTCCGCAGATATTAGATTTACTAGAACATCTCGCCGTACATGACGAAAAGTGGGTTCATTACTTTTTGCAAGGTCCAATGGATCGAGAAGCTCTTCAAAAGTTAGGCGAAATTTGTCATCAATATCAGCTAGAGTGGAGTCCTAACTTTGCCCACTTTTTTGCCTTTTATCAAGAGAATGGAGAAGAGCGCCGAAATCGCCAAGAGTTGTTGGAATATAGTCGCCAGTGGATTAGAGATAAATGGGGGATCGAAATCCCTTCGGTAGCGCGCAGTAGCCAACTTTGGAAATTAGGACAAGCCCTTTATCAGGAGTGGTATCTGGGAGAGAAACTCTATTGGGAGACGGAAAAGAATGAACCTTTGGATATGGGCAAAAAAGGTTATCTCACAGAGGAGATCCCCTTAGCAGATCCTAAGGAATATCGAGAGCTTTTTGCCTCCCTACATCATGCAGGAACCATTGTGGGATTTGGAACAGGACGCTCTAAAGTAGAAGCTCTCATCCCACTACAAGAGATGGGATTGTTAGAGAAGATAGATCCAGAGCGTGTCATAACCGCAACAGATGTAATGTTAGCGGAAGAGAAGTATCCGGAACTGGCTCCACTCGGAAAACCAGAACCATACACTTATCTAAAAGGATATGATGGGGGTAACAGTACATTAGAAACGATCCTAGCTCAGGAGTTGCCACTACCATTGCGCCAGGAAGTGTTGATTGTAGGGGATTCTGTAGCAGATTTATTGGCAGCGAGAAAAATGGGGTGCGCGTTTGCCGCTACTTTGACAGGGTTGAATGGATTGGCGGATCGAAAACTTTTTGAGGAACTAGAGGCAGATTACATCATAGAAAACGTGACGGATTTAAGAAGAGAGGTACTCTTAATCGATTGATATCCAAACAGGTTTTAGAGATAATAGAGATTGGGTATAAAATAAGCGTACCTATAAATTGAATTTCCATATACCTTATTAGGGGGTTTCACTCATGGCAAAATACGAACTGCCTGCTCTTCCTTACGGTTTTGATGCATTAGAGCCACATGTTGATGCTCTTACCATGGAGATCCACCATGATCGTCATCATGCTACATATGTAAATAACTTGAATGCAGCGCTCGAAGGTCGTGACGAGTTAAGCAGCAAATCTATTGAAGAATTAATCTCCAACTTGGATGCAGTACCAGAAAGTATCCGTACTGCAGTGCAAAATAATGGTGGTGGACATGCGAACCATAGCTTGTTCTGGGAAATTCTCAGTCCAAATGGTGGTGGTGCTCCAACTGGAGAACTAGCGGATGCGATCAACACTACTTTTGGAAGTTTTGAAGATTTCCAAGGACTTTTTGCAGATGCAGCTACCAAACGTTTCGGTAGTGGCTGGGCTTGGTTGGTTGTGCAAGATGGTAAATTGGCTGTTACCAGTACACCAAACCAAGATAGCCCATTAATGGTTGGCGCTACTCCAATCTTGGGACTCGATGTTTGGGAGCATGCTTATTACCTAAACTACCAAAACAAACGCCCTGACTACATCAAAGCATTCTGGAACGTTGTAAACTGGGATGAAGTAAACAAACGTTACCAAGCAGCGAAATAAGGTGCGACAAAAACCTAGAAGTGATCGGCTTCTAGGTTTTTTTGTAAATATCACATAAAATATTAAATATGGAAAACGAAATTTTCAAAAAGGGAGTGGCAGATTGGTTTCCAAGAAGATCCTTGTTTTGTGCAGTATGATGCTAATGCTAATTTGGGGATTGATTGGATGCTCTAGTTCACAAAAGGCGGAATCTGATATGAAGCATTCTCAGCAAAATGAAGAGGTACCTACTCCGAAAAAAGGGTTTCAATTAATCTCTGAACAAGAACCTTTGTCTGGTGATGTCCAAGCTTGGATTGAATCTGCAAAGATGACAGAAGGAGTTCATACACTAGTAAGCGGTGGTGTTCGTTATGTCCTTCTCTCACTCGGAGAGAGACCCAATGCTGGTTATCGAATCGAAGTAGTCGAGATTGAGGAAGCTCCCAATTATTCGACCGTATTCGTTCGTGAAAAGAAACCAGACCCTAATATGTTCTATCCTCAAGTGATTTCGTATCCCTATGTGTTAGGGACCAGTGAAAAGGAAGTAAGAATGGAGATATTGGAAAAATAAATGAGAGATGAGAAGTAAGTAGAGGGAGTGGGGATTTCTCTCACTTTCTTTCTCTATCAGTTTCTTGAAAGAGTACTCTATTCCTACTTCAAGCACATATCCTGATTGTGGTACAGAACATGACAGGGACATGAATGCTACTGCTAGTCCAAAGAGTGATCAACGCCGCAAAGCATAACAGTCTGGAAACCGTCATTATTACGGAAAAAGAGGAGAAGCCAAAATCGATTGTGTTGTTATTAAGCGAAAGAGATAGAATGAGTGATGTTCGTTTGCGGTTGTTGGTTGAAAAAGTCATGCGTTGTGGAAAAAAAAGAAGATAAAGTTCAACTCATTAGAGCAAATTTCTTTTCGACTGCATGGTTATCTGGATTTGCTTAATTCCAATAGTTTGTTTGGAGACGAGTATAAAGCTCTCTTTGAGACATTTGGAGATATGGAATTGGCTATCTTTGCGAAAGTCGTGTTTTATGAGGAGTTGAGAGATGATTTCCTAGATTTTAAAACGATCATGTTTAGTAGAAATGAGTCTGATGCAGAATGGAAGATGTATTATATAGAATTCATGCAAAGTTTAAGCAAAGATCGGATCCGCTCCATTGAAAGCTATATTTCTGATATTGACTATGAGGAAACAAAGTTTTGGGGGTAAAACCATATTGCATCCTCCATTTTTTGTGGATAGTTTAAGGAAACAACAAACTTATCATTTGGTTGTCTAGGAAAATAAAAAACATCTGTAAAACCTCATTGTGAGTGTGAATAACAAACAGAGGAATACAGATGTTTTATTATTGGGAGATTTTATTGATCTTTTTTCTCTTCCTCTTCTGGTGTTATTTCCACAGAAGCATCTTCTTGATTTGGGATTTCATTTGGTTCTTTTGTACCTTGTTGCTCCGTTTTTGTCTTTTGTTTTTTCCTTTTTTCACGCCATTGTTTCCATTGGTTCTGTAATCTTGGGCGCCATTCGATTATGACAGCACCAAATCCAGTGAACAATAATGCGATCATGAGAAGCCAGCCAAGGATTGGGATCCAGATAAGGCTTGCGATTAATAAAATTCCAAAGACGTTATGCAAGAAGCTGTTTTGCTTTCCTAGCCACTCCCAACGTCCTGCTAGGTAGGTCCCAACCTCTTCGGAAACGATCGTAAAACCGAACCATAGTGCTCCAAGTAAGAGGAGACTCAGTGCGATGGCAACAGGAATTCCAATGATGGTAATGCCCAGTAAAAAGATTGCTGGCACTGCGATCAGTCCTGTGAGAAAACCAATCCATAGAGAACGCTTTGGTTGGTTTTGTAAGTGAGTTAGGCTCTTCTCTAATTCGTTTTTCCCAAGGATCTGGGCAAAGACGACGATCGCAATCAAGCCAAGGAGAATAGGAAGCCACAAGAAAAAGGAACCGTTCCAACCATCCCTACCGTGAAATTTATAGATTACATGTTTTGGATGGTAATCATCTTCACCCAGGTATTCATCATCGTATCGATGTCCTCGTTCATGAAAGTGATCACTTTCTAGGGGCATAGAATATTCGATTGAGTCGTTCTTTTTTCGATGGATCAACTGATTATGTGGATCTTCTATTGATTGTGGAATGTGAACGACATGTACTGGTTGACCAGATGGAGATTTGACTTGCCCTCGAACAATCGCGCCCTCTTCCATGACCACTTCTGGTTGTGTAGTGATAACATCGCCTTGAATCTGTGCTCCACTACGCAATACAATTTGTTGGCCTATTAAATTGCCAGTTACGCGTCCTCTTATATCCAGGCTACTATTACTTTCTCCAATGTTTCCCAGCACTACACTGTACCCTTTCAGCACAATATTCGAGCCGAGAACGTTTCCTTTTACATAAGTCTCTCTTCTCATTTTGTCTAAAGGCATTCCTTCCCCTATTTGAACGGAAGGTGCCTGGATAGTTCCTACTACGCTGGAATCAGAGAGAAGAACAGAATCAGTTCCTATCACATTTCCAATGATTTGAGAACGTTGTTGGATGATAACACTTTGTCCGGTGATATTATGATGAATGGTTTGCTCTTGAAAGCTTAGATCTTCGTTTGGGCTATTCCATTCGTTTGTCTCGTTTTCAGTATCCGTGTCAAAATCAGCAGGAATTTGAACCATATTTCTTGGTAAATCCCAACCGATGGCCGACCGAATTCCTTGGGATAGGTTTCCATTATCTAAGAAGCTAAATCCGAGTAATAAAATGGCAAGTAAGATACTAGCTAAAATTGCCTTCCCTAAAAAGAAAAAGAAACGCTTCATCCAGCTACCTCCTCATTTGTTTTCCAAAAAAATAATCCGTATAAAAACCATGCTGTACCAATCGGAACCAACAGGGAGAAGAGATTCCGTAACAGGAACAACCACGTTTCTGGTAACCAGCCTAGAATGGCATCTGGAAGAGAGTAAAGCACTGCCCACCAATGATAGAGGAGGGAAGTTCCATTTGTGTCTTCGAAAAACGCTTGCAAGCTGAGTTGTAGTTGATTTTGATAGAGCCAATACAGAACAAATCCAATTACGAAGATGGAGATTGAGCCTGCGATGCGACCAACAAGCTGAATCCAGATAAAGTCTGATGTGTTGTTTTGATGATTCGGTAGAACTAGTTTTATATCAGATGAGCAATTGTTAGGTTGTTTCGCTGTTTCTTCTTCGTTTACTACAGACGAACGGAAAAGTACAGAAAAGCGTTGCTCATCTTCCATCGCAACGAAATAGGCTGTTTGGCAAAGGGAACAAGTTTGTAGATGATCCCTAATCTCGATTGTTTCTTGAATAGGCAGACGATCTCGTACTAGTTCAGGTAAAAAGATCTTTACTTCTTCACAGCTCCAATGATTTTCCATGTTTAGAATTCCTCCTTCCAGATAGTCTCAAGACTAGTTCTTAGCTGGGAACGGCTACGATGAAGATATGTTCCTACTGTTTTTAGAGGGATTTGCAAAATCTCCGCTATCTCCCGATAGGAAAGATCTTGCTGATAATAGAGTAGAAAAACCAGTCGCTGTTTCTCAGGTAATTTCGCTAATGATACCTGAACTTGTTCCAAATTCTCCTGTTGTATTACTATGTCTAGCGTATTTTTTACAGGAGGAAGATTTATGCGATACTCTAATAATTCCCAATCATCTACATATTCAGTCTGATGCTGCTTTTTACGAAGATGATCCAAACAAGTATTGGACGCAATTCGATGTATCCATGTGCTGAGTGAAGAATCTTCTTCAAAGGTATCAAGCTTGCGATATGCTTTCCAAAAGATTTCTTGTGTCAAATCCTCTGCATCTGCGCGGTTCCCTACCATCCTATATACGAATTGGAAGATTGTTGTTTGGTGTGTTTGGAGGATCTCACGGAAAGCATCAAATTCGTTCGTATTTGGTTTGGGTTTTTTCTTGATTTTCATCGACGCTTCCGTTCCTCCTCCCTACCACTGGTTTTGTCTCTATAAGGTTAGACGAGAGAAGTATGGATTATCTTTCACTTCGTAGGTATCTTTTTTTGACTAACTGGTGAACAGTCATCAGATAATAATTTTTTCCATTACCTACCATTGAGAACGCATGTTCTTGCAACTATACTAAGAACCTAGTTGAGCCAACTCTGCGAGAATGCAGCTCTGGGGTTTGCATCATTGGTTTGTCTGCCAATTGCAAGCCTTATATAAGAAAGATCAAGGAGGTAACTCAGACTATGTTTTCTTTATTTAGTAAAGGTATGGTAGTGGTAACAGTTATGACAATGGGAGTTATGACTCTTCCTTTTGTTGCTACAGCAGAAACGACCAAAACACTCTCTTTTGCAAAAGGATCAAAGGGAAGCTACGTTTATGACATTCAACATCGTTTACATCAATTAGGACATTACAAGGGACCACAACATGGTAACTTTGACAATAAAACAGAACAAGCAGTTGAGACTTTTCAACGTACCCAAAAACTACCGATCGATGGGGAAGTAGATCGTCAAACATTAAATCGTATCTGGGATCAGTCTCTTACCAAAGCAGATGTAGATTTACTTGCGAAAGCTGTTCATAGTGAATCACGTGGCGAAACGATGAAAGGAAAAGTAGCGGTGGCAGCGGTTATCCTAAACCGTGTTGATTCCAAAGAATTTCCTGATTCTATTCGTGGAGTAGTTTACCAAAAACGTGCTTTTACTGCAGTAGAAGATGGACAAATTAACTTGAAACCAAATCAAGAAGCGTATAATGCTGTTTATCAAGCTATTCAAGGTCAAGATCCGACCAATGGTGCAATCTATTACTATAATCCAAAAATTGCAACCTCGAAGTGGATGAAACAGCGTGCAGCCAAATCCAAAACGACTAAAATTGGTGATCATGTCTTTATGAAATAGATACTACCAAAAAGGGACTTCCGATGTTAGGAAGTCCCTTTTATATATTGAAGAATGATCTTAGGTGAGTAATTTATTGCTCTTGTTTTTGCGCATAAAAAGCAAATAAGTTACGAATATAGTATGGACTAACCATAAAACAACAAGGGAACCATAGGACCATTTTTCTAAAATAGATAGTGGTTCCCATTGCATTAGTACTTCCCAATTTTCAACAGAGATCAGTAGTAAATTGACCGAAAGTAATATTTGTAGAATGATGCTTTTTTTGTTCATTCGATATCCCGCCTATGAAATGATAGGTATACATACAGAAATTTTTTTTAATGAAAAATTGGACAAAAGGGAGTGGAAAATACATTAGTCGTGACTCGCACCATTAAGAAATAAGGATATAGATCAATATCATGATCGCAAGAAGCATTACCGTAATAGCGCCCAAGAATCCATTTTGTATAAGCGATTTACCTAGCTCTTTCTTATTTTTAGACATGAGAGTGCTCCTTTTAAAAGAAGTTTTTTACTAAGCTACTTTCGTTTGCTAAGGTCGTTGTTTTTTGGGCAAATTAGTTCATGTCAGAAAGGAACGATGCGAAAATGAACTATTTCACACCGGATTTTTTGTCTGCTCTTTTATCTATTATCATCATCGATTTGGTATTAGCAGGTGATAATGCGATCGTAATCGGTCTGGCTGCTAAAAATGTCCCGAAAGATAGACAAAAGTCGGTTATCATCTGGGGGACAGCTGGTGCGATTGTGATGCGGATCATCTTGACCTTGATTGTGGTCTGGCTGCTTGCGATACCTGGTCTTCGGCTTATTGGAGGTATATTGCTCCTTTGGATCGCCTTTAAGTTGCTAGTAGAAGAGAAAGGGCACGATATTAGTGCCAAAAATACCTTCTGGTCTGCGCTTATGACGATTATTATTGCGGATACGGTGATGAGTCTTGATAACGTACTTGCGATCGCCAGTGCCGCCAATAATGCGGAACACTCCAATCAGCTATTGGTGATTATTGGTCTCTTGGTTAGTGTCCCGATTATTGTCTGGGGGAGTACGATCTTCATTAAATTATTGGATCGATTCCCGATCATCCTGTATATCGGCTCGGCAGTATTAGCTTATACGGCTGCCAACATGATCACTGAGGAAAAATTCCTGCACGCTTTTTTTGAAGAGAATGAAGTACTGAGGGTTGGTTGGATTGCACTAGCAGTGATAGTAATCGTCGTATCGGGTTATTTGATTAAAAAACGGAAAGCCACCAAAAAAAGTGAAGAAAAGGAACGTCCTCATGAGTAAGAGGACGTTTTTGTATTTGATACATTTTCTAAATGTCGGCTAACACTTTTAATATTTCTTCTTTCTTCAGATCTGGATGGGTGATCATAATACCATAACGAAGCCCATCTTCATCCCAATTAATGTTTTTAATTACTTCCATGTAGGAGCCTTCTTTTCCACGTACCGTGATTTTTTCTTCGCCAAGATCAATATCCGCTATTGGACCTCCAGGAGACGGAAAAACAGTTAAGGTGAGTGCTGGAACTCCATCTTTCAGATACGTATAGCTTACTTCTGTACGATTTAATTCCCCTTTTAGTTCCAGTGCGGTTACCTTTTCTAACTGATAAGGCTTCGGAAGGGCAAGTACCTTCTTGCCAAGAATTTTTTCGGCTTCTGCTGGAGTGATAATTTTCTCTTGATTGGTAGAACTATCGATTTTTTGAATGGTGACATTAGCAGGGAGTTTGGCTTCAAAGAGATCTGCTGGCCATTTTGGTGATATTTCCAGCTTGGTGTACTCTACAATGGATTTTGTATTTCCTGTTTGAAGAATAAACTTTGTTGGAATCCAGCTTTCGTGATCTACCCATAATTCCATTTCTCCAAATATGGACTTCTGATTTTGTTTTGGTTTTGCTAGGAGATGATGTGTATTTCTTCCCAAGATTTGCTCTGTCCCGATATTTTGAAAATCATGGGTCTTTTGAATTTGTCCAATCATTTTCATTAACGACTCTCGTTGATTTATACCTAGGATAGTCTCTTCACCCTCGAAACTCACTTCCATAGCGGTAGGAGCACCCTCTTCATAGGAGAGTAATTTCGTTCCTGTTTTCCAAGTAGTATTTTTTTTACCCGTGGAATCAGTGGCTTCCACTTTTGCATTTGTATTGGTACTATCTCTCCATTCTTTGAACTTAGTACTTGTTTGCAGTTTGTCTTCATTGTATTCATCCATTTTGTATTCCGCATAAAAGGCAGGACTTTTCTCTGCATCAGCTAGTAATTTGTCTACGATTTTATCAGGAGTTACTGCTTCTGTGGAGGAACATCCTACTACACCCGTTATAATCAGACCTGCTAGGCCAATGATGCTAAACAAATCTTTGTGTTTCATTATCATCATGCTCCTTTTTTGGGGAACCAACAGCCTACGATGGTTCCATATGGGGATTGTGACCAAAGACGAACGTCTCCGCCATGTTTCTCAGTAATAAGCTGTACGATGGAAAGTCCTAGACCAGATCGTTGTTCGATTGTAGACCTCCTAGCGGGGTCATTTAACATAAAGGGAGAGAAAACATGCTCTTGAAAATCAGATGGAATTGCTTCGCCTTCGTTTTGTACGAGTAACAGCACTCCTTCAGACCATATGGTCGTCCACTCAGGTAGGGAGGGGGAGAAAATAAAGTCAGGTAGTTTGCTCGGATGGTCTACAGCGACAAGAGAAATCAACCCTTGTTCTGATGTATGTCGGATTGCATTGCTTACTAGATTGTCCATTAAGCGAATCATCTGTTTGTCATGGAAATATCCAGTTCCTTCAACAGCCAAATAGGTTTGCAGATTCCGATCTGCTTGGTGACAAAGTTCCTCATAGCCACTAAACAGCATTTCAAAGAATTCTTCATTTTCAACGATCGTTTGTTCTAATCGGTATTCAGAAGATTGAAGAGTCGTATAAACGTTAAGATCATTTAGCATCTGTTTCATCAAATCGATTTTCTGATACAAGATTTGTTGGTATTCCTCTTTTTCAATCTGGGAAAGGTCATGTTGTTTCATCAATCTCTCCATATAGGCTTGAATAGTAGTTAAAGGCGTTTTGAGATCATGGGATAGAGAGGCGATCATACGCTCTTTTTCAATCCGTTCTCTTTGAATCTTCTGGTTTGCTTCCTCGATCTGGTCTTTCATCTGGAAAAAGCGATCTTCTAAATCTGCAATTTCATCTTTCTTCTTTTTTGGTAGCCGTTCCACTGTAAGCCCACCTGCAAATCGTTTCATTTGAACCATAAGATGTTGCAGAGGCTTAGTCCATTTTCGATGGAGTAGCCAAAGGACTAGTAGATAAAGAACCAAGAATGCAATGCCTGCACCGACGAATATGAATGAGGTTCTGGAAGCAGCTTCTCGTTGCCATGCCGAACGAGGGACAATCAGCTCATAAAAACCGATCAGTTGCTTATCCACTAACACTGGTTTTCGTAAGTTATAACTGTAGTAACTTTTTTGAAGGTTATTAAGATCTTGATATAGTGTTTCAACGGAAGTTTGTCCAATTGAAGAAAAATCCAGTGAACTATAAAGAATTACGCCATCAGGACGATACAGTTTTAATTGAATTTGTTCGGACTCTGCTCTCGTTTTCAAATCTTGGTATTTTTTTGGATGTTGTAGACGATACAACTCTGGATTTTGTAGGACATCTTCCCATTGACTAGCTTGTTGTGTCACCGTGAAGTATTCTTTTACGTTTTGTTCTTGATCCAATTGCACAAGCCATTGATAGAGTCCCCAAAGGGAAAGAACTGGTATTATCATCACCAACAGATACGTGATCATTAACCAATATCGAATTTTCAAGATAACCTCTCCCCGATAAAGCGATACCCGATTCCCCAGAGAGTCTCCAGATAAAGAGGTTTCTTTACCGGGTCTTGGAGTTTTTTGCGTAGGCTGCGCATATGAACGGTGACAGTATGGGCATCGGAGCTCTCTTGGTTCCAGATCCAATCCAGCAACTCTTCTTTGGAAAAGGATTGAAACGGATGTTTTGCTAGGTGAAAGAGTAGTTGTCGTTCTTTGCTGGTCAAGGAGATTTCGATTTGCTGACGAAAAATCCGCTCCGTACTCCAATCCAGTACCAAATCACCGGCATATTTCCACAGCATTTCCTCTGTGGGGACTTCTGGTTGTTGATAACGATGGTAGCGTCGGATATGAGAGGCGATCTTGGCTGTTAACACATCTAGGCTGAAGGGTTTGGTAATATAGTCGTCCGCTCCCAATCCTAAACCTCGTATCTTATGTTCATCTTCATGACGAGCACTGATGATGAGGATTGGAATCTCATCCGATTGGCGTATCCGATGGGCGAGTGTAATTCCATCCATCTCTGGCAGCATAAAGTCGATCAAAGCCAGATCAAAGGAGCTTGCCTGAAAGTCCTCCCAACCTTCTCTACCAGTAGAAGCCCAAGTGATGTCATAGTGACTGCGAAGGTGATCTTGAATAACGCGGGCGATCGAAGGGTCATCTTCTACTAATAGGAGTTTGTAATGTTTGTTTGACATGTGGTGTCGCTCCTTTATGTTTTGATTATAGGGGAGGGGGAAGACTCCTCACGAAAGTTTACTTTTATTTTATAATTGCACAAATGGTAAGAACGGGTAGCTCCATTTAAACAGATTTATACCTATTTTTGGTGAGATTTTTATAATGCGAGATACTAATTTAATATTTTTAGGAAGAATACATCTTAAAAAGAATAGGGTGTATTCATTATGAAACGAATAATTTCGATTATGTCATTCATGTTCTCGGCTGTCTTGGTAGGAAGTACTATTGCTGTCGTGTTTGCTCAAACAAACGACAATCCCCCACCATATGAGAAAATATATTCAGAAGTCGGCTATAAATCTATTGAAGATGCATTAAAAAGATATTGAGCAACATTTTAAACGGAAACTTAATCTTCCTCTTAGAATACCGCCTGTGGCTTTTACCCATCAGTTCGGGAGGTTTATTGACGTAAAAGGGGACATGAACGATAAATTGGAGCTAAAATTTGTAAATGATAAGGTACCTGAAAATCACTATATGGTTTATGTGCAACCTTCTGAGCACAGGTTATCAATAGAGGATCAAGATGTGGTAAAAGTCCACAGACTAAAGGATGGTAGTAAAGCAAGTTTTATGACCAACATTGGCTTTAACATATTGGTATTTGAGAGAGCGAATTGGCAGTATGTATTGAGTATTGATAAGAGAGTAGCAGATCAGGTATCTCCAGAGACATTGGTTGAAATAGCTGAGTCAATAAATTAATAAAACTCCCTCATTTCTACGTGTTTTGCAGAAGTAAGGGAGCTTTTGAAGGGATATAACTTGAAGAAAGTATGTTCTGAATCCACCTGTTCAAAGCACACCAAGTGACTAGCAACAAGATCAATAGAAAAATGATAGAAAGCAGTATTGTTTTCATTTTTTCGCTATACTAAAGCCACTTATCAAAAAACTCGAGATACCCTTTTTTCATCTTAGTTCTCGAAAAATGATCATATGCGTATCGTCTATTTTCATTGGAAACATTATGTTCAAAATGTAGTGCCATATTGACCAAATCACCCCAGTTTTCCTTATTCCCTGCATAGATATGTTGGGAGTTGAAGTGATTGTAGCATGGATGTTCGGGCTTAATTACAAATTTCCCCATGGATAGGGCTTCTGCAATCGGGATGCCAAAAGTATCATAGGTGGAACTGCACCAATATACCTTACATGTGTTCATCAATTGAAATATTTCGGGTCTAGAAAGAGCAAAATGAAGGGTTAAGTTGGATGGGATATCAAACCTTTTGATACTTTCTTGGTATCGTTCACCACCAAAAACCATGTGTACATCTACATCTGGATTCTTTTGGGCAAAATCGATTACCACTTCTGGTTGTCGGAATGACTCATCTCTTCCAATCCACAATACTCGATTATTTACAATTTGGGATTCATCATAATGTTTTTGGGAGAGATGCTCATCAAATCCAATTGGAATCACATGAACATCGCTTGTACCAAAGTTGCATATTTTATCTTTCAAGTATTCTGTTTGGACGATCGCCTTGGAGACCATTTGCATAAAAGGGGTCATCATACTGGAACCTTCTAGGGATTCATCAGGAAAGCTATGCGAAAAAAAGGTGCTGTTGGGAAAAAACATTCTTAAAAAGGAGAATCCTATTACACTGTAAATAACATGGGTAATATTTTTCGACATAAGCTTGTCCAGCACAATATCATAATTGAGAAGGTCGCCTTTTTCATATTCATACCCTTCTAATTCATGATAGTCAGAAACAAATCGTTCGGGTGTAATAAACTCGATAAGGACGCCCAATTCATTTGATATCTCTTTTAGCATATTTGCATACACCAAAGGTCCTTGTTGTTGCTGAAGTTGAATTTTGCGCATAATTAAGCCAACTTTTTTCAATATAGTCCCCCTATGTAATACTTCCTGTCCTCGATAACTCTATTGCTATGTAGAAAAAACTACTATCAAATTGTATGAAATAGATTTATATAATAAGGTGGTTTAATTTCTATGAATTATAATAATATAGACAGTATTTCTAAAAAATCCGTATCAAGTATAGCACATGAAAGTTGGGAAGAAAGCATAAAAAAGATAAGCACCAAAAGTAATGATGATGCTTATCTTTTAACATCCTATCCTGCTCTCTGTTTGTTTTCTATTTCGGTTGCTGACTGGCCAACGTTTCCGCTACGAGCTAGTTTATTCCATCCCACCGTAATACCTTTCAAAGCGAAAAAGATACTTTTACAAACTACGATGGTCATTAAAAGACGATACGCAAAGCGTTGAACAAATAACCATAATAATGGTTTGGTACTTTCTTTCTCAAAACGAAAGGCAATAAATGCCGCCAGTGTATCAAAAGCGAGGAAAAGCAGGTAAAAAAGTAGTGTGTTTCCGATTTCTCCAGTAAAAAGACTCACGATACAGAGCAAATCGATGAAAGGCGATAGCATCTGTACCCCATACTGGAACAACCACATATTTGGAAGTGAAATATAGCCAAGTGTACGTTGTTCTTTGGAGAAAAGAGCTCCACGATGTTTCCATAAGCATTGTAACGTTCCATAAATCCATCTCGTTCTCTGTTTGAGCAAGCTTTTTAGATCCTCTGGAGCTTCTGTATAGGCATATGCCTTGTCTTCGTAATGAACATGGTAGCCTTTACGTAACAGATTTAATGTAATGTCTGTATCCTCTGCTAGCGTGTCGTGTTGGAAATATCCTACTTCCTCTATCGCCGATTTTCTCCAAGCACCAATCGCTCCAGGCACGACAGGAATACAGTTCAATTCATCAAAAGCACGGCGCTCTAAGTTAAAACCTGTTACATATTCTACATGTTGCCAAGTGGTAACGATATTGTTTACATTACCAACCTTTACATTACCCGAAACAGCAGCAACTTCAGGATTTTGAAAATGACGCACTAATAAGTTGATTGTGTTCGTAGCAATAATCGTGTCTGCGTCAATAGAGACAATGAGTTCGCCCATTGCTTCTTGATATCCCAAATTGATGGCGGCTGTTTTCCCCCCATTGGCTTTTGTTATGACATGCACATTGGGGTGTGATCCAAAATGATTCAGAATGACCTGTTCTGTCTGATCTGTCGAACCATCATTTATGATAAGGATTTCTAACTTGGCATAATCACTTTGTAATACCGATTCGATCGTTTTTTTGATTACTTTCTCTTCGTTGTAGGCAGCGATTACGACACTTACCAATGGCTTGTACGAATTGTGATATTGTGTATAGTTTAATTTTCGCCCACGTTTCCGCATGGTTCTTCTCTGCTTATAGGATAAATAGATTAAGAACAGTACTCGGATAAAACCGATTCCAATTGCGGTGTAGAATAGAAACTTCAAACTATCTTGGATAAATTCGATCAGGACACACATAAAGGTTTGAAAAGGTAAAAAGGCTCGATCGGTTACGGTCAGTTTTAGTAGGGACAAATCTCGGGAATGTCCGAGCAACTCTCCCACTGTCACGATCTGATATCCTTTTTGGTGGAGGGTATCAATCAGTATTGGAAGAGCTTTTACCGTGCTCGTCCGATCTCCTCCCGCATCATGTAATAGGATCATATTGCCATTTTCTAATTGCTTTTCCACCATTTTGATCATCTCTTGCGGAGAAGGTTTTTGCCAATCCAGTGTATCGATATTTTCCCCGATCATCGTCAACCCAGATTCTTGAGCTCTTTCAATACTAAGTAGTGCTTTCATCGTAACAGGGTCAGGTGTCGCTTGGTAAGGGGGACGATAGATGTTGGGAGTTCGTTTCGTAATAGCCTGAATCACACGGTTTGTTGCATTTAACTCATAGTGAATGCGCTCTTTGATAGAATCTGCTAAGACCGGATGGAAGAATGTATGGTTCCCGAGTTCATGCCCATCCTCATACATGGTTTTTACTACTCCTGGGTGAAGCAGAGCATTTTGCCCTAGTAAAAAGAAAGTAGCGGGAACTTTTTTCTCACGTAATATCTTTAAAATATCGTTCGTATATTCAGGATCTGGACCATCGTCAAAAGTGAGTACCACTTTTTTCTCATAATTGGCACCGAATTTTTGGACGAGAGGGTACTTCGGATAATTAATATAGTTTCCCTCTTGAATCCAGCCTTTTTGAGATAAACGTAGCTCTCTTTTTCCGGTGTGAGATTTACTAGAAACCCGTAAAATCTCTCCTTTTCCTGTAAAAAGAATCGAATTTGCTTGTAATACTTGAAGCTGCTCTTTTGGATTCGAGGTATTTACTATGTCCCAAATAGCTGGATCTTCTGTTCCTAATCTCCAAACAGCAACTCCCG
Source organism: Risungbinella massiliensis (assembly GCF_000942395.1). Classification (GTDB taxonomy): domain Bacteria; phylum Bacillota; class Bacilli; order Thermoactinomycetales; family Thermoactinomycetaceae; genus Risungbinella; species Risungbinella massiliensis. The sequence continues at coordinate 424,704 of NZ_LN812103.1, forward strand.
CAATGGAATTAGCACGAACGGTCCTCAATTGATTGTAAAAAGATAGTGCATCCAAAAACCAAACTTGATGCTCTTCTCCCTCTTTTTGATAGCGAAGGTATCCATTGGAGCTGGTTGAATCCCATTGAACTTTCAACTGATTCTTGTCCGCTAACTGCATCACTTCCCGAAACGAGACGGGAGACACCGTTTCGGTCCCTAAGGTCCAATCATATCCATAGTTTCCAAGGCTCACGATTTGTTTTTCGGCGGGAATAGGAAGTTTGGATAGTGATTGTTCTAACCATGATAAAGAAGAGATGGGGCCTGCTTTGCTATCTGTATGGTGCTGGTCATATGCCATCACGATAAAATAATCAGCATAATCGCCCAATTCTTCATAATCAAACCCTGGGTCATCTAGCGGTATATCTTGTGTTACTTGAAGTCCTGCAGCATGAAATTGCTGATATAGCTCTTTCATAAAAGAGGTGAATAATGGTAGATCGGAACTTTCTATATTTTGAAAATCGATGTTGATACCTTGGTACTTTTGAGCTTTGATATCAGTTAATAGTTGTTGAATGAGACGCGATCGTTTTTCAGGATTTACGAGAATCGTATGTAAAAGGTCTCCACTCCAATTACCTTTGGTATGTTGGAGATTATTGATCATCGGCATAATGTTGATTTTTTTCTCTTTAGCCAGTTTGTCTACCATTGGATCTCGGTTGATAACGAGTGAACCATTTTCATCCAAACCGTACCATTCAGGAATGAGTGTATCCATTGTTTCGAGAGCTTTGGATTGGGTTAGTTGTGTATAGCTATTTTCATCCCATGGTACATAGAAAGCGTAAGTAGGTACCTTTTTATTAGAATACGTTTTTGGATAAACCGTTTTTTTAGGAAGATTCGTAAGAGGTTCTTGGATTGGTTTGATATCTTCCTGGACTTCTGTGATGAGAGGTTCCGCTTTCATCGGTTCATATAAGCTACCGATAAAAAAAGCAGTATTCATCAAGGTGCAAATCAAAATAATAAGAAATGACTTTTTATAAAATTTCCATCGCTTCCCATCATCATAGAAGACAAAGGGCTTTTCTTTTTTATCACCAGAAAGTATTCCATCACGGTAATAAGTAAGGAAAAAGAGATAAGCAATGGGGGTAGTGAGAACATAGATTCCATAGTGAATGGTATTCGGGATCAATTGCTGGAAAAAGTATAGATATACCCATTCACCAGCTACAATCACATAGGAAAGTAGAAAACCAGTAAATAAAGCAAGTAAGTTTAGGCGGAAGAGAAATCCTATCAAAATTAGGATCAATCCAATATAAGGATTTCCTTGAAGGAGCCCAAATGCAAAGCCGACCGTGCTAGCAGTAGCTCGTCGTTTAGTAGTTCCAGTAAAAAACATGGAAAATAGAAAGGAGGCTAGTTGACGTTTCACAATTTTCAGGCCCTCACTTTATTTTGTTGTATTTTGAAATAATAACATGTATGTAAGATATATTTTTAATATTGTATGTATAAATAATAAAGGTTTTATTGCAATAAATTTTTTGTTATTCCTAGTATCAATCAACAAAAAAGATCAGAGCATATTGGCTCTGATCTTTTCGATCTGCTCTTCTTGCATTATAGGAGAGACTGGTTTCTTGCGTTTCCATTTGATTTCGGCAATTACTACACCAATTAGGATCAAGAAGACTCCTACCCAACGAATCCAAGTTACATCTTCGTGAAGAACAAATGCGGAACAAATGATAACGACAGGTAACTCTAAGCTACCTAAGATGGAGGTTAGTCCGGATCCCACATAGCGAACAGCAGTATTAAACATAAAATAAGGGATTGCTACACCGCATATACCGATTGCGAGTCCCCACATCCAGATCGTAGAAGTAAAATCATTTGCTTGAAATGCCTCTATTGGTGGATAAAAAGTCATGATCATTATGAAAGAACCTAGTGTCATCCAAACGGTTTTGGCTCGGACAGTGAGATCATTGGCAACATTACCGCTTACAAAGATCATGGAGGAGTAGGTAAAAGCAGAGCCGAGTCCCAATAATATGCCGGCAATGGAAATTTCTCGTAACTCAGTCCAAGACAGATCTGCTGAGAAAATCGTTCCCACTAAGATAACAGAGACGGATAGAAGTTGATTCCATTTGGGCATCTGTTTTTTGGTCAGCGATTCTAGTAATACTCCGATCCAAGTGAATTGAAATAAGAGAATAATGGCTAGGGAAGCAGGTAGCAACGATAAGGATTGATAGTAAAACACCGAAGTCAGACTAGAGATCACTCCACCAAACATCAAAATCAGTTTGGTCTTGTGGGGAACTTGTACAACGTTGCGCCAATCTTGTAGCCCAACAACCAGCAAGAGGCTCGTACCCACAATAGACTGCATCCCAATTACTAATTCTGCGCTCATACCCACTGCATATGCGATTTTTACAAGTAGACTAACTAACCCAAAAAAAGTTGCTGCGATTAAAACCCAAATGCTTGCTTTGGTTCGATTCATGAGAAACAGTGCCTCCATATCCTAATTTATTTTTAGAATTTACATTTGTTTTCGACAAAAATAAGTTATATTTTTAGAACGACTAGAACAGTATAGCAAGGCGTAATCCCTTTGAATAGCCGGTTTCTCTGCATTATTGAGTTAGTAAGATAAAGAGGAAAAGAGTGATAAAATAGTGGCATTACCGAAATTTTCATTTTTGAGTATGAGAAAGAAACAAAATTCGAATATATTGAGGATTAGAAAGTCTTAACACGAGATAAACGGATTGAAGTAGGTTTAATACCGAAAGCCAAACTCAACCGAAACATAAAATATATAGTGAAGGAGAGAACTATGTTCACATCACAAGAGATGCAATTACTACATGATCTTATAAGTGAGAAGGAAAAGGCAATTAAAGATGGTGTTAGAGAGGCATTAGATCATGATATTGATCTTGCTAGAAAAGGAATTAATGTTTTGTCGGAACTTACTACACTACATAAGAAGGTACAACAACTAAAATATCATTTGGAAAAAGAGGCAGAGGAAAAGAAGACAGGTAACCATATTTCAACGAAGTCTGTTATCAAAAAATAAAATTTAATATGTTAATTACATTGATCACGCCAAACAGCCCTCCTATTTGAAGGGGGCTGTTTGGTATGTTTAACTATTTATTCTATGATTTTGGAACCAAACCACTGCAAAGTCTAGCATTTTCACTATGATAGCTTTTTGTATAAATCAAAGTTAGACATAGGCGCATCTCAAAAGGGGAAAACCTCTGGCTTTAGCTTCATTATGCGATATGCTCTATAAATAAAATTCTGAAGGAAATCTTTTGCTTTCACCTCTGTGGACAGTTTGTGTAAATGCCCAGAAGTCCAGGGTTATCAACCATCTTACTCATTAGAATGAATCAACGCTTTTTTGCATATTTGCATATTCGCGGTAAAGCGTTGTTGACTGTTAGTAAATTACTCTCTATAATGATGTAAATTATGAACGAGATGGGGGTTGGTAGAATGAAAGATTTCTTCAGTAAATTGTTAACTGGAATGAGTATTGGGATCGTCGTTTCCTTAATCCCGAATGCTCTCATAGGGGAAATCCTTAAATTATTGATCCCTCATTTTCCAGTATTACAGCATGTATTCGATATCACGATGTTTGTGATGAGTTTGTTACCTGTAATGATTGGTGTGATGGTCGGGGTTACATTTCAATTATCGCCGATCCAAATAGCAAGTATCGGTATTTCGGCAATGGTCGGTAGTGGTGCTATTCAAAAAACTGCTGAAGGCTTATTTGCACTCAATGGCATTGGAATCGTGATTAATACTGGATTTACAGCTGCATTGACTGTTCTATTCGTTCAATGGATCGGGAATCGATTTAAAGAGTATTCCATTCTTTTGATGCCGACTCTAAGCATTTTAATCCCAGGGATGATTGGCTATTTGACCCTACCATATGTAAAAACTTCTACTGGTATCATAGGTGTTGCTATTGATAATGTGACGACACTACAACCTATTGTAATGGGGGCAATTATTGCAGTTGTTTTCTGTGTCATCATCCTTTCTCCTATCTCAACTGTAGGGGTAGCAACTGTGATCATGCTTTCCGGTGTTGGATCGGGTGCAGCAAATCTAGGAATTGTAGCAGCAGGTGTAGGTTTCGCCTTCGCAAGCTATAAAGCAAACTCGCTTGGAACGGCATTAGCGCATGTAGTAGGTTCTCCCAAAATTCAAATGAGAAACTTCTTTATGAAACCAGTGATCGCTTTTCCTATGTTGATCACTGCCGCGATTCTTGGAGCTTTGGCTGGAGTGTTAAATATTCAAGGTACTCCTTATAGTGCTGGTTTTGGTTTATCGGGTTTTGTTGGACCGCTAAATTATATGAATTTAGTGGAAGGCGGATGGACCACTAAAAATGTTTCCATTATGCTTAGCACTTTCTTTATTTTTCCGATTCTATTAAATCTTGGTCTTATTTATATTTTCTCCAAAAAATTAAAAGTAATAAAAACAGAAGACTATAAATTGAGTTTTGATTAATAGAGCATGTTGCGTAAATTGCCTAAAGCCAGAGGCGCGCCTATGTTTAACTTTGATTTATGCAACAAGCTATAATACTCATAAAGTCTTATGAAAAAGAATGTATGCAAAAAATAGAATGAAGATAGTTTGGATACAAATCACCAAAAGAAACAGACCTCGCTAAAATAGAGAGGTCTGTTTCTTTGTTTAGGTCTTATTTTCAAGACGACTGTGTTTATTCTGTTTTATCATTTCGAAACCACTTCATAGCAAAGTCAACCGCTTGTGGCTGAGAAAAGAACTTGGCCGAAGCGAGTCCTACTTTTCCCATTGATACACAACCAGTCTTTTCAAAATCGCTTCCAATCTGATGAAATAGCTCCACTTCAAATTCAATATTTTGAAAGGTTCTCCATACTCGCTTTTCTCCTTTTTTGATAGGAGATCCTTCTGTAATCAGAAGTTGATTTGGCTTTTCATATTCAGCTAGGTGAAATGAGGTATTTCGATCATAGCCAACACCAAGCAATAGTACGGAACCACCCAATTGATAGATTTTTGCTAGTGGTGATTCTTGTCCTAGACCATTATTTAGTGAATGGTTAGCAGTTACAAACTCTGCTTGTTTGCCCCATGCGGTAAAAGAGCAGGTAGGATGATAGCTTCTCCTCACACTAGGCATCGTTCGGAATAATTCAGGAACTTTTCCTATGCCACGAGTAGGGGTGATGGCAGGATCAAATACTGGCATATAGGCACGTATAGTATCCCACCAATCACTTGGAACCGGTACACTCTGCCACAAGGCGGGATCAGAATAATCACTAGAAAAGGCTGGCATCACAATGGTTCCCTCTGGCGTAATAACCTTCATCAATGCTTGGATCACTGCAACAGGTCCTCCACATACAAATCCAAGAGAGCTAAGGGAGGTATGAACCATGATGGTCATACCACTCTCTAGACCGAGTTGTTCTAAATCATGTGCAATGCTATCTATCGTATTGGGATATGGGGATTGTTGTATAGTGCTGAGTTCGTTCAAAATAGAAACCTCCAGTTATGTAATAAAAAAATATTATACATATCGTTACGACTACTACCCTAGGAATGAAATCATATCTACTACTGCTGAATAGGGGTAAAACCTAATGCTCGAACTGGACCCATCGTGATCACTTTCGAAAGTAAGGAAGCCATATGTTCTGGTGAGAAAATCATATTTTGGTCGAGCCACCAGACAATCATTCCGACGAAAGCGGAGGAGGTAAATTGGATATATATTTCTTTGGGGATCGATAGCTCTTCTTCTGGAATACGGAATTCTAAAATCGCTCGTTGCAATTTTTCTTTCATCACTTGTTGTATTCGAAAATAAAAGTTAGGAACGCCATGTTGTCCTAACATCGCCCGATAAAAGAGGGCGTTTTTTTGTATATGTTGGCAAACGTTCACTATCGTGTTTTGTAGTTTGGATACATTCACTTGCCTTTCTTGATTCAATGACAATTGAACGGTGTCAGATAGCTCTTGTAGAGTCTCCTCACTGATTTTGGCAAGTAAGTTGTGTTTGTCCGTGTAGTGTAAATAAAAAGTAGCGCGATTGATCATAGCATGGTTGGCAATGTGTTGGATTGTGATAGATTCGTATCCTTTTTCTAAGATTAGCTCTAGAAATGCATCCCGAATCATCTTGCGAGTTCGGATAATTCGAAGGTCTGTTTTTTTCGTCATGTTAATAGCTCCTGTCGATTATCTCTCTGTTAATTTACAAATATTCTTCCTTTGTTGGATAAGTGATAATTTATATTTTTTTGCGCATTGAGTATGAAAGAGAGATCTCTATAATGAGATTGTAATCGACAAATGATGAAATAAACAACAAATTGTTTATTTTTTATTGGAGGAACATATTAATGAATGTATTCCGCAAAACATTTCAAAACAAACTGTTCTGGGGTGCTCTAATGGGGATGCTTCTGATTGTAACAATTTTTACGTTTGCATTTATGGGTTCTACTATCAATCCAACACCGAAAAACGTACCAATTGCCTTTGTTACCTTAGATCAAGGAGTAGAGTTACCGAACAAAACAAAGGGGAACTTTGGGAATCAGCTTCAGACGATGCTTTTACAAAATGAGAATCTCCCAGTCAAATGGTCAATAGCCAAGAACAAAGCAGAAGTAATCCAAGGGATGAAGGAACAACGCTACTATGGAGCTATTATCGTAGTAGATGATTTTACTCGTAATATGGCAAGTTTGATTACTAGTACACCACAAAAGCCAAATCTAGAATTGATCATCAATCAAGGAATGAATAATACAGCAGTGACGGCAGTGAATCAGATCTTAGACAGAATCGTGAGCAATGTAAATACACAGATACAAAGTAATAGTTATCAACAGTTAGCAGTTCAAAAAGTATCTCTTACTGTGGAACAGGCACAGATGTTGGCGAATCCACTGGAAGTGAAGACGGAGTTACAGAACGCTGCTGGTGCCTACACAGGTAATGGAAATCTACCCACTCTGTTTACTCAGATACTGTGGATTACAACATTTATTAGTTCCATGATTTGCTTTACCCTAATTCGGAAAGCAACAGAAAGGCGAATTAGCATTGGATCGGTGCTCACTCAGTTGTTAGGTGGAAGTTTATTTGTAGGGGTTATCTCAAGTTTATCGTTACTAATCGCAATGAAAGTGCTAGATGCTGATGTGGCAGATGCTACTATTACTCTAGGTTACCTGTTTTTTACTGGTATAATATTTTTCCTCATCCAGAGCAGTGTTCTAAACTGGTTTGGTTTTGCAGGAGCGCCGCTTATGATCTTGCTTTTCTTCTTCTCTATGCCTGTACTGAGTCTGCCGCCAGAATTTATGCCATCTATTACACGAGATGCTCTGTATGATTGGAATCCTTTAAAATTTGCAGTAGAAGGATTGCGGATCATTTTCTTCTTTGAGTCTTATCAGATACAAGAAGCGATGCAAACGCTGGGGATGATTGGATGCGGGGCAGGATTACTGATGGCACTGTCTCCCTTACGTTTTGATAAGGTATCAAAAGAGAAGCGTATGGAAGCGAATATCAACTAGTTCCACATAAGGTTATAAAGGTTAAATAAAAAAACATCAGTTTTCGACTGATGTTTTTTGTATTCGTATTATTAGTTCGCACTAATGGCTGGGAATAAAAACTTCCAGACACCCTTATCTGTTTTTTGTAGATGAAAGCTAAATTGTGTTTGATCTGGTAATTGGTACTGTACATTGGTTCGTTCTTTTTGGTCACCAGAGGTCAAGATGTTTACCTTCGATATACCAGCAAAAGGAGCTAGAAATGTGTCATACTCAGCAGATTTGGTTTTTTCTTCTGTTTCAAATTGTTCTAGCGTACTTGCAGCTGCTTTCGGGTCTTGATGTAGCGCATACAGAGTAGCATAATCTCTGTCTTTTTTTGCTTGAATATATAATTTGGCAATGCTAACAGGTTCTAATTTTTGTAATGCAGCATCTGATTTGCTTTTTTGGAAACTTTGATATGCCGCTTTTTCCGCAGGTGTCAATATATTCATCTGGACAGATTGCTCGACCGATTGGAAGTTCTCTTCCACTACAGGGGTGGTGAGCACATCTGATTGTTCATTCATTTGCTTCATTTGACTCGTAATCGGCTCTGTTTCCTCTGCACATCCACTAATCATAACAGCAGTAGCTAAGATCATGCTTGCTAGAATAGGTTTCTTCAACTTCGTTCTCTCCTTCATCCAGACCAGACAGCTTGGGTTATATATTGAAATCTTCAAGTTACATTTACAGCCTTTCCTTATGATATAACAGAATTTGACCTTGAAAAGAGTCAAACAGCAATAATTTCAAATTTTTTGTGGTATCTAGTCTGCTGTTTTTTGATACTTTTTCACTAGCTTCTTTTCCTCAGGACTAAAGTGATGCCAGATTTCTTTTGGTACGGGTTGTATCTTGATTAAATTTTGATCCGCTTCCACTTTCGCAAAATAAGGTCCTTGAAATGCATTCGGTTGGAAGATGATCTGCGTACTTGGAAATTCGGGCTTAGGAAATGCATCCACCATAAGGGTAAGTTGATTTTGGTATAACCAGACATAATCTACTGCTGAGAAACGATTGTATCGAAGCATCCAAGCAATAAATTCTGGGTTTTGAGACTTTGCTAACTCCCGTAAAAATTGAATTCGTTCACCACGCTGACCTGAATGGTGAGAGAAAGCATACTCTCTCGATACAAAGTCAAAAATCGGAACAAACATTTGCAACTTATTGTTATCTGTTAAAATGACTTTTCCTTGGACATCGTGTCTTTCTAAGACTGCTACCTCTGTCGGTTTGGAAGCTACGTTTGTTTGATGATAATCAAATGACTCGGTGATTTTGATCGTGTGTTGGCCGAGAGTCAGGAAAGCCATTACCAAGAGACTACCAATCAGAATATTATTTTTACCACGTAAACCAGGCAGAGTCGTAATGTGATAAAGGAGATAACTAAAACCAATCAAAAGTAGGTATTCCAAGAAAACAAACATTTTAAAATGAAGTAATGGCTTATCGATCAAGATACCGATTAAGCTGAGTAGTTCCCATAAGTAACAACTAATAACGAGTAGTAATATCTTTCGCATCCATTCGTTTTTCCTAGAGAAGTAAATTAGGCTCCCCAGTCCAATTAATAGGATGACATTTTGGAAATCCATATTGGTGAAGGTAGGGATTTTTAACATGGAATAGGTTAAATACCGATTCTGCTGAGGTAAAACTCCATACGAAACAAAGTTGCTTAGAAGCGGAATCAAAAAATAAGAACTAGCCAAGAACATGAGGATTAATACTTGAAACGTTTGACGATAAGTCTGCCATACTGCTCGAAATGACTTGTTTTTCCAAACATGGTGGCAGATCTGAAGGAACAGATATACAAAAAGTAAGAAGAACCAGTAATAGTATGTCTGGAATAAAAGAGCGCCTAATACTCCTCCTATTAGCAGAAAATAGATATGTTGCTTACCTATTTTTTCGTATTTATTTTGTGGTTCCACATAGGAAAACCACCAAGGTAGTATACAAGTCATGGTGATGAACTCATACGGTTTCATGTGAAAGGCATGAGGAAAAAAGAGAACTGTCCAAAAGGTCAACAGAAGAGCAAACGTGTGCCCTTTTAATTTAGACCAAATAAAATATAAAAATGGCGTTAGCAGAAGCGCTTCTAAAAACAGACCATATCGAACCATTTTGTAAGCTTCTATGTCCAACAACCATGCTATTTTTCCTAATATGTAGAAGTATAAAGGAGGATAGAAGGCTGATAAGTCTTGATAACTAAAATCTACCCAACTCCAGTAGACTTTGTATTTGGTAATGGATGCTGTAATAAATTCTAGGTCATCTTCTATTCCACCAAAGCCAAAATAGGTGTTCCGATACATAAAGACAGTGAAAAAGGAAATAAAGAAACCTAGAATGAAAATACAAATCCAACTCGCTTGTGCTCCTATAGTTAGTTCATTTTTTGTTATGTAAAACACTACAAGTAATACGAAAGCTAAAAAGAGTAGAGCCGTTTGTGGAATTAGTAAGTTCATCAACTTGCTACTACCGACTGGAAATCTCAATATAGTCATGGATATGGCGACTGTGAAAAGTAAATATATAATGAATGGAACATAAATCTGTTTTCTGTTCATGAAAGAAGTAACCACCTGTTTATAATATTGCAATATAAATTTAGTGAAACGTACATGCTCCCTAGTGTTGTACAGCGATCGAACATTAGTAATTTCAAAATTAATCTATAGATACTAGATACTATACCAAAAATACAGGAAGGGGCAGGAAAACATTTAAATCGTCAGAGGATGTATTCATTTGTGCTTAAATTAGGCACTTTGGTTACAAACTAAGTGGGAGGTGATACAATTGTCTCGTCGAAAAAAAAGAAAATTATTGGTACCCGAAGCGAGAGCGGGTCTTGACCGACTTCAGACAGAAATGATGAACCGAGAACTTGGGATGAATGCAACCAACACAAATGACGTAAAAGTAGAAGTAGCCAACCAACTAGGCATATCTCTGGATTCATACAACCCAGATATCCGTGCAGAAGATGCAGGCAAAATTGGTGGAGCGATGGGTGGGAAATTGGTCAGAGAAATGATTCGCATGTCAATGGAGCGTTTGGCAAAAAAACATTAAGGATAGACTAAGGTTCTGTAAAACAAAGGGAAATATGAAACCATACCTCCGTTCCAACACGAAGTAACAGTATAATGTTGGTAGTATGGAACAAGGGAGGAAAAGACGAAATGGAACGAGTGCTACTGCTTTCGATGGGCTTTGGCAGTGGACACAATGCAGCTGCAAAAGCGTTGCAGCTACAATTTGATACACAGCCAGACGTGGAAGTAGTGATGGTAGATTTGCTGGATTTTATCCCGAAGTCTTTCCATCCTCTCCTCCAATCTGGTTATCATCGGATGCTAACGAAGTTTCCACTTTTCTACCATTATCTATATGACTGGACTTATCAATCTAGCGTAATCCGTTATGTATCTAGTGAGTTAATTGAAAAAGTAGGTTGGACGATTCGGCGACGATTTAATCAGATGCTAAAGGAATTTCATCCTACCAGAATTGTGACAACTCACCCGTTTGGTTTGTTACTGTTGCCAAGTAGATGGTGTAGAATACCGACGGTGGGAGTAGTTACAGATTATGAACTCCATCCGATCTGGATGGGGAGATTACCAGATGTTCTTTGTGTTCCTAAAAAGCTGGCAGATCGTAAAAAGCTAGATCGACTACATTTTCAGGTTGGTACGAGGGTTGTAGAAACGGGACTTCCAATTCATAAGAAATATTATGAGGAGACTTCTACTCGAATCGCGAGGGTAAAGTTAGGACTACCGGTAGATCGACCTGTGATCTTAGTAATGGGTGGTGGAGATGGCCATGGTCCTATTCCAGCCCTTGTAGAACAACTGCAAAAGATGCCGCAATTTCAATTTGTAATCTTTACAGGTTCCAACGATTGTTTACGAGAAGAGTTGATTCAAGAGAATTGGGGAGAACATATCCGTATTGAGGGATTTCGTACCGATCTGCATGATTGGATGTCTGCGGCAGATCTTCTCATTACCAAACCGGGTGGGGTAACTATCTCTGAAGCGATTGCAAAAAAATTACCGATGCTGTTATTTGAGGCTATTCCTGGACAAGAGGAGGCGAACAAACAGTATCTCCTGTATCACCGTGTTGCCTATGAACTACAATGGAATCGAATTCCAAATCAGATAGAGCAGTTATTTTCATCGCGTTTATCAATAGAACAGATGAACCGTTCGTTTGACCAGATATCGCCTCATCATGCTGCAAAACTCATCATGCAAGAGACCTTACAATTGTCCAAGCCAGAGGTTTTTCGTTATTTGACTTAACAGTTCAGTGGGTTCACGATGACAAAGACAGATGAGTAGGTGAAAGAAAATGAAGTTAGTCAGTTATGTAACGATGGAAGATGATTTATTTATTCAATCTACTGAAGCAACACCTCGTCTCGGTTTTTTAATACAGGACAAAGTGGTTGATGTAGAACTTGCCCATGAATGGATTTGTTATACACAAGGGAGAGAGGCTGGCGAGCGAATCTCCCTAGATATGATGACATTGCTTGAACGTGGTGAGAATGAATGGCGCTTTCTACGAGAGTTAGGAAAGCATCTAGAAAATGAAAACTTAAATCAACTGCAATTTGCTGGGGAAGATCTTGCACTAAATCGTTCAGACGTAAAGCTCCTTTCTCCCATTCCAGAACCCAGGAGCTTCCGAGATTTCTATGCATTTGAAGATCATGTGCGAACCGCTCGAGCGAATAGAGGATTAGATATGGTGCCAGAATGGTACCACTTCCCTGTATTTTATTTTTCGAATCATCGCTCTTTTCGGGGAGATCAGGAAGAAATTCCGAAACCAACTTACAGTCAAGCGCTGGATTTTGAGCTAGAAGTGGGTTGTATTATTGGGAAAAGAGGTAAAAATATATCGGTAGAAGAGGCACACCAATATATTTTTGGATTCGCCATTCTTAATGATTGGAGTATCCGAGACATTCAGATGCAAGAGGTAAAAGTAGGATTAGGACCAGCCAAAGCCAAAGATTTTGCTACGTCTATGGGCCCTGCTATTGTCACTTTAGATGAGTTAGAGGATTGTAGACAAGGGGATCATTGGCGATTAGAGATGAAAGCATACGTTAATGAGATACCACTTTCTCAGGGTAACCTTGGTGATCTACACTTTTCGTTTGCTCAGATGATTGCCCGTGCTTCAGAGAACTGTGAATTAGTTCCAGGAGATGTGATCGGATCGGGAACAGTAGGATCAGGTTGTATTTTGGAGTTGGGTCCAAAGGTACACCGCTTTTTGGAACCTGGTGATATAGTACGACTAGAGGTAGAGCGTTTGGGGCAATTGACCAATACCATAAAATGATATGGTGGTTGTTGTTTGGTTTACACAACAACGTGGTAAATAGAAGAAGGACTTTTTTATTTAGAAGCCCAAAGTTAACATTTGGATAACGGAGAAAATATTGATCTATGGAGCGACTTTGTCGAAAGCAACCGGAGCGAGTGTATCGATAAAGTGGATTTTGATTCTTGGTTTTGAATGACTTTTAGACATAGGAGGGTGTTTTCTTGGCAAATCACATAGCAGATAAAACAAAATTAAATAACGGAGTCGAGATGCCTTGGTTGGGACTTGGTGTCTGGAAAATGGATTCCGGACAAGAGGTAGAAGCTTCTGTACGTGATGCGATTGAAGCTGGTTATCGTCATATTGACACGGCTGCCATCTACAAGAATGAAGAAGGGGTAGGCCGTGCCATTAAGGATGCTGGTATCGGAAGAGAAGAACTTTTTGTCACCACCAAAGTATGGAATGATGACTTCGGCTACGAAACCACCCTTCGTGCTTTTGAGGAGAGTCGGAAAAAGTTAGGACTTGATTATCTTGATCTCTATCTAGTACATTGGCCTGTCACGGGAAAATATCTCGAAACGTATCGTGCGTTAGAAAAATTGTATCAAGATGGCTATGTACGCTCCATCGGGGTTAGTAATTTTCACATTCATCATCTTGAAGATCTAAAACAACACTTTGAGACGACTCCTGTGGTAAACCAAGTGGAATACCATCCGCGTCTTACTCAAAAACCTCTACATACGTATTGTCGTGAACATGGAATCCAACTGGAGGCTTGGAGTCCGCTGATGCAAGGGAAAATCTTAGATGAGCCAACGATCTCTGCAATTGCAGAAAAGTATGGGAAGAACCCAGCTCAAATAGTATTGCGTTGGGATCTGCAAAATGAAGTTGTTACCATCCCTAAATCATCACGTAAAGAACGTATTATCTCCAATGCAGATCTATTTGATTTTGAATTGACAGCAGAGGAAGTAGCGCAAATCGATGCATTGAACCAAGATCAACGTGTCGGCCGTGATCCAGATACTTTCTAGAACGTATCTGGATTCAGGAGTAACTTTGTCACTAACATAGGCGATTCGAATCAAGATCATATTGATGATAGCTCGCAAAAATGAAATGATTGGTATGATATACGAAAAAGTGTAGAATCTCTAAGAGGAGAGAATCTACACTTTTTTGTGTGGATGATAGAACGAAATGAAAATGAGGATATCCAGTTGAATAAATCGAAAGCAAAAAAGGGTTTTTCCCAAAAACGAAGTGATCGAAATATCGCTAGTTCATCAGCTACATCGAAAGTAGTTCAAGATTCGAATAGCAGAAATAAAACTCGTTCCCACAAAACTAGTAAACAAGGTCAAGGACTTACTCCAGGAGATACATTCACGATCCTAATTCGTCGTCTCGGGATCAATGGGGAGGGTGTTGGAAACTATCAACGCAAAGTGGTCTTTGTCGAGTATGGAATTCCAGGTGAGGAGATCACGGTGAAAGTGGTAGAAGTCGCACAAAATTATATCAAAGCGACTCCGGTTCGTTGGAAAAAACGTTCCCCTTATCGGGTAGAAGCCCCTTGTCCAGTGTTTGGTGAATGTGGTGGTTGCCAGATCCAGCATATCCACCCACGATTCCAAGCACGGCTTAAGCGAGAATTAGTAGAAGATGCTTTTCGTCGCTATACCAATCTAAAAGAAGTGCCACTAGAGAAGACAGTACGGATGCAAGAACCGTGGTTTTATCGGAACAAAGCGCAATTTCCGCTAGTCCAAAAAGGAGAGAAAGTGTTGACAGGACTCTACTCTCCTTCTTCTCATCGTTTGATTGATTTATCAGAATGTCCGATTCAACACCCTCTGTTAAATGAGATTTTGGAGAAGGCTCGTCATATCCTACAAGAACTAAAAGTCTCCATCTACGATGAGAAGAAACATCGTGGTCTCATTCGTTATCTGATCGTTCGGATTGCCTTCCAGACAAAGGAAGCGCAGATCGTTCTTGTTACCAGTAAAAATGAATTCCCAGAAGTACACGATTGGGTGCGAGAAGTGACGAAGCGTATTCCAGAAGTAGTAAGTCTGATGCAAAATGTCAATCCAGACAAGACATCTCTTATCTTTGGAGAGAAAACGAAGCGACTTTGGGGAGAACGAGAAATTGTAGAGAAGTTAGGACATCTAGAATATGGCCTCTCTGCACGTGCATTCTTTCAATTGAACCCAGAGCAAACAATTCGATTATACGAACTGGTAGAAGAAGCAGCTGCTCTCACTGGAACGGAGCGAGTAGTAGATGCCTACTGTGGTGTGGGAACGATTGGTTTGTGGTTGGCAAATCGCGCCAAAGAAGTGATTGGTATGGATACCATCGTAGAAGCGATTGAGGATGCCAAGCGTAATGCCGAGCGAAATGGGATCACCAATGTTCGTTATGAGGCAGGAGCAGCAGAAGAGTTATTGCCTCAGTGGATCAAGGAAGGATTGCGACCAGATGTGGTGATAGCAGATCCACCTCGTGTAGGATTGGGTGAACCATTCTTGCGGGCATTAATAGAGAATCCAGTTAAACGACTTGTCTATGTTTCCTGTAATCCATCGACACTAGCCAAAGATGCAGATCAGCTTCTTCAAGCAGGTTACCAATTAACGAAAGTGACTCCGGTTGATATGTTTCCACAGACATCGCATGTAGAATCGATTGCTACTTTTGTGAGAAAAGACAAATAAAAGATGTATTAATGAGTCAAGAGCCTTTCCATTAGGAGAGGCTCTTAATGAAAGGGATTCAATAAAGGAGTCTGTAACGTACCATAAGGGAAGGTTTTCAAGGTATTCATTTTATTGTTGGTAGAATAGAGAAGAGAGTTGTGGTGAAGTTATGATCTTAGTAAGTTCTTGTCTAGCTGGCTTTGAGGTAAGGTATAACGGATCACATTGTTTAGATAATAGTGTGCAATCTTTGATAAAAAGTGGACAAGCAATAGCTATTTGTCCTGAATTAATGGGAGGGTTTTCTACTCCAAGAGAACCTGCTGAAATAGTGGGGGGAACTGGGGAGGATGTTCTCAAAGGAACAGCAAAAGTACTGGAGAAGTCAGGTAGGGATGTAACAGATCTCTATTTAAAAGGTGCTTATGAGACACTAAAAAAAGCCAAAGAAGTAAATGCGACGATAGTTGTCTTAAAAGAATATAGTCCCTCTTGCGGAAGTAAAGTGATTTATAATGGGGAATTCAAGAATGAAAAGATGGCTGGCAATGGTGTAACGACTGCTTTGCTCTTAAAAAACCATATTAGAGTTATATCAGAAGAAAATCTTCCTAATATACTTCCTGAGATATAGTAAAAGATTTAAATAACTAGGGTTCTTTAGTTATAAAACAAAAAATATTAATATCGCATTACAATTACTTGTATTCACAGTAATCACCTTCTATTAC
Source organism: Risungbinella massiliensis (assembly GCF_000942395.1). Classification (GTDB taxonomy): domain Bacteria; phylum Bacillota; class Bacilli; order Thermoactinomycetales; family Thermoactinomycetaceae; genus Risungbinella; species Risungbinella massiliensis. The sequence goes on from NZ_LN812103.1 coordinate 441,222, forward strand.
CATGTTTGATTGGTCGCTACTTTTGTGAGAAAAGATCAGGTATAGCTTGGTCTTTTTTTGTGAAATTTTCATCTGAATAAGAACTAACGTTCTTGTTGTTGCTCGGTTTTTCGAGTAAACTAAAAAATAGAAATCAAGGAGGCTTGTCATGAAGAAAGAGCGTTTTTGTGTTCCTGTCACCATCCATGTATTTTTCCGAAAAGGGGATCAAATCCTTTTATTGAGACGTTTTCAGACAGGCTATCAAGATGGGAATTATAGTGTGGTAGCTGGTCATTTGGATGGGGATGAAACGGTGATCCAAGCAGCGATTCGAGAGGCAAAAGAAGAGGCAGGGGTAGATATAGAGGAAACAGATGTACATATGGTTGGGGTAATGCATCGTCGCTCTGATTCCGAGCGGATTGACTTTTTTGCTGAGATCACCAAGTGGTCAGGCGAGATTGAAAATCGAGAACCGAATAAATGCGATGATCTCCGCTTTTTCCCTGTTGAGGAGCTTCCGGTGAACACAATACCATACGTACGTCAAGCAATCTCGAACTATCTCCAAAACAAATGGTTTGATCTGGCGGAATGGTAGACCTTAACTTCTTCTAAACTCTACAATGAGCCCGTTTCAGTAGAAGATTCTTAGGGTAAAATAGATTTTGAGCCTGATTATTTGGGATCGTATTATTTTTTCGTCACTTGATGTGAGAGAAACAGGTTTTCTGGAATATCTCTCGAAAAGAATAACAGATTCTTCTATTATGATAGGTAAGTTCCTTAGAAGGAGCGATTGAGTATGGATTTTCGATTACGTACAATGAAACCACAAGATTCACAACTGCTTCATACTTTCTTGGAACATTCTATCTCGTTCCCAGAAGACCAAGAGTGGACAGAAGAAACAAAAAAAGAAGCAATTGATCGGTATCTGAACAACTGGGGACAAATGGGCGATATCGGGTTTATCATTGAACTGAAGGCGAGCAAGGAACCAATTGGAGCTGCATGGTTCCGTGAGTTCTCGTCTAACAGCCCAGGGTTAGCCTATGTTGATGAAAAAACTCCAGAAGTCTCGATCATGGTGCTTCCAGAATACCGTGGAGCAGGTCTAAGTTATGATTTATTACGCAAATTGATTGATCAAGCTAGTATGGAAGGATACCCAGCTCTTTCTCTTAATGTGAACAAACAAGATCCAGAGCTGGAGTTATATCAAAAACTAGACTTTGAGATGGTACGCGAAACAAGCAATACTCAAGTATTAAAACGTGCACTATAAGGGCTTCCCGGCAAGGGAGGCTTTTTTGTTAGGAGGAGATTGTATATATATGATGTTAAAAGAGAGACAGTTAGGGGCTTTGTGGGGTTTTTTGATTGGAGATGCCGTAGGGGTACCTTATGAGTTTACCTCAGCGGATCTGTTACCGCCGATGGACCAGTTAGAGATGACTCCACCAACCGGGTTTGTCCGAAGCTATCCAAATATTCCGAGCGGAACTTGGTCGGATGATGGGGCACATGTTCTATGTCTATTGGATAGTTTAATTGAGCGATCTCATCTAGATCTCGATCATCTAGCGACCACCTTACTCCAGTGGTATCAGCAAGGTAAATGGGCAGTAGATCAAAATGTGTTTGATATTGGAATTCAGACGGCAACTTCCCTCCGAGCTTTTGATCGAGGAGTTGCGGCGGATCAAGCCGGATTTGTTCGTCCAGACGGCAAAGGAAATGGTTCCCTGATGCGAGTTCTTTCTCTTGCACTCTGGCATCAAGGTAGTGATCAGAGTCTAATAGAAGATGCCCATCGCCAATCGCTTCCAACTCATGGTCATATCTTGAATCAAGTCTGCTGTGCCCTTTATGCCCTATGGGTGCGAGCGGTATTAGCAGAAGGTGAGATCGAAGCGTCCTACCACCAAGCAGTAGCAAAGCTTCGGCAGTATTATACCCATAAGTCTGAATATCTGAAGCAGTTGGAATACAATGTACGTCCAGATGAAGAGCCAGTTAGTGATGGGGGAGGTTATGTGGTTACCACCCTACAAAGTGTACGGATTGCTGTTCGCCAACCTGATTTTCGTAGTGTGGTCCAAAAGGCGATCTCCCTAGGTGAGGACACGGACACCAATGCTGCCATCGCTGGGGGTCTGTTCGGAGCGAAAGTAGGAATGAATGGCTTACCTAAGGGGTGGTTGGAGCAGATGAGGGGGAAAGAGCTAGTAGGAGGTTTGGTGAAAAAATGGCTTGGGTGAGGAAATATCACATTGTAATAAAAACTTAGAATGACAGGGAACTCACATTTCGCATGATAATCGGAGCTAAGATCCAGATGATTTTGAGGTGTATTTATACCTCTTAAAAAAGAACAGAGACATTTATTAGATTTGATAGATTGTTGAAGGACTCTTCTGAGATGGAAGTGGGACATGAATAACAGGGAATTTATGCAGATGAAGAGTAATAGAAGGATAACAAGATAAGAAAAAAGTAGATATCATAAATACAACCAAGCTCTGAGCAGAGCTTGGTTGTGTCCCTAGGGTTAGCCTAGAGAATAAAGTGGGATTGGTATTTGGTTTTGCAAGTTGGACAGTTTACGCTACAGATGATGTATGGTCCTTTGCGAGTTTTTTTCAATTTCCGTTTCGGTGTATGTACTCTATCTTTTGGATAAGAGTATTTGTCATGGTGTGTTTGTTTCATCGTTACTGTACATTTGCTGCATCTAGCCTTAACTTCATGATCATGTATTTTGGGTTGGATTGGCTCTTCATTACAGATCGGACAGATTTCTCGATCTTTTAATAATACATCATCACGTAACTCACAAACTGCACAGTTCCATTCATTTGCTTTTTTCCATACGGGTCCCATAAGCGGACACCTCCTAATTTATTTTGAGGTGTCCGCATTTACGCGTGCCACCTCTTTCAAAAGGATCAATGGCCCTGCTGAAAGAGATGGCACGATATAATATTCTAGCATATATCTTGAAAAGATAGTTAATTCATATTGTGTATATTATTTGAAGGTTCCATAACTTTGCGCAAGATGCTTATGTAGGAAAACAGGTGAAAATTTGCTTTCTACCCCTTTTTTGTCTACTATATAAATACAACCAAGCTCTTGCCGGAGCTTGGCTGTTTCCTAGGGTAATCCCTAGAAATGGGACCGGTACTTAGTCTTGCAGACCTGGCAGTTTGCGATACAGACGACAACGTACGGTCCTTTTTCCGTTTTTTGCAACGTCAAGGGGACTGTTTTGGCTCTAGCCTCGAGGTTAGAGTACATATCGTCTCGTTTTTGCTGGATCATGAGCTGGCACTTTTTGCATCGGGCTTTGACGATCATGTAGCCATTTTTCAGGTGTGTTTCTGGTTGGATCGGTTCTGCTTTACACACCGGACAAATGCGCCGATTTTCTAAGGACGTACCATCGCCAATCTCACAAACTGCACAATTCCATGATGTCTTGTTCTCCCAGTGGGGTCCCATATACGGACACCTCCCAATTTATTTTGAGGTGTCCGCATTTACGCGTGGCACCTCTTTCAACAGGTCGGATTGCCCTACTGAAAGAGGTGCCACGATATAATATTATTTTATCATATATTTTGAAAAGAGAGTTAAGTGCGATAAGAAGATTGGATTCATTTAGGTGTGGAACATCCGCCACTTTAATAAATAGTATTGTGTTGATGGAGTGCTTTAGTTTAAAAACGCTTGGATTGTTTCCAAGCGTTTTTTATGTGTTAAATGTGTATATATTTGATGAGAAACAAACCTCTTTTTTTGAGCTACTCCACTTTTACTATCACTTGTTCATAAAGCTTTTCTTCAATATAAGCGTTTAGCACCCACATCCCTTTTTTAGGAAGCATCATGCTAGCAGGAAGGTCACGATGATTTCCTGTCGATTCTGGCAGAGGGTAGGTGGACCAGACTTGTTCCAGAGAGTCTGCTTGGATTAGAGCTTTGCTTACTTGATTGCTCTCTTTGTGTACTGCTACGACGGTGAGAGTACCACTAGGTAAGTGATCCCCGAAAAAGTGCCACATATATTTATTGGGTTTCCCTGCTTTCCAAGGAGTAGAGAGAATGCCTATTTTGTCTGGTGTACCTCTTAGTTCGATCCCCTCATAAGTGAAGATGGGACTCTCTTGCCAGAGGACGTTTTGTATATCAGATAGTTGAAAAAAGGGTGGAGGTGCATCAGGTGTTAGAGAATTGGTCATTTTAGGATTTGTGTTCTTTTCCTCTGAAATGGCGGTCTCTGTGCTACATCCTGTCACTAAAATGAAGAGGGTAGAAACGATGATCAAGGACTTTTTCATATTACAGACGCTCGCTCTAAGGAAGAGAGATGATAAGAACCCTGTCTTTGAAATAGCTCTACTAGTTTTGTTCTTCCTTGGCTACCGTGTTGAATAATAAAATTCAACTTGACCGATTGAGCAGTATTTACTTTGACAAAAGCTTGATGCAGAGATGGCCAAGCTGGTCTACCCATAAAAGCAGGATTTATTGCATGTGTCAGAACATCATATTGCCAACATTGTTGTCTAATCTCAATTGCTTGGTCTTGCCACTTATCTGTAGATTTTGTCATATGAGATACCTCTTTTACTTCTCGAGACTTGGCAAACGTTACCCAACCTAGCTTAGATAGTTTGATTTTGTTCCCGGAGACTTTCACGTCCCTATGAGTTGAAATTATTTTACGACTTTTCGGAGTAATGTCAATGATGATTGGCGGATAGAGAAACTTATGAAGGAAAAAGTACCAAGACAGGTCGGACTTGCGAGAGGGCAGAAATCCTCCCTCGTCTAACGCAGATTCATCTGTTTTTGTAGAGGCGTTAGTTGGCTAAACATATATTAAATATACTGGTTAGGAACAAAAAAACAGACTCTAACAAGTCTGTCCTACGGCCATTCCATTCCTAGTAGTTTGGCAAAAGGGATCACTTTCTCTTGTTCACCATTGCAAATTTGGATTTGCTGCCGCCATTGGTCTACTTTTTCCACAAACCCACAAAATTGCTCAGGAGCGTAGCGGGTGGCGTAAGTAACGAGAAGGGGACGTCCTTCGGCTAATGCTTCTTGGAGTAGATAGCTCATCTCTTCCCATTGGTCTTCGCTCAATTCAGGTGCTTGGTATTCTCGTTTTTTCTGGCGTTGCTCCATTAGCATTTCGCGATGTTCTGGTAAAAACATACGACTACCCTCCCAAAGGAGATTGCCACGGTGTAGTTGGTTGCTCATTTGTAGTGACCTCCGATTTTACGGGCGCGTTCATTGGCTTGGCTAGCAGGTAGAAGAGAACTGGCACGGAGAATCGATGTAGGACCGAAGCGTTCTTTGATCGCATCCATTGTATAGCCAATCCGCATTTCTTTGTCCCGGTCTTGAAATAGATTGAGTTGAATTGTCTGATCGCTCTCTAGTTGTCCCAGCTGAACTCCGAGCGAGCGAACAGGTTGTTCATCCCAGAATTGAAGAAACAGCTCCCATGCATGATGGAAGATCGTCATCGTATCGTTGGTAGCATCACCTAGTGTCATTTGACGGTGAAACCCAGTCGGAATCTCATAGATTGCCCCACGAGACCCCACCGAGATGGTACGCCCCATTAATCGATGTTTGCGTGCACGTCGGCAGACCTCTTCGCATAGTTCGAGGATCACCACTTGGATTTCCTCTTCCGTCCGATAATCCCGAGGAAGTGTCATATTGTGTCCGATAGCTTTGCGCTTTTGAAATGATCGAGTGGTGACTGGTGAATGATCGATCCCGTTTGCGGTCATCCAAAGAACATGGCCATTAATCCCCCAACGACGCTTTAAACGTTCTAGTGGATACTGTGCGAGATTGCCAATGGTACGAATTCCCATCTTTTCAAAGTGACGGCGCATCCGGCTACCCACTCCAAATAGATTACTTATTGGCTTTGGCCATAACTCATTCCGCAAATTCTCATAGTTCAGTTCAAAGATCCCTGACTTATTTTTCTTGGCGAAATGATCGCATGCCATCTTGGCTAAGACCTTGTTGGGACCCATTCCTACTCGTGCATAAAGTCCCAACTCTTGTTGAATAGCGGCTTGAATCTTCTTCGCAATTTCATTTGGTTCTCCAAATAGCTTTTCACTCCCACGTACGTCGATAAACTGTTCATCAATCGAGTAAGGTTCCACTTTATCGCTAAATCGCTCTAATATCTCTGTTAGTTGGATGGAGGTCTTCACATAAATCTCCATCCGTGGACGTACCACTACTACTTCGGGACAAGCTTGTTGTGCTTCCCATAGTGTCTCAGCATTACGAATTCCATAGGACTTTGCAATTGGACAAGCGGCGAGTACCACCCCACCACGTCGCTCGGGATCTCCAGAGACTACCACTGGTCGATTCCGTAGCTCAGGATGTTCGGCTTTCTCGATACTGGCGTAGAATGATTGCATATCAACGAGGAAAACCATCTTCTCTCAACCTTCCTATGCGAACATATGTATGTAATTCCATTATATGCGAATAGATGTTCGGTTTATACTGAGAAAAGATTCCAAGAGAAGAGGATTGCCAAATGGAAAATTACACGACCTTGCTAAAACAGAGCAGAGTTCTTTCTTTTGTTTTTGTTTACAATAAGAGAGATTACTTGAAAAAGAGGTATTCCATGACATCCAAGAAAATACTTCATCATTTCATCATGCCAAATCATCTATTTCCACACCAAGCTCTAGAAGCTATCTACCTAGAAAACGGCCGTATCCAAGCAATGGGTTCGCGTAAAGAAATTTTGCTCCAGTATGGTCGACCTGATGTGGAGAAGATCGATTTAGCCGGAGGCTATCTTACCCCTGGATTGGTAGATAGTCATCTTCATCTTTCTTTATTAGGGCAAAAGTTACTCGCTCTTGACTTATCAGGTGCTTCTTCCAAACAGGAATTGTTAGAGCGGGTTCGAGCTACCGCCCATCAGATCAAACCTGAGTCTTGGATTGTAGGACAAGGCTGGAATGAGGCAGAGTTTCAAGGGGAGATCCCTACATTGGAGGAGTTAGATCAAGTAGCTCCTCATCACCCGATTTTGCTCATTCGCGTCTGCCACCATGTCTATCTAGCCAATACCTTGGCATCCCATAGAGCAGGAGTACGTCCTCATGAGGAAGACCCAGCAGAAGGTAGGTATGGAAGAGACCTAACAGGACGTTGGGATGGGTTAGTTTATGAGAATGCATCATTTCCGTTTCATCATGCGATCCCGGAGCCGAGCAAATTAGAGATAAAAGAGATTTTTCGTCGGGCGATGCGCGAAGCATTGGCAGGGGGCTTGACTGGAGTACATACGGAAGATATGCGTCTAGTGAAAGATGCGGAGTTGTTAAATGAGATCATGCAGGAACTACACGAAGAAGGAGTACGACTACGTACTCATCATTTAATTTACTATCCTTATCTAGAACAGGTAGAAGATCGAACTTGGCGTAGGTTAGTAGATAGCCCTTTTTTCCGCGTCGGAGCAATTAAGCTTTTTTCCGATGGGTCATTAGGTGGGAGAACCGCATGGCTAACAGAGCCGTATCTAGATGACCCTAACACAACGGGGCTCTCGATCCACAATGATGAAGAGATACAGCAGATTGCTAGAAATGCCAACGAGATTGGTTTACCGATTGCGGTACATGCGATTGGAGATCAAGCGACACAGCAAGTGGTAGAGACGATGCGCCAAATTCCTGCACCTCCAGAGACTACTCTTCGACATCGGCTAATTCATGCTTGTATTTTATCGCCAGAACTTGTCGACCAGATTGCTTCATTACCAATTATCGTGGACCTCCAACCTCTGTTTGCTCAAAGCGATCGTACTTGGCTACCAGAGCGGCTTGGAAGAAAGCGACTTGCACAATCTTTCCTGTGGAAAACACTTTTGCAAAAGGGAATTCCCTGTGCTGCTGGTACTGATGCTCCTATAGAACAAGTAGCCCCTATCTATACCATTCAGGCGGCGCTGCGTAGATTAGACTGGGATGGAAAAACAAGCTCTCCAGAATCGCTGACATGGGCGGAAATTTTGGCAATGTATACAACAGGTAGTGCATATGCAGTAGGAGAAGAAAAGGAACGAGGCAAAATCGCAGTAGACTATTATGCTGATTTCACTGTTTGGGATCGCCCAATAGACTCGGAAACAGGAGAATATGCGAACGTTACACATACGATCTGCAATGGAGAGATAGCATACCAGGCAGAATAGTGGAGTTAAATGGTTTAAATCGATTTAGATGGAAAATAAAAAAGAACCCTCCTTCATATAATAGAAGGAAAGGGCTCTTTTTTATTTTTATTTGCACTATTTTGGTTGATTGGCTCGATAGGCGTGAAAGAGGAAATAAGCTAAACCACCCCAAAGCAATGTTGCGCCCAATATTAACATAATCCATGCGCTGATACTCATCTATCCCACCTCTTTCTAGTTATCTTGATCTGGGCTTAACCCTTTCCAACTACCTCTTTGTAATACAAATCCGGCAACTAACAATAAAACCATGAATGCATAACCAAAGGTGATCAAAGCGCTAACAGGGTAACCTCCATATGGTTTTGCCACTTCTTCAATAGTGTATTGGATTAGAATATAGCCAAGTACTACTGGAACAATAAAGCGAAGTACCACAACCCACCAAGAACCAATTCGGATATCAGACACGCTATTGATATGATCTTGTAATGGTCGTAATTGTTTCGCAAACCAGCCCACTAGGATGACGGAGATGAAAGCACTGAATAAGATACCGAAAATATTGATAAAGTGATCCACGATATCGAGTACCATCAAACCACTGTTGGTTGTATAGAGTACCGTTACTAAGAAACCAAGTCCACAAATCCAGTTGATTGCTGCTTTATGGCTAATTCCAAATTTTTGTTGGAATGCTGCAATACCAGGTTGTAGTAAGGATATAGCAGACGTAAATCCTGCGAAAACTAAACACCCAAAGAACATGATACCAAAGAATGCGTTAAATCCTGGAAAAGCATTAATAATATTAGGGAAGACCACAAATGCCAAACCGATCCCTTGAGATACTACTTCATCTACGGAAACACCCTGCTGCGCAGCTAAAAAGCCAAGAGCACCAAACACGGCAATAGCTGATAAGAACTCGAATCCGCTGTTGGCAAAAGCAGCAATCAATCCACTGTTGGACAAATCGCTATTTTTTTTCAAATAGGAAGCATAAGTGATCATAATACTCATACCAAGACTTAAAGAAAAGAAGACTTGGCCATATGCTGCTGCCCAAACACTAGGATCTAGCATTTTACTGAAGTCCGGAGTTAGTAACACGTCCAGCCCTTCTGTAGCACCTGGTAGCGTAACAGCACGAACTGTGATTAAAACCATCATAAGCACGAGAATTGGAAGTAAGATGCGGCTAGCAACTTCGATTCCCTTTTGGATCCCACGACGCATGATAAAGTAAGCCAGTACCCAAATGATTACTACGGGAAGTAGTACATTCCATTGAATTCCACCAAAGCTCCAAACGTCGTCACTGATATGGAGGAATTGGTTCATAAAAAAGTCTTCTGTATCATTGCCCCATTGCGTTCCAATGGAGAAATAAGCATAACTAGCAGCCCAGCCGATAATGACCATATAATAAGTGACGATGACAAAAGAAACGAGTACTTGCCACCAGCCTAACCATTCAAATTTATTAGACAATTTTGCCAACGATTGAGGCGTAGAACCTCTCCCTTTATGACCGATTGCATATTCCAAGAGCAAGATTGGAATTCCGGCGGTGAATAGTGCAATCAAATATGGGACTAGAAATGCTCCCCCACCATTTTCATAAGCGACATACGGATAGCGCCAAATGTTTCCTAAACCAACCGCTGAACCAACAGCAGCTAGGATAAATCCCCATCGTGAGCCCCATTGTTCTTTTTGCTCCATAAGATTGTTCCTCCTTCTTTTTCTCTAATAAGTCTAAATAATAAAACTATTTAGACTGACTAAGAGTATTTATATTTAATGAATTATACATATTTTGATCAAATTTTGCACGAAAAAAAGTATAATTTTTTAACATAGTAATTTATTCCAAAAATATCGAATGAAGCATTATGGCATTTTTCTATTCTTTCACTCTCGAAATAAATGTGATTAAATAATGAAAGTATTTATTTTTGTATTTAACAACCACGTTTTGCCAAGGAAGAAGGATCAGTATGGAAGATTTGAGTGTTCAGATGATCGTATTTTTAGTAATGGCAGGATTTTTGGCTTCTTTTGTAGATTCCGTTGTAGGAGGAGGTGGAATGATCTCATTACCTGCTTTACTCATGACCGGAATGCCACCATCTCTTGCACTTGGAACAAATAAACTTGCAAGTAGTATGGGATCTTTCACCAGTACTATCTCCTTTTTACGATCAAAGAAGATGGATACCAAGTTGGTATGGAAGTTGTTTCCACTTACTTTTATTGGTTCGGCTTGTGGTGCCTTTGTGGTACGGTATCTTCCTTCTGACATGTTACGTCCGCTCATCATTGTGCTCTTGATTTTAGTGACGATCTATACCATTTTCAAAAAAGATTGGGGTTCAGAGAATAAATATCAAGATCTTACTTGGAAAACAGGTATCTTTATCGTAGCTGCTTCCTTTGGTCTTGGTTTTTATGATGGCTTCTTTGGACCTGGGACAGGCTCTTTTCTCATGTTTAGTTTTTTGATGATCGGCTACTCCTTCTTGACAGCGGCGGCCAATGCGCGCCTCTTGAACTTTGCTAGTAATTTAGCTGCTGTTATTATGTTTGCTTATCTTGATTCAATCCAATATACGTACGGAATTATTATGGGAATATCGATGATTGTGGGAGCACTGGTAGGTACCAAGGTTGCCATCCAAAGCGGTACCAAATATGTTAAATGGCTATTTGTGAGTGTTTCCGTCTTGTTAATCAGTAAGCAGTGTTGGGATCTTTTACATGGGTAATATAGAAGCTTAAAAAATTTAAAAATACAATCTTGTTCTTCCTTTTTGGAATACCACTACTTTTGAGAATCTCGATCAAAGACCCATAGATCAAGATTCTTTTTTTGTTATTTGACTCTTGAAATGGGTTCTAAAATACATTTACCAAATAAGCGCATGATCGCCTACCTAAACGCATAGAAATGTGCGGAGGTGGTTCGTATGCCAGTCATCCGTGCAACGAGTGAGGAAGTGAAGTTATTAGCTCGGCTTATGCGTGCAGAGGCAGAAGGAGAAGGAGATCAAGCGATGCTTCTGGTTGGAAACACCAGTGTAAACCGGGTACTAGAAGATTGCTTAGATTTTAAAAACATCGGAACGGTTACTAGAATGGTTTTCCAGAGTCCTGGTGGATATGAATCCGTTCAATTACCGTATTTTTATCAAGCGGCTCGAGGACGGGAGATCCGATTAGCTAGAAAAGTTATTAATGGTTGGCGCGCTGATCCAGCTAAATATTCTCTCTGGTTCTATCGTCCAACTGGAAACTGTCCACCTACTTGGTATGGACAGAGGAACAGTGGACGTTACAAAAGCCATTGTTTCTTCATTCCCACTCCAAGAGACTGCCCAAAAGTCTATCGATATTAAGATGGATTTTACCTGAATAGTTGGGAGGAGAAAGAAATGTATTGGTATTATCCGGCGCAACCGCAAGCCCAAATAAGAGAGACTCAGCAACAGCGACCTGAGAGGATGTTTTCGGAAGATTTGCTTCAACGAAACTTAGGACGCGACATCACGGTTTATCAAACATATGAGAATAACAATAAGTGGAATGCCATTGTTACCAGAGGAAGGTTAAAAGAGGTAGGACGCGATTTTATCTTAATTACAGACAAAGAAAATGGTAAAGATCGTTTGCTATTTAATATTCACGTCGATTATGTGGTCTTTGACTAAGAGACACTAAGTAAGCCAAATAAATAATCTAGAGAGAACGAGTCGAGAAATCGGCTCCTTTTTTGCGAGAGAGCATTGGCTTATCTAGTGCTTTTTTCCCAGTATAACTAGTTCAGCTCTGGGAATAAGAGTTATTCTTCCAGAATAAAGCAGACCGAGAGCTATACGATTCGGAACGTATAATAGAAAATCTACAAAAAAAAGTCGCGATCACAGTAATAGATCGCGACTTTCTCTGATTTACTTTTGAATTTCGGTATCTAATGTTTTTTTCATCTTACTAAATTGTTCTTCTACGGCATCAGAAGAACCTCCTGTTACAAGGCTGACGATGATCACGGTCACTAGACTTAGGAAAAATCCAGGAATCATTTCATAGAGGAAATCTGAAGCACCAGGAATTTGAACCCATATAAGTACTGTTAAGGCACCAACGACCATTCCAGCTAAGGCACCCCAGTGATTCATTTTTTTCCAATATAAACTTACCAAGATCGCCGGACCAAAGGCAGAACCAAATCCAGCCCAAGCGTATCCTACTAGATTCAAGATCGTATCTTTGGGAGTAATAGAAAGTGATAACGAAATAATAGCTACAACTAACACCGACAACCGGCCGATCGTTACCAGTTCTTTATCGCTAGCGTTTCGACGGAAAAACGTCTTATAAAAATCTTCTGTTACAGCACTGGAAACAACAAGTAGCTGTGAAGAGATGGTACTCATAATGGCAGCGAGAATTGCGGAAAGCAAAAATCCGGTAATATATGGGTGGAACAGAAGATTAGAAAACTGAATAAAAATGGTTTCCGGATCCGCAATTTTCATATGGTGGATGCTATAGTATGCGGCACCAACAAGACCTGTTAACATCGCCCCGATTAAGGCGATTACCATCCAGCCAATCCCAATCCTTCGCGCTGCTTTTAGCTCTTTGACAGAGGTAATCGCCATAAATCGAACGATAATATGAGGTTGTCCAAAATAACCAAGTCCCCATGCCAACAGGGAGAGGATACTAAGTGCAGATGTACCTTGAAATAAATCCAGTAACCCTGGATCAATCTTTTGAATCTCCTCGATCGCAATAGTGGTACTTCCGATCTCGGTAAGTGCGACGAACGGGATCAAGATTAAAGCAACAAACATAATGATACCTTGAACAAAATCGGTCCAACTTACAGCAAGAAATCCTCCAAACAAGGTATAAGCGATTACCACACCTGCTGTAATAAAAAGTCCAACCTGATAATCTAAACCAAAAGCACTCTCAAAAAAAGTACCCCCTGAAACCATACCTGCTGATACATAAAGGGTGAAAAAGATAAAAATGACTGTTGCGGAAACAAATCGTAGAAGTTTGGAGTGATCTAGAAAGCGATTTTCTAAGAAGTCAGGAATGGTAATGGAGTTACCTGCTACTTCTGTAAAGGTACGAAAACGAGGAGCAAGAAGAAGATAGTTTGCATAAGCACCGATAATAAGACCAATCACAATCCAACTATTAGATAGTCCCGATGCCATCATTGCCCCTGGTATTCCCATCATCATCCAACCACTCATATCAGAAGCTCCAGCGGATAGAGCAGTAACCGCAGGCCCTAACCCTCGCCCGCCTAGCATGTAGTCAGAAAGATTGGATGTTTTTTTATATGCCCAATAGCCAATTGCTAACATCCCAATCATATAAATAGTCAACGAAATAATGACTTGTATTTGCATTGGATCATCTCCTTTGCTCTGTTGGTGCTATATACTATCAGATATCCAGCGATTTTCAATGAATTTACTAAATGTTATATTCGTTGAAATTTTGTAAATACTTAATGTTTTTTATGATGAAAGGTACAACTTTACATTAAGGAACTTAGATCTTTCCGCACAAAAAGCCTTCGTTTTTCAAAGGCTTTTTTAAAAAAGTTATTTAATTTTTTCTTTAAACTCATCAATAGGAATAGCAAAACCTATGCTCTGAGATGGTGTGATAGCTAGTGTATTAACTGCGATCACTTGCCCTAGCATGTTCAAAAGCGGTCCACCACTATTACCAGGATTGATTGCAGCATCTGTTTGAATGACATTGTCATATGAACGATTACCAACTTTCAAAGACCGGTGTTTGCCACTAACAATTCCAAAGGTGACTGTTTGATCCAAACCGAACGGATTACCTACTGCGATTACGTATTCCCCGATTTGGGTATCTTTACAGGAACCAATCGGTGGAGGACGTAATCTCTGTTTGGTTTTGACTTGAATCATAGCTAGGTCCCGTTTTTCATCCTTCCAAATGGGGGTTGCTGGCAAATATGATTTCATGCCGTACACCTTTACTCGTATGTTGTTGGAGCGCTGAATAACATGCTCATTGGTAAGGATGATCCCCGATGGATGAAGGATAAAACCTGATCCAAACTGCTGTGTGGTTCGCACATGTTCGGTAGGAGGGGGTTGGAAAAATTCTAAAAAAGGGTCGTAAGAACCGACAGTCTCTATTTTTTCCTCCGTCACAATAGAGACAACCCCATGACGAGCTTTGCGAATAACCGGAACGATAAAATTAGCGGGATGCTCAGCTGCAGATGGGTGTAGCTTGGAACTAGCTCCTTTTTTGGTGTTCAAAATCGATCCCCCTTTTTTAAGGCACCATTGCGCTATTGTATGTATGGACATGAATGTTGGATTGGACTTTAAGTAATATTACCTGCAGGAAGTGTTTATGGATCATTCATAGCTATATGTAAACTAGTTATAATAAGTTGGTTGACATAAAGGGGGGAGCTGACGTAATTTAGAGGAGTAGCAATTATTTTTTATACTGAAAAAGGTGGATTTACATGAGTTATTCTTTTAATCGTTTACGCAATATGTCATTGGCAGCTTTATTTGCAGCACTACTAGCTATTGGAGGAATGATTTCCATCCCAATTCAACCCCCTATTACGTTACAGACATTAGTAGTGATGCTAGCTGGTTCGCTTCTTGGTCCGATTTGGGGAATGGTGAGTATGTTCCTTTTTATTGCCCTTGTGGCAGCTGGTTTGCCATTACTCGCAGGGGGATCTGGTGGGATTGCGCCTCTATTTGGGCCAACTGCCGGATATATTTGGAGCTGGCCTCTTGCAGTATTAATCATTGGCTTCCTGATCCAAAAATGGGGAGGAATAGAGCGAAAGTGGGTTTTCTTCGCTGCTAATTTCATAGGTGGGTTTCTCTTCGTTCATGCGCTTGGACTTCCTTGGTTTGTCCAATTTACAAATCTTCCATGGGAAAAGAGTTTTTTACTGGTGTTACTTCCTTATGTACCAGGAGACATAGGAAAAGTAATACTAAGTAGTTTATTGGCGATCACATTAACTAAAGCGTTGCCGAGTAAAACACTCCCTATTAATCAAAGAATAAAGCCAACTGCATAGGGTTGGGAAAAAGGTGCTATCACAGCGAATTCCATTGTGGAATGAGCGAGTGAGGGTGCCTTTTTCTTTGTTTCGAAACTGTCGTGTTGGAGATAGGCAAATATCAAGAGACTGCTAACTTCCATAGCAGTCTCTTGATATAATGGATTCGTTTTCTGATCGAGTTGGAGCTAATAAGATAACGTTTCTTCGTATTTGGTTCCTCTTGTTGGGATTTATAAATTTCTAGATTGATTTGTGTTCTTTTTGATTTGAATCTCCTAGCTATTCGTGCTAGCCTTTTTTTTATTTTGGAACAAATTGCATAAATTGTTGACTTAGCTAAACAACGAATGGGAATTTTGATATAGAAATATTTTACAATAGGGCGAAAGATCTTTCTGATGATGACGCATATTTTTAAAATAAAATTTTTACATGGAGAAGCTACTCTTTGTAGTTGGAGGTTTACATGGGCATCTTCCCCTGGGAGTAACTCAAAAGGAGGACTACTTGCCAGTTCATAGCAATTTCGAATCATAAGCTACGCCTCTACTTGAACAGTAGCTTTGACACGATAAGTTCCTGCTGGTAGATCACCAAATAGATATAAACCACCTGAGTTGCTTTTAGTAATATCCACAATGGTCTCGACACCATTGGAAATCGAATAGAGAGCAACAGTCGCATTGGGGATTGGCTGATTTGTTGCGTTGTCCGTAATAAATCCACTGATGGTCCCTGTATTTACATCTGGATCACTGATAAGGTCGATATCAAGTCCAGCAAATTCTCTGGAAGCTACATTTAACGGAGCACTTTGATTGGATAAGTATCCAGCTTTACTCGCCGTAATGAAATATTCTCCATCGAGCAAATTGGCAAATAAATATTGACCTGTAGCATTTGTTGTCACAATTCCTGCTAAGGAAGGAGTACCCCCTACCACTTGATAAAGTTCAATCGTGGCATCTAGAAGAGGAGTATTGGTAGAGGTATCTCGAACAATCCCAAAAACAGCATTTTTCGTTCCATCAGGATCTATCTGCATAGTAATGGCGACATTCGTCGGTCTATTTCGCGTAACAGAAATGGGAATTCGAGTAGGAGTTAACAATCCGGGTTCTGATGCGGTGATAAAATAGGAGCCAACAGGGACTTGCGGGAAAGAAAAGTTCCCAGCAGGGTTACTGTTTGTATGGTCAAAGGGGACATCATTTGAGTTAAACAACTTTACTGTAGCTGCATTTACAGGTGTACCATCAGGGCGACGTACACTACCAGTGACAATTCCGTTTTCCAACAATACGTTTTGCTGTAAGCGTAAACTGGCAGTTTCTCCTTCACGACCTTCCAGTGTAATGGGAGGACTAGGTTCGAGGATGTATCTGTCTGAAATTGCCATATTACCAAACCTCCATCAGAAGACATAATCGTATAAGATGAGATATTATATGAACCATCAGTATGCTAGTGTGGACACCTGACTTTTTGGTAATAAAAATGGGATACAACGTTAGATTATTATAAATAAAATTGGAATTATCGATATTTTTAGTGACAGCAAACTCTAAAGTAAAGATACCTCCCTACTGGCTATAGGGAGGTGTCTCTTATTCTAATTGTGTAAAACCCGTTATTTTACAAAAAAAACGCAAGAAGCGAGGATGGAAGGGTAAAACTAACTTAGCTGGGGACTGAGAGTGAAAACCGGACTGCGTAATCACGATCAATTCATTAGCCGTTAGTTGATAGAGTCGTTGACGATGACTACCGTGTATATTGGAAGGGTGGATTCCAAGTAGATCATCCAATAATAAATAATACGACATATGAGGTTTTTGAAATAAGAATTCTTTTGTTGTTAATGTTACACGGTATTGACTTTTTCGTTGAGAAATGAGTAATTCTCCGGCTAAGCGTTTATAAGGTATCAAATCTTGAGATGTCATGGATGTCTCCTTTTCCTGCGCCTCTTTTCTAAAGGTTTTTCCACCTTTTCTTTTTATCGAAACACTCTGATACAATTAGGAAGAGAGGAGTGACACAGATGGGTAACAAATGGTGGAAAAGCTCTCTATATTTAATAGTTGTCGTATTAGCTGGTTGCACGTGGACTAATCCAGCAGCCAATGAAAGCGCTAACGTGGATACAAGTCCCTCTGATCCCAATAGTCTGGGGGGACGGCAAGAACAAAAGGCAGATCCAAAATCGATGCTACAAAAATTACAGCAGGGGGAATTAGATACTGTTCCATTTCGTATAGGAACTCCACTATCTCAAGTGAAAAAGAGATGGGGAGAGCCTACTCAAGAAGAGGAGAATGTAGTGGAATTCTCTGAAAAAAAGACGATATTCACTATTGAATCCAAAGCAAATGCGCAGATTACCTCGATTGAATCAACCGATGACCGATACCAAAAGATCACCAAAAGCGATATTTTTAACTATTGGGGAGAACCTATTGAACAAGAGCTGGTCGGAGATAAATTTTTAATTACTTATCGGTGGAATTCATTTCAAATCGATTTGGAAATGAGTGGACCAGCGGAGGACTCTTATCTTGTGTCCGTTCGACTCTATTAGTTTTTAAAACGGTAGAACCCTTCTAGCTTAGAAGGGTTTTTAAGTTTATCGTTCAGTAGGGTCTCCAATTTCTTCTTCTCTGTGTTGTCCATCATCAGCATCTACTTGTGGATTCTGTTTTCTAGGTTCCAATAATACAAAGGTGTTTCCATAGAGATCGTGAAAAACAGCTTGAATTCCCCAAGGTGCTTCATTGGGTTCCATGGAGATCTTGACACCTTTTAGACGGAGACGATCTACCTCTTCTTGGCAATTATCTGTTTCAAGAACCCATCCAGATAGATTACCTGCTTTATGTAATCTAGGATCATTCTCTTCTTTTGTAATTAAGTATAAGATAATCTCGATATCTTGATTAGGTGGTGACATCGTTACCCACCGTAGTTCAGGACCCATGGGACTATTACTCCGTACTTGGAATCCTAACTTTTCTTGATACCAGTCGATTGCCTCGTCATAATTTGGAACAGGAATACATAGATGGGAGAGTTTTTGAATCATAAAAGTACCTCCTACAAAATGGATAAGATTTTTTATAGATTGTTGCATTAATCCAAGTTAAACGTAGGCGCGCCGCCGGTTTTCCCGCTTATGATCTGCTCCGGCTTCCTATCGCTCATAGTCGCATCTCAAAAGGGGAAAACCTCTGGCTTTGGGCTAATTATGCAACATGCTCTCTTTATACAAAAATCAATTAAATGAAGAGAATAGCTTGATCTAGGAAGTTCTTGGTCAAACGCAACGAAAGTGAGTCTGATCAAGATAGTCGGTACAAACTTAGATTATGGAACGAACAGGCTTTTTCTTATATAACTGTATTGTTTGCAATACTATATAACTATATCCCAATGACTAGAGAGGATTATGGAAGTGGCAACCAACAAACGACAAAGGTTAGATAAAATATTAGCTCATTTAGGTTTAGGGACCCGAAAAGAAGTGAAGAAAATCTTAAAGGATGGCAAGGTACGGATTAATGAAGTGATCCAAAAAGATCCCAAACTTCAGATTGATCCATACCATGACCGGATTCAAGTGGAAGGGGAGACTTATCACTATCGAGAATTCGTTTATTTCATGATGCATAAACCACCAGGTGTCATCTCTGCTACAGAAGATGTTCGGGGGCATACTGTTGTAGACTTACTTGAAAAAGAGGATGCGAGGTTCGAGCCTTTTCCTGTAGGTAGATTGGATAAAGACACGGAAGGTCTTTTACTATTAACCAATGACGGGAAACTAGCCCATGAGTTACTTGCTCCTAAAAAACATGTGTCTAAAACATATTTCGCACGAATAGAAGGGGAAGTAACCGATGAGGATTGTTTCCAGTTTGCAAAAGGAGTCATATTGGATGATGGCTATGAGACCTTACCTGCAAAACTAAATATAAAGAAACAAGGAGCCATTTCGGAGGTAGAGATCACCATTGTGGAAGGAAAGTTCCATCAGATCAAAAGAATGTTTACGGCTGTCGGTAAAAAAGTAGTTTATTTAAAACGGCTTACGATGGGGCCATTACACCTTGATCCGAAGCTTCAAAAGGGTTCGTACCGCGAATTAACGAAGGAAGAATTGGAACTACTAAAAAGGAAGCATTAGAATTTATGGAGGAAAAGAGAGAACGGCAGAAAAAGAGAATATTTTCACAAAAAAGCATCTCCATCCGTGTATTTGTAGCGGAGATGGGAGAAATTAGAACAGCAATAGGAGAGATGAGTATGTCTTCGAATCCATCTAACGAGACCATTATTTCGCTATTAGAACAAGCAAAAACGATTGCAGTGGTTGGACTATCTGATAAGCCTGATCGTACCAGTTATCAGATTGCAGAAGCAATGCAACAAGCTGGATACCGTATCATACCAGTAAATCCGAATCTGCGGGGACCTGTATTAGGAGAGACATCTTACGCAACTCTTCAAGAAATACCAGATACGATCGATATCGTTAACATTTTTCGCAGATCAGACTCTGTGCCACCGGTGATCGATGAAGTGGTTCAGATGAGTTCAAAGCCAAAGGCAGTTTGGATGCAACTAGGAATCGCTCACGATGAGGCTGCGAAGAGAGCTCTTGATCATGGAATTGAATTTGTGATTATGGATCGATGTATTAAAGTAGATCATGCTGTTTTGTTAAAGGGAAAAAAGCGTAACAGTTAAAAGATGAAATACTATCATTATTCTCCTTATTGCGACTCTTTATTTCAACAACGTGACAAAATATGACTCGTACGTTACAATTAATCTAGTTGAAATGCATCGGAGTCAATAAGGATAGGGAGGATGACGGTGGCATGCTAGGTTCTGTCATGAATACATCGATGATCTACGCTCAAGGCAGGGCTTTTCCGAAAGGTAGTTACCGAAAAAATCGGAATAGAATTGAGCGCCTCATCGCCGAAGATCCAAAAATTGATTATTATTATGAACTAGCAATATTAGAAGCGATCAAACAAAATTGGGATCGTGCTCAAAGTGCTATCGAGCAACTTTTAGAAATGGAGCCTTGTTTAGTCGAAGGGATTCTATTTTTAGCTCAGGTGTTAGAGAGCAAAGGAGATCTAGATAAAGCAGAGTCACTTTATTTGCGAACTCTCGAGAAACAAACTGCGAGTAGTCTTGTCTTCCGTGAATATGGTCGCTTTCTTCTTGAACGTGAGTCGTTTGCTCTAGCACGTACTCACCTTCTAAAAGCACTAGAATTAAACCCTACAGATGCGTATGCCCATTCCTTACTAGCAGAACTTTCTTTTCATTTAGGACATTTAGGACAGGCTATGTTGCATCTCCATCTAGGGTCTAATCAACCAGAATTGCATCCATTTTACTACCCACGATCTGCTAGATTGTGGATGACGATGGGCTATTATGAAGAAGCAGTATTTCATTGGAAACGAGCTTTGCAGTTGGAGCCTAAAAATCAGTTGTATCGCAACCAACTTCGTAAAGCGGTGAAAGCAAAACAAAAAAGTTTGAACCAGCGAATTAGAGAAGCATTTACCAAAAATTAAATTGGAAACTTCTACTAAAAAAGTTAGACGAAATATCGACAAAATTCGGGATGCGTGTTAGAATATTCACTGTAAGTAAGATTGACCTTCTTGCTTACGCTACCACGCTTCTTTTTTTAACTCCTTAATCTTGACCCTCTTTCATTTGACCAGGAAGGGCCTGGTCTTTTTCTTTTGGAAGGAGATAGCCAATGCCTCATCCATTATATCTACAATTTTTTCGAAATTACCATCAAGAAGAGTATTGGGAAGCTCATGAAGTGCTAGAAGAATTATGGCAAACTCAACGGGATAATGATTTTTATCATGGATTGATTCAGATAGCTGCCATTATGCATCAACTTCGTCGAGGTAAAGTAAGAGGTGCGCGTAAACTGGCTACTACTGCTAGAGGTTACCTCCGCCCATATGCTCCTTATCGTGAGGGAGTTGACTTGGCTCAAGTGCTTTCTTGGTTAGAAAACTGCCTACAAAAACTGCCTGACCAAATAGAAAAAATACCCTTAGAAGACTTAGAAAAACTAGCCATTCCTGTCTGTCCTCTTCCTCATGTGGAGTAAAGGCCAGACAAGAATGGCTTTTTTATTTAGCGAAAATAAAACTATTGGAAAAATAGAATGAATATACATAAAAAGCAGAATCACCGACTAAATAATAGTAAGAAAAAGAGGATATATCTGTTAAATGAAAATGGAAAGGAGAATGTGATAATGAAAGGAAAACGTTGGTCAGAAGAAGAGGATTATTATTTACGAGATGAAGTTCTCCGT
Organism: Risungbinella massiliensis; assembly: GCF_000942395.1. Taxonomy (GTDB): domain Bacteria; phylum Bacillota; class Bacilli; order Thermoactinomycetales; family Thermoactinomycetaceae; genus Risungbinella; species Risungbinella massiliensis. The sequence goes on from NZ_LN812103.1 coordinate 462,942, forward strand.
TCGATTAGTGAGGGAGCCTCTCAGTTGGACGCATTTGAAAAGGTAGGAAAAGAATTAGGGAGAACATCTGGTGCATGTGGGTTTCGCTGGAATGCGGTATTGCGTCAACAAAATCCAGTTGCTTATACGGAAGCGAAGCGAAAGAGGGTCTATACTCAATTGCAGAAAAAAAGACGTCCACAAGTTACTACTTTTGCCTCGTTGTATCAATCACTACAACAAGCTGAAAAAGATTGGAATAAATTAAAGGCAGAATACCAAAAGCTGCAAAAACAGATTGAAATGCGAGAAGTACAGCTTCAACAATTGAAAAAAGAAAATCTTACGTTACAGAGCAGTCGTGTCCATGCTCCAGCATTTCAACAGGAGATGATGGATCGCTACCAAGAGTTATTGGAATTGGTACAGCGTCTAAAGGAAAATCCCTCCTTTTCCCTAACTAAGTTTGCGCACAATCATGATTCTACCAAGGCGGACAACGAGACCGATCTTAAACCTTCTACATAAGATAAAGAAATATGGAGTCTAAGTTGCTCCACTTGGTGGGAGAGTGGATAACATCGAAGACTTAAAGAGACGTATTCTCGATTTGGAAAAACAGTTAATGGATGTACGAAAAGAACAAGGTAAAATAAGAAAAGATATGGATTTGTTTGAGTGGATGTTACTGGAAGAGTACCGTATTTTACTTAAATTACTCGGAGAAGATCCACCACAAAGTCGAATACATTCAGAGATATAGAAAATGGTTTGAACATATATGTAACGCTCAGATAGTGTGCTACTTCTTTTTTTAAGGAAGTAGCTTTTTTTATGGAACCTTTTGTTGTTTTTGTGTATAGCCTATAAAAAGCACAAATGCCCTCCCTAAAGGAGAGCACCTGTGTATGTTATGAGGCTACCACATGAGGTTTTCCTTTTAACCTTTAGTGTAGTAGCCATTATCGCAATAACAGAAGTAGTAAAATCGTAGTAAAATCAGTGTAGGAGATTTATTCGCAATCTAGCATCCATATCCCCAGTTGTTGCATAAGAGGCAGAAGATAGTTGCAATGATAAGCAAGAAGCAGAGTAGTTTGTTATGACCAAAACCGTATCCGCTCATACTTTTCACCTCCTTACATAATAAGTTCCATTAGCAACCTTTGTTATATCCTCCATAACCGCCCCAGTTGTTGTTGCACAAGAGACAGAAGATAGTTGCAATGATAAGCAAGAAGCAAAGCAGTTTGTTATGACCAAAGCCACCGTATCCACCCATATTTTTCACCTCCCTTACAAAATATAAGTTCCATTAGCAACCTTTTCCGTAACCACCATATCCTGAGTTGTTACACAAGAGACAGAAAATAGTTGCGATGATAAGCAAGAAGCAAAGTAGTTTGTTACCACCAAAACCACCGTATCCACCCATACTTTTCACCTCCGAAAAAGCAATTCAAATCACTAGGTTTCAAAACTCAATTAACAACCACATCCGCCACCGTATCCACCGTAGCTGTTATTACAGAACAAACAGAAGATAGTTGCGATTATAAGCAGGAAGCAGAGAAGTTTGTTATGACCGAATCCATATCCACCGCTCATCGTTTTCACCTCCTTTAAAGGAGTAAGAGAATGGAGACTCGTTAGTCTTTATCGTTTTCGTAGCATTAGACTGGATTGTCTTCTGCTGGTTTTACTGTATGCCGAAGTTTTCTGGTAGGTACAGGCATCTGACTATACTTTCTAATTTCGTTATTCGTCTATAGCCATCCAACTAACCAAAAAATCGTCGGGATCACAAGCAAGAAAACGAGGAGTTTATGGGAGCTAACATCGTAGCTCATTGCAAACACTCCTTCCGATTGTTCTCTTCTACCATATGAAGGACGGCTAATAGGGGAAGCGACAAATACCTATGAGAGGCTAAATGGGCTAAAAATAGCTGAACTTCCTCACCAAAAAAGAGGAGTTACATAGTATGAGAACAAAAGGGGGAGTGTAATGTGTCTCAACAAAACGGTGATTTAAAATCATTAACCAATATGATCAATTCTTTCTTGGGAACTAGGGTGCTGAGCGAACAGCAGCTCAATGTCATCATGCAAGGGGCCAAAACAGCATTTGATCGCGGTGGGATGCCAGCAGTGATTGAATACTTAATGAAAGTGACGCAAGCTGATGTAGACAAAAATGAACTTACTCGATTTGCAGAAAACGTTCGGAAAAATCCACAGATCGGAAAAGATATTTTAGATGGAAAACGAAGTCTGAAAGGGTCAAAGAAAAAGAAGTGATTTGTAAAACAAAAAGGTACTGATTCCGAGACTAGAACTCGAAATCAGTACCTTTTTTGGACAGATCGATTGATGAATTATTTTCGTTTTTAATTAAAAACCTTGCAATGAGTTCCAAACTTCAAGCTTAGTCTGAACTTTGGAGATGACTTCATTGGTGAATTCAGATGTATGTGCAGTACCTCCGATATCAGCTGTTTTGGTACCCTCTCGAACTGTTTCGATGGTCGCTTCGTAAATTGCACGAGATGCAGTAACTGCTTTTGGATCGTCGATATAGGTCAAAACAGAAGCTGCTGCTAGGATCATCGCCATTGGATTAGCAATATCTTTTCCATACAGAGAAGGAGCAGTACCATGAGGTGCTTCAGCCATCACTACTTTTGGCTGGAATTCTTCATCAAAGCCCATCAAGATGGATTCCGAACCAGCGATCGTTCCAAAGAGTTGCAATACCATATCGCTGAGGCAGTCGCCATCTCGATTGAGGGCAGGGATGACAAGCGCTTCTCCCGAATTGTTAAGAAGCAGAGCATAAGTCGCATCAATCAATTGTGGCTCATAACGGACATCTGGATAACGTTTACTTGCTTCATCCATCTCTTCTTTTAACATACCTTCGTAGACAGGGCTTACCGTAAACTTAGGTCCACCAAACACTTTCGCTTTCATTTTACGAGCATGACGGAAGGTGTATTCTGCTACCGCACGACAAGTTTTTCGGTCTATTGTTTCCGTACGGTAAGCGATTTCATCAATGCCCGAACCTTCACGCCATTCTTTTGCTCCATACGCATCTCCTACCGCCATCCGAATGACAGAAATGGGTGCAAAAGTACCTGCTACTGGACGTACACCAGGAATCCGGCGACCTGTGCGCACAATCACTTTCCCATCGATTGCTTTACGCAAGATAGCGTTTGGACTACCTACATCGCCTTTATTTTCTGGTGTGATCGTCGCAGCTTTTATACCATAACCAGTACGCTTCATCGCTTCAGCTGCTTCATGAACGACTTGGTTGTTTGTTGCTCGACGATTTTCTAGACTCAGATCGAAGTTTAAAAACTGTAGATCTAGCCCGATGACATTTGGTTCTAATACACGCAATGCTTCTTCTAACAATTCTTGTCCTGTCTGATCGCCTTGCATGACGACGACACTAATTGGTTCAGTCATAGAAGCCACCTCTATCTTCATTGTTTGCTGGATCGTTGGTTGCATCGGTCCTCTCGGATGCCCCCATTAGACGCTATGGACGAGAGTGAGATGAACTCGCTACACCATTTGTTGCAGAGAGTTTGATTTCCGGATGCAACAACTTCTATTATACTGAAAAAAGGGAGAGTTGGAGAGATTTTGGCGAAAAGCTATCTATACATAATAGAACCGATTCGGAAATCGGGGATTATTTGTGATTTTTGGCTCTCTTTGGAAGATAAAAGTTTTTTCTGAAAAAAAGATGGGTAACAGATAGTAAGGAGAGGATGGAGAATTGGTATATGAAATTGCAGCAGCCGTAGCAGCTGGCGCATTCCTAGTGCTCGTAATCGCAATTATTTTGACACTCCGGTCAGTTAACAAGACTTTGACTTCTACTAAAACACTCCTAGATGATCTTTCGACAGATGTGCAAGATCTAGTGAAGAAGTCATCTGAACTAGTAGAGGAGACAAAATCTACTATTCAAGTTTCGCAAGAGATTTTGCGGGATACTCAAACAGTAGTGAAAGATACAGCAGGAGATATTCAGAGTAAGATTCACCGAATGGACAACCTTTTCCATGCCGTAGGGGAGGTAGGAGATCGTTTGCGTCGTGTCTCGGACCACGTTGCCAAAGAAGCGGAAGCAAACAGTTCTCGTATTGGAAAAGTAGTCTCACTGGTAAGTGTAGGGATGGATATTGCCAAACGTTTTCAGAAAAAATAGGGAGGAATATGCAAATGAGCCAAAATAGTGGTGGAAAAGACTTTTTATTAGGTGTATTTTTAGGTGCTGCAATAGGAGCTGTGACTGCACTTCTCACTGCACCAAAATCAGGAAGAGAGCTTCGCCAAGATTTGCAAGAAGGTTATGAGGTGGCAAAAGAACGTAGTTCCCTAGTAGCACAAAACGTACGAGAGACTGCGACGGGAGTTGCTGGTCGTGTGAATGATGTGAAAGACAAAGTACAGGCAAAATGGATTGAGATTCGCAGCAGAGAAGAGGAAGATGTTCGAATTGAGCCAATGGAAGTCGTCTATAAGAGTGATTTTTCCAATCAAACGGGTGTAGAAAGTAAATCACAGGAGAAATAGTTTCTCCCGTATATTTCAAAACATGTGGTAATATCCTGACAAAGGAGTCCTCTAGTGAGGGGGCTTCTTTGTACGTTAGGAGGCGGAAAAATGCAATCTATATCTACTAGAGAACAACTAGCAAAAGTATATGAGCATTCTCAGCAAGAAAAAGTAGTTCTATTGAAACATAGTACTACTTGTCCAATTAGCACAGCTGCACTTGACGAAGTGAAGAAGTTTGCGAAAACCAATCCAACTTGTCCCGTTTATGTGGTTTATGTGATCGAGTCTAGACCGATCTCTTTACAGATTGCAGAAGACTTAGCTGTTCGCCATGAATCTCCTCAAGTAATTGTGCTAGAGAACAAAAAAGCATCTTGGAGTGCTTCACATTGGAAAATTACGGAGAAATCACTAGCAGAACAACTAGTATAAACCTCGCAAGAGTTTCCCTCTTCGTTTACAATAAATAGAGTTCTTTTCTGTAGAAAGAGGAAATGCTGTGGCAAACAACGAGAAAATCCAACAACTTCAACACATTGACCATCAATTAGCTAAGTTGCTAGAACAACGCGTTCAACTAACTAGAGAATTTTCCACTCAAGAGAAATCAGTGGATTTGAGTTTTCTAGAAGAAGTGAGTGACGAAAATCGAACACAGATAATGGAGATTTTCACACTTCTGAACAAACCGAGTTCTCCTAAACGAACGTTACTTGTCAGTCGCGACGCTCAACCTGAATCGACGATTATTACTAGTAAAGGAAGAAGTTTGGGTCGGACTCCCCAGATTATCGCAGGCCCATGCTCTGTAGAATCAGAAGAGCAAGTGATGGCAGTGGCAGAAGTCCTACAAGAACAAGGGATTAAGTGGATGCGTGGAGGCGCTTTTAAACCTCGTACCTCTCCATATGATTTTCAAGGTCTAGGTAAACGAGGATTAGAGATTTTGCGCCTTGCAGGAGATCAATATGACTTGCGTGTGATAAGTGAAGTGATGCATCCAGCTGATCTAGAGATGGCTGCCGAGTATTTGGATGTGATTCAGATCGGAGCACGCAATATGCAAAATTTTGATCTGTTAAAAGCGGCAGGAAAGGTACAGAAGCCAGTACTCCTAAAACGTGGACTATCAGCTACCCTTGAAGAGTATCTCTATGCAGCTGAATATATCTTAGATGCGGGGAATTCTGAGGTAATCTTGTGTGAGCGGGGCATTCGTACCTACGAAAAATGGACTCGTAATACATTAGATATTTCAGCAGTTCCGATTCTAAAACAAGAAACGCATCTTCCTGTTTTGGTCGATATTACGCATTCCACTGGTCGCAAAGATCTTTTATTACCAATGGGTAGAGCGGCATTGGCTGCTGGTGCAGATGGAATCATGTTGGAAGTGCATCCTGATCCAGCTAAAGCTCTATCCGATTCAAAACAACAGATCAATTTAGAAGAGTTTCGCCATTTTATGGAGCAAATCCGAATGATGAACCATCCTTCTTTTTAATTTGAAAACCGCTGAATCGACAGCGGTTTTTGCTCTCTTTCTCGTGAAAATTTGTTATGATAAAAATATGATTTTAAGAGAAGCAATTATTTTTCTACATATTATAGATCTGTTTATTTTTAAGGGAGGAGAATTTTGTGAATATACGTCAAGTTTTAGAGCTGGCAAATGACGGGAAGGTCGAACCCGCTCAGCTTTATGGTTTTTTTTCTACTCATGTTCCAAGTATCTATGTTTTATATCATCAGACAGAAAGCGGTAAAAAACCAGTCCTGTCCAAAAGTAATCATCCAGATGGAAAGTATGCTGTCGCTTTTACAGATGTAGAAGCTGCTAAATTGGTAAAAGTAGAATATCCAGAGTACTTGCAACTGGTTAAAGAGCCTACCTTACCCTTTTTATTAAAAGCATTTCGTTCCGATGCAGAGGGAATTCTCCTCAATCCAGCGTTACCATCTAAGCTATTTTTGGTAAAACATCATTTAATCAACTTGATTCGAGAGTACTGTATACATAAACTTGCTCATATGTCAGGTGCTTGGATTCCGACCCAAGATGCTAACATGCTGTTGGGAGAATACCAAAAAGGGCAATTCACCGTTGCGATCTATGTGTCAGAAAAAGAGGCGAAACGAGTCATTCGGAAGAAAAAATGGGATGGGATTCAGGCTGTTCAGCATTCTTGGTCCAATATTATAGATCGAATGAGACAACAACAAGCCTCTACCCTGTTTCTACAATTTGAATTACCAGAGCAGATGGTTCTCCAACCAGAACATATCGATCGAATTGTCCAAGGTCCACAGATGGGTTACCAAGAACCAGAGATATCGGTAATTCCTTTAACAGAAGAGAAATTAGCGAGCGCTGTTTCAGAGCCACAACTGGTTGTGAACCCAGTATCAGTACCTCCAGTAGTAGAAAAACCAGGTATAGAGGTAGTTGAGAAGCCCACTCCTGAACCTATCGCACAAGAGGCTCCATCTCAAGAGGAAGAAACCGTACAACCTCGAATGGATACTATTCCGATGATGGATGCGATTACTCCAGAAGCGGAGAAAAAGTCTGGAAAAGAGCAGACAAAACAATTGGTACAGGAAATTCCAGCAAAAGAAGAAAATCCAGTGATGGAACCACAGCTAGTAGAGCCAGTGCAACCGGAACCTGTCCAAAAGCAAGTAGAAGTTTCACCAGAGCCTGTGGTATCGCTACCTCCTCAACAGGAAGATTCTCCAGCGAGCAAAGTTGCCGAAGAAGTCCAGTTGGAGTCAGAGCAGAAACCAAAAGAATCCAGCTCTGCGGTACAACCTACGGAAAGTGTTGAACTGAATGAAGCACCAAAAACACCTCCAGCTATGGAGTTTCCTGTCAATCCGTCTTTAAATAGACCAAATCCATCACCTGCTCCTACTCCGTCGACCGAAGAAGTGTTAGCTAGTAGCCCATCTGCACGAGATCCGCATATTGTTCAACAACTCACCGCACTAGAACATGCGACAATTGAAGATCAGGGTATTGGCATGGGTTGGGGAGTATGTGATGCTTTGGCAAAAGTAAGGCGTATATGGGTAGTAATGGATATTCACAACAATATGGTTATTTTAGCAGGACAACGTGAACTACCCATTATTGATTTGTTTAGCTCGATGGAAAACGCACAATTCGTTATTGAAAAGACACGGGAACGAAATCCTAACTTGCCACAGATGCGACCTCAACTGGTCTCCACCAAGAAGCTGTTCCGTTCACTGGCACGTAAAGAATCCATCGTTTGGATAAACCGTGAATCATCTGATGCATGGCGAAGCCCAAAAGTAGATACCATCCCATATGTCTTGCAATTGATGAAACAATATGGATTTGTCAACTAACTCCTTTTTGGGGTTAGTTTTTTTATAACGAAAGGTTAACATTTAGCTGAAGGCTAGTAAGAGCATGGAGTATTGGTGGAAGGATCTCGCCCAAACAATTTGAAGAATCTAACTAACCATAACAGGAGATGGAAAAAACCTCCCACTTATGAAAGTTTCACTTTAATAGGAAAAAGTTAAATCTCTAAGATATTTCTTTGGTATACTAATAGGAAAAACTTGAGATATAAGGTGTATATTCAAATGAAAAAACGTGAAACGATTACGATCTACGATGTGGCAAGAGAGGCAAGTGTCTCTATGGCGACGGTTTCTCGTGTCGTCAATGGAAATCCCAATGTCAAACCAGCTACACGCAAAAAAGTATTAGATATTATCAAGCAACTCGGTTATCGACCCAATGCAGTAGCCAGAGGCCTCGCAAGTAAAAAAACCACTACTGTTGGTGTTGTAATCCCGGATATCTCCAATGCTTTTTTTGCTGAAGTAACCCGTGGGATTGAAGATATTGCCACCATGTATCATTACAACATCATTATCAGTAATTCTGATCTACAACAGGAAAAAGAGCTACAACTTATTGAAACATTGCTAGAAAAACAAGTAGATGGGCTTTTATTCTTGGGTGGACTCGTCACAGAAGAACACAGAGAAATTTTTCAACATGCTAATGTACCGATCGTACTTGCTGCGACACGTGATGAAAAAAGACAGATGCCATCCGTGATGATCGACCAAAAACAAGCGGCACTAGAAGCTACTTCTGTCTTAATTCAAGAAGGAAATGAGCGAATCGCTCTGATTAGTGGTCCACTAACCGATACAGTAAAAGGCTATCCTCGCTATCTTGGATATAAGGAAGCGATGTTGGAGGCAGGTTTAGCTTTTGATGATCAATTGATTAAAGTTGGAGATTATCGCTATAAATCGGGTTATGATTGCATGTCGTCTCTTTTAGAATTAGAAGAAGATCAACGTCCAACCGCTGTATTTGTGGTAAGTGACGAAATGTCAGTAGGTGCGATCCATGCGATCCAAGATAGAGGACTAAAAGTTCCAGAGGATATTTCCATCATGGGCTTTCATAACATTCCACTGGCATCTCAAGTACGTCCTTTACTCAGTAGTGTAAGTGTACCGATGTATGATATAGGTGCAGTAGCGATGAGGTTACTTACAAAATTTATTAACGATGAAGAAGTGGAAAGCAATCAAGTCTTACTTCCGTACCATATGAAATTACGTCAGTCGACTCGTATCAAAGAACTAGAAGGGGACAATCAGAGCGATGACTAAGCAAACGATAGGAATTATCGGGGCAATGGAGGAAGAGGTTTCAAAGTTACTCGAGAATATGAAGACCCCAAAACAAGTGGAAGTGCATGGAATTCCCTTTCTTCAAGGCGAATGTCAAGGAGTTCCAGTTGTCCTTTGTACATGTGGTGTAGGAAAAGGAAATGCTGCGATTACTGCAATGACTTTGGTGAATTATTTTGAAGTGGACCAGATTTTCTTTACTGGTGTAGCGGGAGCGCTTGATCCCGACTTAGATATTGGGGATATTGTTATCTCCCAAGATTGTCAGTATCATGATCTGGATGTACGAGCTTTAGGTTTTGAGCAAGGGGTAATCCCTTTTCAAGAGGTTTCCATTTTCCCAGCGGATCAGAATCTAATCGAATGGGCACAAAAAGCATGTACTGATTTAGAAGGAGTAAAAGTACGGGTAGGACGAGTTCTCACAGGAGACCAGTTTATTTCCGATCAGGCAAAGAGCCGATTCCTCCATGAAGAACTGAAAGGATCTTGTGTGGAGATGGAAGGTGCAGCAGTGGCTCACGTAGCGTATGTGACCAACCGTCCTTATGTCGTTATCCGCTCCATTTCTGATCGTGCAGATCAGTCGGCTCATGTGAACTTTGAAGAGTTCACTCAATTAGCTTCTGATCGATCTAGTTATGTGGTACAACGACTATTAGAACAGATTGGCAAAATGGTTTAATTTATACTTACAAAAAAAGGACGACTAACTGGAAAATAGTTAGTCGTCCTTTTTTTCTTAAACCATCATTTGTTTTAATTGAGATAAATACCGTGAGCGCACAATCCAAAAGTAGACAAATTGCACTGCAAAGAAGGCTCCAATGGTAGTTATAACAGACATGAAATTTTGACTAAGGGTATATTGATCTTGAAGAACTGCTACCAATTACGGCTAGTGTTGATGCTACAATAAGTGGAATAAAGAATAAAGCAGCTATTTGAATGGTTGCGGCACTCTTCATTTTGTTTTCACTCAAGCCAATTTTGGAGAGTGCGTGATAGGTGATATTTGCCTGGTTTAATTCTTGATCGATGTTCTTTAATTCAATTTGTTCGCCCTCTTTTTCAAAAAGTAGGTAGTTAATGGCAAATGGATCATCTGTATAAATCGACTCTGTTATTTGTTTGAATCCAAGCACAATTCCAACCGAAGCACATGCCATTCCTGTCACGATGGTAACCATAAAAGTCTTGAAATACAAAGCCCAGCTGTCTACGACGAAATTGGGCTAGTGCGTTCTTCTTTAGTTGGTATGAATTTTGTCCATTGATGAGAATTTCTCCCGAACTAGGTGAATCAATAGTGGACACCATATTGAGAAGAGTTGTTTTTCCACTTCCAGAGGCAACCATGATCCTGCATATAATTTACTGAGTCCGCGCACTTGTAAAATTTCCATTATCTAGAGCCATAATTTGCTCCATGCTACCTTCTCTAGCACTGATAAATAAAATTGGACAAGTAGAGATTTGCCGAATTTGCCGACACCAATAGTAGCCATCGTAAAAAGGTAGATTCACATCTAACAGTAACAGATGAGGATTTACCACTTTGAATTGCTCTATCACTCATTTAAAATCAGTTGTAATAATTGCATGATATCCGTATTTTTCAATATGACTTTGCAGCAGCTTTGTAATTTTAGGATCGTCTTCTACCAACATAATGGAAAACATGCTACCATCCTTCCTAGACCTTTAATCGACCGATTTACATGTAGTATCATGATACATTGTCACTTATTTCAACTCAAATCAAGAAAGGCCAATCCAGTAATCTCATTATTCATCAAATTGTTAATGTTATCCCTTGTGTTATAATAATAGAGAAAAATAGGTCCGCTTAAAGGAGGCATTTTCTAATGATCGAAAACGAACGCTTAGCTGTTACAACAAAGGGTAATAACCTAACTAGTTACGAACAGGCAAGGGAGTCTTTTGATTGGAGTGAAATTGAAAGCGCATTCACTTGGAGTAAGACAGGGAAAGTAAATGCCGCCTATGAAGCTATTGACCGACATGTGGTAGAGGGAAAAGGAAAGAAGATTGCTCTTCGATATAGTGATCCAAAGCGTTCGGAAAACTATACATATGAAGAGATGTCTGCCTACTCAAATCGATTTGGCAATGTTTTAAGAAAGCTTGGAATCCAAAAGGGAGATCGTGTTTTTATCTTTATGCCACGAACTCCTGAACTGTATTTCAGCTTTCTCGGTACCATTAAAGCGGGAGCTATTGTGGGACCGTTGTTTGAAGCATTTATGGAAGGTGCTGTTCGTGATCGTTTGGAAAACAGTGAGGCGGTTGCTCTTGTGACAACACCTGCACTGTTGCCACGAGTTCCATTAGACGAACTACCACATCTCCAACATGTCATCATAGTAGACTTGGATCAATCAGGTGCTAGTCTTGCCGAACAGGAAGTGGCAGCAACTACCACTACCAAGAAGCAAACCAACTTTTTTGACTTCCAAAAAGAGATGGCACAAGCATCGGATGACCTTTTGATTGAGTGGGTAGATCGAGAAGATCCCATGATCATTCACTATACGTCTGGATCCACTGGTAAACCAAAGGGAGTTTTACATGTTCATAATGCAATGCTCCAACATTATCAAACAGGAAAATGGGTATTAGACTTACAAGAAGATGATATTTATTGGTGTACAGCAGATCCAGGTTGGGTGACAGGAACTTCTTATGGAATCTTTGCTCCATGGTTAAATGGAGTTACGAATGTGATTCGGGGTGGACGATTTAGTCCAGATGATTGGTATCAAACATTACAAGAGAACAAAGTAACGGTTTGGTACAGCGCCCCTACTTCTTTTCGTATGCTAATGGCAGCAGGGGACGAAATGATACCAAAGTACGACCTTTCTAGCGTACGACATGTGTTAAGCGTAGGGGAACCACTCAATCCAGAAGTAGTACGTTGGGGAATGAAAGTCTACCAACGTCGTATTCATGATAACTGGTGGATGACGGAAACAGGTGCCATCCTGATCTCCAACTATCCTCAGATGGAAATTAAACCTGGATCGATGGGTAAGCCTCTTCCAGGAATTCACGCAGCGATTATCGATGATCAGGGAAATGAGCTAGGACCAAATCAGATGGGACATCTTGCGATTCGGACACCTTGGCCATCAATGATGCGAAAAATATGGAAAAATCCAGACAAATATGCTGAGTATTTTCAAATAGATGGTTGGTATGTATCGGGAGACTCTGCGTATCAGGACGAAGACGGGTATTTTTGGTTTCAGGGCAGGATTGATGATGTAATTAATACTGCTGGAAAGCGAGTCGGACCATTTGAAGTGGAGAGCAAATTGGTGGAACATCCAGCAGTTGCCGAGGCGGGTGTGATTGGGAAACCTGATCCAGTGAGAGGGGAGATAATTAAAGCTTTTATCGCATTACGCCATGGTTATACGGAATCGGATGAATTAATAAAAGAGATCCAAGAGTTTGTTAAAAAAGGTCTAGCAGCTCATGCAGCTCCAAGAGAGATTGAATTCAAAGAAAAATTACCCAAGACACGCAGTGGAAAGATTATGCGTCGTGTCCTCAAAGCCTGGGAACTGGGTCTGCCCACAGGTGATCTATCTACGATGGAGGATTAGTAGAGGTTTCTAGGATAGCTAGAATGTAAATGGACTTAGAAAAGATAGCCCGCTGTTTCAATGGGAGAAACAGCGGGTTTTTTGTGTATTTTCGTTATATGCACACTGTTATATTAACAGGTTAACAGCAAACCATTGGTAAGAGTAAAACAGTTATCTAGTGGCATTTGTTGTTACCTATCATGATTTGCTACTCTCCTTTTTTCAACTGCTCATTTTGTAACGGAGATATAGCTAACTGCCTTCGTTTTGGTGTTAATTCCGTAAATCACTTGATAGTTTCCCACCTGATAAATCAATTCTGTAGCAGATGCGTCGATGACGATCCGTTTCGCAGGTTTACCTAATTCTATTTCTACTTGGCTAGCTTGGATGATTTGAAACTCAGGATGATCAGAGGTAATTTTGCTTACTTTTCCATTAATCAAGGAAAAATTGGTGTAATGTTCCTTTTCATAGATTAGATACTCGCTAGTGCCCTCATCGGGAGTCCCCCAAATTTTCTCGATCGTAGCTGGTGTAGCTGTGCCCACAACAAATTCTACAAAGAAAACTCTTCCTTTTTTGGCTTCGTCATAAATTTCGGAGACCAAAGTGCGTGTGACAGGATTTGGTTTTGTTTCGGAATTCGTTGGAGGTGTATTTGGTGGGACTGTCGGATTAGGAGAAGACTGAATGGGTGTTGGGTTAGGAGAATCAGTAGGGGTGGCTTTTGATTCTTCGATAGAGCAGGCTGTGGCTAGGAGCAAAAGACTTGATACCAAAAGATAAACATGTTTCATCATAGTTCCCCTTTATAACCAAATGATAAGTTCAGTATATTCATAATAATATTATATTCACGGTCGTTTCGTGAATCCATAAAAAAACACCTACCAGTTTTCTCTGATAGGTGTTAGGGGGAAATATGTTAGCCCAAACTAGTAATTCTCCTGACGGTTCCTTGTGGCTGTTCTGTTTGTGATGGTGTTTCTGTCTGGGTTGGTTCTTGTGTTTGATTATCAGTCGTTGTTTCTGTCTGAGATTTATCTGGTTGATTTGGAGACTGAGTTGTATTTTTAGGCTTTTGAGTTGTATTTTGATTCTGAGTTGGTTCCGGCTGATTATCAGGAGCATTCGGATCAGTTGGAGGCACTACTCTGTTACACTCAAAGCATTTGAAGTCTTCTTGTGTACCGCCAGGATCAGTAAAAGAAGCTCCAGGTTTTAGAAGTCCTTTTTTGCTCTTAATCGCATTGAAGAACTTGATCCAAGCGTCTTTGTTCATATTGTCTGACGCTTTAAAGTTGTACTCATAACCGGACCAGACAGCCATACTAATCTCTGGAGTAGATCCAGCAAACCAGAGGTCATATTGGCTACTAGTTGTACCGGTTTTTCCGATCACATTGTAACCACCAGTACTTGCCCCAATACGAGTAGCAGTACCAGTTGTAATTACTTGACGCATCATTCTCTGCAGTTGAGCAGCAGCGGAAGGTTTGAACACTTGATCTGGTTTGATCGTTTGATTTGCATCATAGATTACATTTCCGCTCGCGTCTGTAATCTTGGTAATCAGGTGAGGTTTGATGTATGAACCATTGTTGGCAATGGTTTGATATGCACCTGTCATTTGGGCAACCGTGTATCCATTGGTTGATCCACCTAATACAAGTGCTTCTCCATCATTTTTATGTGCTGGAACACCCATTCGAGTTAAATATTTTTGTAATCCTGCTTTTCCTAATTTATTTTCTAGACTTCGATAAATCTTAATTGCTGGGATGTTATAGGACCAAGTTAGTGCCTTGGTAGCTGTAACAGTACCACTGTATTTGTTATTAGCATTGACATAAACCTTGGAGCTACCACGCTTTTGTAATGGTTCATCTACAATCGGCGAACTTGGTGAGATAATCCCTTCGTTCAGGGCAGGTCCATAAGCGAGAATTGGTTTAAAGGTCGATCCAGGTTGGTTGGTCGCTTTAAACGCAAAGTCCATTTGGTTCTTCGAAAAGTCTTTTCCTGCATAGAAGGAGAGGACTTCTCCAGTGGTGTTTCGAACTACTACAGCACCGACTTGTTCTTCAACTTTAATGGTCTTTTTCTTTTTACCAGAACCAACGGTATAGTTTCGCGTTGGACGTTTAATCTTGTCACCTGCGGCATTCATGCTATCATACATCGCTTTATCGATGGAGGTGTAGAAATGATAGCCACCTTGGCTAACTAATTTTTCATACTCTTCTTGTGATTTTTGCTTTACACCATTCTTTTTATCGATACTCTTCAAAATATCGATTGCTTCACGTTCAATTGCTGAAATAATAAATGGATATTGATCGTAAGCATTGGTAAAATCCTCTGATTTTGCAAGAGATTTGGTTATGTCATACTTCATTGCCTCTTGATACTCTTGCTCTGTGATTTGGCCAAACTTTTTCATTTGGGCAAGTACCAATTGCATCCGTTCAATTCCATTTTGAAGTCGTTTTTCATTGCTAAATGGGTTATAAACGTTTGGAAGCTGCACCATACCAGCGATATATGCCGCTTCTGGAAGGTTTAGGTCTTTTACATTTTTATTGAAAAGTCCATTTGCTGCTACATAGACCCCATACATATGTTTGCCGTTCGCGCCTTTACTAAAGTAGGCACTGTTCATGTACTTCACAAAAATCTCGTCTTTTGTGTAGTACTTTTCGAGACGGACTGCATTAATGATATCTTTTGCTTTTCGTGTAAAAGATTTTTCTGTGTCATCGATAATTTCATTTTTGACCAATTGTTGGGTAAGTGTACTACCACCGGTAGAGTCTTCTTGGCCAGTCAAACTTTGGTATAATGCTCTTGCGATCGATCGAGGTACTACTCCATTATGTTCATAAAAGCTGTGATCTTCGATTCCGAGGAATGCCTTTATCAGATAAGGATTCACATCGTTTACCGATGTAATCAGTTGCCGATCTTGCTCGGAGTGCATCTTCCCGATTAGATCTTCTTGACCTGTGATGGCATCACGGAAGTATGCATAGCTAGTCTGATTCCAACCTTCTAATTCTTTATCGAAATCAGCTTTATTGCGAATAGGTTCATCTTTTACAAGAGCAGAAGCGTAGCCAAATCCTACTCCTACTGCGCCAAAAACTATTACGAGTAACATAACAAAACTATAAAATAGAAACTTGCCTAAAATGCCGAGAAACTTTTTCTTTTTAGCATCTGTTGGTTTCTCTGTTTGATTCACTTGCATTATGGCTACCCCCTCAACAAATTGCATTATATCATATGGAAACCTTTGTTAGCTCTAATATTTCTTGTGACAAATGGATGAAATGAATGCCAGTTTTTGAGAAAATTTCACTTGGCAAAATTGAAGAAAAGAGCTGTCTCCAAAGTAAAAAGGAGACGCTCTTTTTGTTAATCTAATTCATTAGATGACCTTGGTTTTAAGATGGGTGTTTCTACAGGGGGACGTGTCCCACCGTTATCATTTCCACCACCACCAGTTCCTGGTTTATCTGGATTTGGAGGTGGGTACGTCGGTTCATTTGGCTTTGGAACAGGAGGTTTCTTTGCTTCCTCTTCCGCTTTTTTCTTCGCCTCTTCTTCCGCTTTTTTCCTTTCATAGTCTGCTACATTACCACAGTCAAAGCCACATATTGTTCCAGGAAGATTTCCAGGGTTGGAGAAGCCCGCTCCTTTTGGAAAGAGATCAGGACGTGCTTTTGCCGCAGAATTAAAAACATTGACCCAAGTCTGTTGGGCAATATATCTCATACTGCTTCCCATTTCCATTGGGTAATCAAAACCACCCCATGTTCCGATGGTGATGTTGGGTGTGTATCCAACAAACCAGAGATCCTTGTCATCGTTGGTTGTTCCTGTTTTTCCAGCGATCCGGTAATTCCCTTGGATACGATCTCGAGTATAGGAAGCTGTCCCATTTAACACATTTTGTAGCATAACGGTTAGTTGGTAGCTGGTTTGAGGGGAAAAGACGGTAACTGGTTTTGCTTTATACTCCCAGATTATATTGCCAGCTGAATCCGTTATTTTTGAAATGAGATACGGTTCATTATATTTGCCGCCATTAGCAAGCGTAGAAAAAGCCGCAGTCATTTGCTGTACGGTAAAACCATGAGTAAATCCACCGATGGAGGAAGACTCCCCATCTTTTTTATCTGGTGTTAGCCCCATCTTCTGGATATAAGAAAATGCCCTTTTTTGCCCAACATTTTGAAAGGTTTTGATAGCTGGAATGTTGTAGGACCATTTGAGTGCCTCAGACACAGTCACAGGTCCTTGATATCTGTTATTGGCATTTTTGTAAGTACCAGATCCGTCAGCTTTTCGGAGCTCTTCATCTACAATTTTGGAACCTGGAGAGAGCAGTCTTTCTTCCAATGCAGGCCCATAGTCCAAGAGAGGTTTAATTGTCGATCCAGGTTGTCTGGAGACATTGAGTGCATGATCTCTCTGATTGGCAGAAAACTTTTCCGAACCGGAGACAAAGGCGAGGATTGCACCAGTCTTGTTATCTAATACAACAGCTCCAACGTTTACCGGCACTTTTTTGCCTTTGTAGGTTCGCTTTTGAATGGTTATGTTTTTTAGTGCTGCTTCATTCACCTTGTTGTAAAGATTTTCGTCGACCGTAGTATAGAAACGGTACCCACCTGTTGTAGCTTTTTGCTTGTATTGGTCCAGTGTTGTTTTGTACTTTCCTTGTTTACTCAGTTCATTTGGGTCGAGTCCATCCAGTTTCATCAATAGTTCTGCCGCTTGAGTTTCTACTGCATACATGATAAAAGGATAGCGCTCGTAGCCATTCTCAAATGATTCAGGTTTAGCAAAGCTGGCAACAAGATCAAATCGAAGTGCCTCATCATACTGTTGTTTGGTGATTGCTTTATGTTCTAGCATCTTATCTAGAACTAACTTCATTCTTTTTATTCCTACTTGAATATTGTCCGAGTTCTCTTTAAATGGATTGTAGTCATTAGGACGCTGTACCATTCCTGCTATGTAAGCTGCTTGTGGAAGATTGAGATCTTTTTGGTCTTTATCAAATAGTCCTTTTGCAGCAGACGAGACCCCATACATGTTGCGGCCAGTTGCGCTATCTCCAAAATAGACACTGTTTAAATAATAAAGAAAGATTTCATTTTTGGAGAACATCTTTTCAATTCGTAAGGAGAGAACGATCTCTTTTGCTTTTCGATCAATTTCTTGCCTTCTGTCTTCTAGAATGATCAACTTTACCAACTGTTGGGTTATGGTACTACCGCCTGTTTGCGTATCTGCGTTGCTTAGTTGTTGCCATGCGGCACGTGCGATCGAGGTAGGACGAATTCCATTGTGTTCATAATATTTCCAGTCCTCCATCGAAATAAAGGCCTTTTGCAACAGTGGATTTACTTGATCCAATTTAGTGATGGGCAAGCGTTCATCTCCTGAACGAAGTGTGCCAATCTCTACGGGTACTCCATTTGTATCTTTATTCTGAAAGTAGGCGAAACTAGTTTGGACTAAACTATCCAGTTTCTTTTGGAAATCGTCGCGATTTAGGACTGGTTGATCGATCACCATCGCAGAGACGATACCAAATCCTACTCCAACTGCTAGTGTTCCAAGGCAAGTTACAAATAAAAGAGTCCATAGAAATATCTTTCCAACCGACTTCCCGACTGTTTTCCATCTGTTGGGGGGATGGAATCGTTCTTTTCTTGTTTCCATCTTGATAACCCTCCTCTGTATGGCTAATATTATGATATAGTAAGCAGAAATCAGAACAAGCGTAGAACAAGCGAAGTAGTCCCAGGGTGTTGATTATAGAGAGCTGGTGGTCGGTGAAAACCAGTACAAACCCGGAGGATGAATTACACTTGGGAGCTTTTGTCTTGAAGACACGGTCTAAGGAGCCGTTACCTCCGTTGAGCGGGATAAAAGCTATGCTTTATCCAATTAGGGTGGTACCGCGGAAACCAATACTCCGTCCCTTTTTAGGGATTGGGTATTTTTTTATTTGGCTATTGGAAAGGGGCATTCCTGCTATGAATGAAAAAGTGAATCCACAAGTTGAACAAGAAGTAGCGCGTCAAGTTGCCATCTTGGAAAGAGGCGCTGTAGAGATCTTGCCAAAAGAAGAGCTAGCAAATAAGCTACGGAAATCGATTCAATCAGGCAAACCATTGAAAGTAAAATTAGGCCTTGATCCGACTGCTCCAGATATCCACATCGGGCATATGGTAGTTGTAAATAAAATGCGGCAGTTCCAAGAGCTAGGACATGTCGTCCAAATCGTGATCGGAGATTTTACCGGACGGATTGGAGATCCTACCGACAAATCCGAAACGAGAAAGCAACTGTCGGAAGAAGAAGTAGTTGCGAATGCGAAAACATATACGGAACAACTTTTTAAAATATTAGACCCTGCCAAAACAGAGGTTCGTTACAATAGTCAGTGGCTAGCTCCACTTAACTTCGCAGATGTAACACGTTTAGCAGCTAACATGACGGTTGCACGGATGTTAGAGCGCGATGATTTCTCCAAACGCTACACAAATGGGCAACCCATTAGTCTACATGAATTTTTCTACCCATTGATGCAAGGATATGATTCGGTAGCATTAGAGTCTGATGTCGAGATGGGGGGAACAGACCAGACGTTCAACTTATTGATGGGTCGTCAGCTACAAAAAGAATACAATCAAGAAGCACAGGTTATCTTTACTATGCCACTTTTAGAAGGGTTAGATGGTGTCAAAAAAATGTCCAAAAGCTTGGGCAACTACATTGGCGTAGATGAATCTGCAACTGAAATCTATGGGAAAGCGATGTCTGTCCCAGATGAGCTAATGGTAAAATACTTCGAACTTGCGACCAATCTGTCTCCCGATGAAGTAGACCAAATTGCAGCTGGGATGGAAAATGGAACGCTTCATCCACGCGATATGAAAATGAAGTTGGCTCGTACTTTGGTCGAAATGTACCAAGGAAAAGTGGCCGCATCGGAAGCAGAGAAGCAGTTTATCACGGTCTTCCAACAGCGAGACTTGCCTACTGACATTCCGGAAGTAGTCCTCGAGACGAGTAAACTGGAAGAGGGAAGTATCTGGATCGTTCAGTTATTAACAGACCTCAAGTTGGTACCTAGTAATGGAGAGGCTCGCCGTATGATTCAAGGTGGCGGCGTACGGATCGACCAAGAAAAAGTAAGTGATGTGCAATTACGTGTTGTACCACAAGATGGAATGGTGGTACAAGTAGGGAAGCGGAAGTTTGCCAAAATCAAGTTGGGATAAAATAAAACAACAGAGAGGGAGAGTCCTAGTGGATTCAACCTCTCTATTTTATGTATTGGGGGAGCTATTAGTCCCTCATTATAATAGAGTGAGGAAATATCTAAATGGTTCATTTTAAAATAAAAGTTCTTTTATTAGACATAATTACCACGTCTGTTGATTTACTGAATATAAGGAGCTGATTTTTACCCTGAAATACTTTTGTACCGCTACAAAGCGGATTGAGTTACTTTAGAACTGGTTTGAATAAGTCTATTGGGAATGAAGTGTACTAAAACCAACAAAGCTCCCTCACTCAGCAAAAACGCGTAGAAGTGAGGGAGTTTTTTAGATATCATAAGGCCTTCTTAAGGCTAGGTTTGGTATTTATTTTTTCGGTTTCTTATTTTCGTAAACTACAAAAGATCGCCTTTTTTTCTATATAGCTTAATCCGCTCTACTTCGCTTTTTACTAGATTCCTGTGATTTTTAGATAGAAACCAAGTTGTAGGATTCCACTCACCCGTGTCAGCATAGTAGTTGGTTATTTTGATACCGTGTTGCTGAAAGGCTTTGGAAAAAGTAAGGTAGGTACGTAATTGATGGAATGGCGATGTGACCAGGATCACACGAGATAAATTATGTTTTTTTAGTAGAGTAAGTACATACTCTGCATTTTCACGTGTGTGTAACGATTCATTTTCCACTAAAATCGCATCAAGGGGAACACCCATATCCAAAGCTTTGTCACGTAAGTAGCTAGCTCCAAGATTCATATCCCACGTTTTTGCGGCACTTGGGATATTTTCCTTGTGAATTCGTCCATTCAAAGCAGCGGTCTGAAGCTCTTCTAGAGGGATCAGATTCGGTGTTTTTCCATCTACTTTCACACTAAATTTACCACTACAGATCAAGTAAGGAGCCCAGCCTTGGTGATACAAATGTACAGCAGTCCTGATCTTACCATCGAGAAAGTTGATGTTTCCACGAGTTCCTGCAAGCACCACAATCGCATCGGCTTTGTTTAGATGATCCCGTAGAGCAAATTGTTTTCCTTTTCTATAGAAAACAAACCAAGTGACTAGCAATAAGATTAATAGAAACATGATAAGAAGTAGTATCGTTTTCATTTTACTCACACTCAGCAAGTACGTTGCTCAATTTGCCAACATGCTGATCCTTTCTCCATTGAGATTGGTTCAGATTACTGTGTAATGCTTTTACTCTATTTAGAATCTTGTTTGATCCAGCTGATCGTGCAAGGGCAAAAGCATCTTTTGCGTTGTGAACACAAGCATCAAGGATACCTAGTGTATAGCTTTTTTCTTTTGGATAAGGAACATTTAAAATTTATTAAAAAGTTTGATATCATTTCTATGAGGTGAAAATAATGAGAAAGAGAAAACGACATCGAAAAAATAAACAATTGTTAGAAGAAACGTCATCCAACTCAGTAGAACAAAAGTTGGAGGGAAATTTTTTTACAAGTGCTATATTTCAACCTGAATTATTAGTAGGTCTTGGGCTAGTAGGATTATATGTTTTTACATATGCTTATTACTTAGGATATTATCATTTTTATAAGATTCCTATTATGTATCTAGACTTGAACCTTACGAAACTAACAATACCTAGTTTTTCCTTTATAATAATTATATTCGGATTTTTTATTCCCAATTACATACTATATAGATTTAAATCAGACTATAAAAACAATCCAAGACTTAAACGAAAAAGAGTCATTATTACAATGGTTCTTTTGATGATTATTTTGGTACCACTTATACTAACATTCTTTTTAAAACTTCTTGGATACTTTCAAAATATACAGGTTAATTCACCGATTGATGTTCAACTTAGTACTATTTATTTTGTATGTATTATAACAACATTTTATTATTCTTATGATATTGATAAATTCAAACGATCAAAAACTTACAGGGGACTAGGAATATTCTTCATAATTATTCTCCTTTTTTTTGCTGCTTACTCTTTAGGAGCCTCCTCTACCTTATAAAAAGATCTATCCGATCTTAATTGAAGATGGTAAGGCACAACAATCGATAATACTTGATACATACAAGGATTTTTACATTACATCACCATATAAAA
The DNA here is from genome assembly GCF_000942395.1 of Risungbinella massiliensis. GTDB lineage: Bacteria > Bacillota > Bacilli > Thermoactinomycetales > Thermoactinomycetaceae > Risungbinella > Risungbinella massiliensis. The sequence continues at coordinate 485,211 of NZ_LN812103.1, forward strand.
AAGTAAAACATGGTTACCAACTAACAGGCGAGATTGAATTGGTGGAAATTAAAACAGATGAGCATGTTAATCCGATAGAAATTTTACATTCTAATGGTCAATACAAAATGAATTATGAATCGAAAACAATCTTTATTAAAGAAGTCCCTATCAAAAATCTTATTTTGCCAGAATAACAGAGAAAACCTATCAATATTAGAAATAGTATTGATAGGTTTTCTCTGATTGAGTAGCTCAAATTTACCTCTATATTTTGTAGCACTTTTTTCTCCTTAAGACAAAGACGCTAGAGGAAATAGAGTTTTTCCTTTTTAATATTATTTTTGTTATTTCAAAAAACGAAACCCAAGGTCACCCTCGGGTTAGCTTTTGACAATTTAATTATCTGGTGGGTTTGTGACAGAACTCTTGTTGGTAGGCAAGGTTTCATTAGGTATCATTTGAAGTCCACCTCTACTTTTAGCTAATTGTATACTAAGTCTAAAGTAGAGTGTAGAGTATTTATTATATTTGATCAAGTCTCTATTTTCGTACAAGGCGCCTAGCTGAAGGGCGAGATCACATTGTTGTACAAGCAGTTTATGGCGTTGCGTGATCTCAAGAGCTTTTTCATAGTAACCAATTGCTTGTTCCTGATCATTTTGTTTTAGATAACAATCACCTAATGAAACTAAGCTTTTAAACACAGATAGAGAATCGTTTACGCGCTTTCCTTTAACGATAGCTTGTTCTAGGATTTCTCTTGCCTGATCTATTTGTCCTTCATTCAGGTAAAGCTCGCCTAGTTGGATGTCATTTTGAACCGTTAAGAATTTCCATTTAATTTTATCTTCAAATTGGGCGGCTGTCTGCAAACAGATTTTAGCTTGGTCTAATTTACCTAAATTTCTATATGCTTTTCCCAAAGCCACCCATAACTCAAAACTTCGATCATAGTTTTTGTGTCGACGAGCAATGTGTATGCCCTCTAGACAATAGGGAATTGCTTGAGTATAACGCTTGCTCTTAATATACAAGATTGCGGCAAGTTCATACATATTAAGAGCTGATTCTGTATCTGTGTGGTCTATAGTCTCCCATAGCTCATTTAGAATGTCATGAGCTTCTTCATTGTGTTCAAGCTTTTCTAAAAATATTGCCTTACTCAAAAGAAGCTGATGGAAAATAAACTTCCTATTTCTATCTTTATTATATGAATCTAGTCCTTTTTGAACAAATTCTAGTGCCTCTGTTAAATTGTTTTCACGGAAGTTAATCCTTGCTAATCCATAGTAAGCATTGGCTAATAAATTCTCTTCATCTGATTCAGGATTGTTCAAACAAATTTTGATCGTCTCATAGAAGTGAAACTCCGATTTCTTCCAATTACTTTGCCAGTTGTCCTTCTTATAGTAAGCTTGGGCAGTTAGAAACTCGATTAAAGCCAGAAATTTACCAGTAGTACAATTAGGCTTAATCTGTTTCAAGCGTTTTAAGGATGTATTAGGATTTACCAAGTCTATATTGTTCTCAATAGATAGAAGCTCGACCTCTAATTTTTCTGCGTGCTGTGCCTCTTTTTCCTCATCTGACTTGATTAAATCGACCAATTCTTTTTCACTAACTCCGATCTTGCCAAAGAGCTTGATGATCTTGTCTGGCTTTACATTTCTCTTCCCTGTCTCAAAATGGGAGATTGTTCCTGCTGACAATCCTCGCTCTACTAAATCCTCTATTTTGATCCCCTTCGCATCCCGTATCTCACGAAATATCTTACCTGTCTGATTGTATAGATAGTAGTCCATTTGTCCCTCCAAAAAAATTTTTCACTTTTTTTCTTTAGAAATTCTGCTTTTTCCCGTGTTTCGATTGAATTAACAGAAAAGTTACTCTGGGATTTTTGAAAATTTCTACAAAGGTATCTTTTGTGCTTGCAAATCTACTGTATTTTTCAAGTTTTTCCTGTTTAAAAATATTTAATTTCAATAATTTGTCACTAATTCTACTATTAATTATAATCAGAAACAAGAACGACGTGTAGCAATGAAGGGGACGGTATAGAGGCTTCACACTACCTCTCCTTTGTTGCTAAGGATAAGTAGTTGAAACATGAAAAAGGAGCAAGAGCTGATGCTAGAACTCACTTTGAAAGGATCGCATACCGAGGTGATTCAACTAATGAGATGGATCGAATGCCTGTCTACGATCAATTCGGTCACGTTTCAGGGAGATTCCAGTGTAAAGTGCCACGTCAAGCTGAATCAACTTCACAAGATGCCAAATTCTACAGTGGAGATGAAAACAGAGAGTGGAGCAGATATTCAGATACAGCTATCTGATTGTGAAATGGTTACACTGGGGAAGAAAACTGTGTTGAGAGGCAAGCATTACGATATTTTCTAGGCGAAGGAGATAGGAAATGACGAGGTATATAGTGCCGAAAGAAATTGTATTTAACGATATTGATAATGGTGCGTTCATCTATAACAGTAAAACCGAAATGTGTTTTGGATTAGATGAAGTAGCTCTTTCCATATGGAAGATGATCCATGCAGGGGAAAGTGTTGGGTCTATTGTTCGCAATATTCAAAACAAATATACCCAGGATGAAGCCCTAGTAGAGAGAGATGTTAATGATCTCATTGATCGACTCGTAGAGCACTCTCTACTAATTGCGTTAGACGACTGATGAAAGGAGGTGAGACAAAAATGGAAAACCAAAAACAAGAAAAGAAAGAGTACACATCGCCAAACTTAATCGTACTTGGCAACATCGTAGAGATTACTTTTGGTGGCGCTGGTGGACACGACACAGACACCTACTCTACCAAATACCCACGTAGCGAATAGCATTGATTCTTATAGAGAGCACATTAAAAGGTGTGCTCTCTATAAATATTAAAGAAGAGAGGGAGGGTTAAAATGAACTACTACAAAATGTATGGTTTGGTAATAAAAACGAAGCTAGATTTAAGTGACTATTTTTATGAATGTGGTAAGAGCTACTATGATTTTGAAATTGTATGCGATGATCGGTTCTTTAACAAAGATCTATTAAACCAATCGAAACTGGTATTTAGAAGGTTTATTGTAGGTGAAGCTGTTCCTTTTAAAGAGGTTTATAAAGTTGGGAATAGCGATTATTTTTTGCGATGGTTAACTAAGTATCAGTTTTTTATAGATCCGTTTAAGCGCCGCCTTATTATGAATAGTGAGCTTGATGAAGAGTTTTTCGCCATCTTCTTCTCCAAAATAACTTCTTTTTTGCTATATCTAAAAGGACATTCCCAGTTACACGGAAGTGCGGTTAGATATCGCAATAAGACAATATGTTTCATAGGAGATTCTGGTACTGGCAAGTCAACAATTGCTTCTTTGTGTGCTTTAGCTGGAGGAAAGATCATTACAGACGATATTATTGCTCTTGCCCCAGAAACGTATATGGTCAGAAGCGGTATCCCGAGTATGCGGCTTTCTGAATCTTCGCCACTTGTTAGTCAAGCAACTAGGAATTTTGGAGAGATCGACAAGCTCAGAGTGGATGTTTCGCAAGGACTTCATTATAAGGACGATTCGTTTATTGATGGCTTCTTCTTTCTTAAATTGGATGATACAAAAGGTCTCGTTTCTAAGCGTCTAAAGGGAAATGAAACGATAATGCATTTACTTTCCAATGTCTATGCTAAGCATTTCTTGAAGCATGTGTTTAGTGAAGTTTTCTACGATAGAAATTTACCAGTATTCACACGATTATCCTGCGAGGTACCTATGTTCAGGGTTTATCGAGATACCGAAACGAATCCAGAATCACTGTTTAGCCTAATTGATGAATTAGTAAATCAGATTAGTTAGGGGGAACTGTAATGGGGAGAGTGGTTTCATTTATTTTGAGTTATTGGTATCTGTTCTTCTATTATAGAAGATTAAGGAAAAAGGGGTTGCAGGATGCAATTAAAAACATTGAGGATGAAACAGTAACACGAAATAAAAGATTGAATGAGGGCTGTATTATTAGTGGCTTTCAATTGGCTTGTAAATTGCACTTCTTAAATATAGAGTGCTTAGAACGATCACTAGCTCTTTACAAACTATTACGTTTTAACAATATGCAGAGCCGACTTTGTATTGGGATTAAAAAGAAGCCTTTCTTAAGCCACGCATGGGTTGAGACCCCTATTCGTGAGTTGGACGAGAGTAAATACAGAGATAAATTTCAGGTGTTTCTACAATATCAGAGGGAGGATAAGTCCAATGCCAGTAGCTTTCTACTCAACAAAGGGAGAGTTTGATCTAAGTAATCAAGTATATTCCACAGTAGTTGATGGAACCTTTTGTTTTCCATCCCATTGGCATAGTTATCAGGTAAATCAATATATCATTGTCGTGCTTGAAGATCTCAACGGGAATATTGGATTGCTATTAGAGATATTGAGATCTAACTCTACTATGAGTGATGATTTACTTCAGCCCTTAAAAGGATCATTTTCTTTTCTATTATATGATAGGCAAGCGAGGAGATTGCAAGTGTTCAGAAGTCTGACTGCTGATCCTGTTTTTTATTATCACTACTCTGGCAAACTTGTTGTGTCCAATGAACTTGATTCACTTCGTAAATACAGCAGGGATCTGAACACAGATTATTTTAAATTGTACTTGCATACCGAGCTTACGGAGACAGAGCATACTCCTTATATGGGTGTAAAGCGTATTTTACCAGCTCACAAAGTCGTTAAAGAGGAAAATCGAGAGATCGTGAACAAGAAATACTGGTCTTTAACACAAGAGAACAGAGACAACAACGCATCGCTAGAAGAACATATTGAGACATTTGCAAGCATGCTTAAAGATGCTGTAAAAAAATCTGTTGCTGATCAAAGAATCATTAGCTGTGAAGTTAGTGGAGGATTGGATTCAACTAGTGTTGCTTTTTTGGCAGAAGAGAATATTGGAGTAAAGGTATATGGGCATACCTATATCTTTGATAAAATCGAGGACGGGAAACCGAACAAAGAAACTGTTGATATAATATATCAGCAAACCGACATCGTCCCGAATTACCTTAATCTTTCGAACTATTGGTCGTTCAAACATGTTAAAGATGAGATTAAAGTCTATGACGAACCAAGCCCACTTGTTTTGCATTCTGCTATGTTTCATGAATTAAATCAGTCTGCCAAGAGCATGGGGTCAACGGTGCTTCTATCTGGAGAAGGAGGAGACGAGTTATTATCCTCGAGCTCGTATTATCTCCGAGACTTATTTCTACAAGGTAAAATGAGCCAAGTGTGGTCTCATATGTTGAAAGTATCTACGAAAAGAAAACAACCATTATGGAAGATCTTTTGCACTTATATCCTGCCTTCTTTGTTGCCACTTAAACTGAGATATCGACTAGAGAATGAATTAAATAAACAAACTTGGCAAAACACAGGATTTTCTTTGACTTGGTATACTACTCCTTCTTGGATTGGGGATAATCTGAAAGGTATTAGTTTTCAAGAAGTGGAAGAGGAACGGAGAAAAATAAGAGATCCTAGTTTAAAAAGTATCTACTTGAGAGAGAACTTTGAAAGGTTTATCCTGATTAATCCCTGCCCTTGGTTAAATAGCAACATTGGTAAGCCGAATGGTCTTAAGCGAATTTATCCATTCAGAGACCAACGACTTATTGAATTTTTTTTACATTGCCTTCGTTAACGAAACTAGAAATCAGTCGTAAAAAGAGATGTATTAGCGAAGGACTTCAGAACACTATCCCAAAAGCAATACTGGCTAATCCAGATGATAGTCGGTTTACAGAGATCTATCGCAAAGGTTTTTTCAAGGAATCCGACTATGTAAATCAGCTAATAAAAACATCTCGTGCGGCAGATTTAGGATGGATTCAGAAAGATGTATTTATGGACGCTGTAGAAAGGTTTAAGTTTGGGCTCAATAATGATTTTGCCCTAATCTTTCGAACGCTGAGTTTAGAGATTTGGCTTAGGCATCATGGGTACTAATAAATTTTCGGAGGCTGGATGTAAAATGGTTGTGGAACCAACTTGGAAACGAATAGGACTTACAGATAAATTGAGCGAGGATTCTGGTAAGGGAATTGGAATTATTATTTTAGATGGTGCTCTATCACATGTGTCACTAAGTCATTTGAAAGGTCGTGCAAAACTAATTAAAGTGCGTAAAGACATGACAATTAGTTGCACCGATTTGTTTGAGGAGCCTTTGACAGAAGAAGTGGAGAAAGAAGAACATGGTTTGATGGTGCTTAGTTTACTAGCACATCAACCGATGGAATATAGAGGTATGGAGTATGCAGGATTGGCACCTTCGGCAAACTATATCTTTCTATCTTCCTATATCCCTGAACGTAGAAAGAAAGGTCTCGAATGGATATTACAACAGGACTGGGGTTTCCCGTTAAAGATATGTTTAAATCTACTCGTACCACAGGAGAGAGGATGGATGTCTCCAACTCATCTCGATCCTTATGTGCAAGCTTTGCAGCCTGCTGTGGATGCGGGTTTGTTGGTTATTGCTGCTGGCGGAAATTCAAGGGCACACAATAACTTGCATCCAAAACAATATTTTACAGTGAGTGGTTACAACGATAAGGGTTTCAGTGAACTTAACAACTATGAAGTACATCCAGCAGTAGCTTCTGGTGTAAACAGCGATGGGCATTGGAGACCAGATATCCTTGCACCCTATACTTATCTTCCTTTGCCTAGTTTAGAAAGAGATGGAGTAGATTATTTTAGTGCTACCTGTGGGAGCGCTTCTCTCATAACAGGACTATGTGCATATCTATTTTCGATCTTTCCTGATCTTACCGTTAATAACATTCGAAATGCTTTAATGGAAACAGGAGATGTACTAGAAGGCTTTCCAGCTCCTATTGTGAATGCTCGAAAGGCATTTAAGGCATTAAAAGAAGGCAACCGTAACGATAAGCATCTGTCTTTAGAGCCAACTGTTGTAGTGACCAATGAAAAGGAATCCATACTCTCTGCAGACCCCTTAGAAAGATCTTTAGCTTTGACCATGCTAATAAAAGATAGGCAATTATCGAGGGAAGAAATTTGGGATTATACGAATGATGAATCTCCCATGGTAAAAAAAGTAGCCATACAAGGATTAGGAAACCCAATTAATCAAGTGGAAAGAGATTTATATTGGGAACGTGTTTGGGGGGAATCGAGCAGAGACGGTGTAAAAGAAAGTTGGGCATATACTCTGCTCGAAACATCTCCCATAGAAGAGCTAGATAAATGGATGTCTTTAGTAGAAACTAGGTCATTTGATACTCGAATTTGCATTACTATCTTCTTACAAAAATATTTTCCAGATGCTCCTGAAATAGAGCATTCTCCTGATCCCGATCCAAAGACAATGTCTGCTATTGTTGCCCCATTAGTAGAATGGCATAAGCATAGATTCGAAAGTTGATAGCAGTTTAATTTTGTTACCTTTTCCTTTAGATAGTTTGGCAATTGATCTTACGCTTAATAAATATTTATCAGAGTTGACAGAAGAAGTACGACGATTAGTTCAATCTGAAGCAAATGAAAGGATTTATAACATATTCATGGATGTACTAAAAATGATTGAGTGAGGCTCAAATTAAGTATGATTATGTGGCTATGTTTCGAGATAGACATATTTCGTTCCATCTTATATACTTATCTAGAAAACTATACCAAAATAACAGGGGAGCTGGGATAGGCCGGCTGAGAGTGTGTTCCCAACAACACAGACCCTTACACCTGATCCGGGTAATGCCGGCGTAGGAATTCATAGGGTTTTTCTATGTGTCTATGTGCGCCTCTTATCGAAGGATAGGAGGCGTTTTTGCGTAGAAACGAGCTAGTCGGAATGTTCTTGCCTCACTCTACAGGAGGAAAGGAAATGCGTAGAAACAAATGGCTGTTAGTTCTCTGTGCCATGTTATTGATTTGGACTACAGCATGCAGCAATGACGTAGCTAGTGGAACAGATAAAGGGTTAACCAAAGTGAAGTTAATGTTAGATTGGACGCCCAATACCAATCACACTGGACTATATGTCGCAATAGCAAAAGGATATTTCAAAGAAGAAGGATTAGATGTTGAGATTCTCCAACCAGGGAAAACAACGACGGAAGCAGCAGTTGGTGGTGGGCAAATTGATTTTGGAGTAAGTGTACAAGAAAATGTGACTTTCTCTCGTACACAACAAGTACCCATTTTATCTATTGGAGCCATCATTCAACATAATACCTCTGGATTTGCTTCTCCCATGAATAAAAACATCAAGAGTCCAAAGGACTTTGTGGGGAAAACATACGGAGGATATGGGTCACCAACTGAGAAACCAATTATCCAAGCGTTAATGACGAAAGAACAAGCGGATGTAAACAAAGTGAAGTTTCTTAATATCGGGAGTGTGGACTTTTTTACAGCAGTAAAACGGGATGTAGATTTTTCATGGATTTATCAAGGTTGGACTGGTATCGAGTCAGAACTTCGTGGCGAGAAGTTAAACATGATTTATTTAACGGATTATGCCAAAGAACTGGATTACTACACCCCTGTGCTGATCACGAGTGAACAGAAAGCAAAACAAGACCCAGAGACCGTTCGTAAGTTTATGAAGGCGGTTTCCAAAGGGTATCAATTCGCTATTGAATCACCAGATGAAGCAGCAGAGATCTTGATTAAAGCGGAACCAGATTTGAATCCAGAGCTTGTCCGCAAAAGTCAACAGTGGTTAAGTCCTCGTTATCAAGCAGAAGCAAAACAGTGGGGACATCAAGAAAGATCTGTTTGGGATAACTACGCTCAGTTTTTACAGAAAAACAACCTTCTAGAAGGAAAATTTAACCCAGATGAAGCGTTCACCAATCAATTCTTACCACAAGGAGGGAAGTAATATGGCAAATGCACTTGTAAGTATTCAGATCTTACCACATACTCCGAACGGAGAGAGTTCGATACCTTATGTGGACCAAGCAATTGAAGTTATTCAGGCATCAGGGGTTCCATATCGGGTGGGGCCGCTCGAAACGACGATGGAAGGTCAGTTATCTGACTTACTACAGATCGTCGCCAAAATGAATGAAAAGATGATCGAAGCAGGATGTCCGAGCACTTTAGCGCAGGTGAAAATTTGTTACAACCCCCAAGGCATTACGATGGGTCAACTGACCGAAAAATATGACCAAGATTAAACATCTAGTACCGCCACTCCTCTTTTTTGCCATCCTCCTGTTAGGTTGGGAGTCGGCGGTTTCTGTTTATGCGCTGGAACCTTGGATGTTACCTGCACCAACTGTTATTTGGAAGGAACTGATCGATCGCTTTCCTTCGTTGACAATAGATATTGTAGCGACGATGAGGATCGCTGTTCAAGGTTTGTCTATTGGTGTTTTAGTAGGGACGTTGCTTGCTTTACTGCTACATCTAAACCGTTGGGTATATAACACACTCTATCCACTTTTGGTAATTACTCAGAACATCCCAACGATTACGCTGGCACCTCTTCTGATCCTCTGGTTTGGTTTTGGGGATTTGCCGAAATTGCTAATCGTAGCCTTAGTATGCTTTTTTCCTATTACTATTTCTCTGTTAAGTGGTTTCCGGCAGGTAGATCCGATCCTCCATCAATATTTGCGAATAACAGGTACGAACCGCCTACAACTCTTTACCAAACTGGAACTACCAAGTGCATTGCCAAGTCTATTTGCAGGACTCAAGCTAGCAGCCACCTACAGTGTGATGGGTGCTGTCATCTCTGAATGGTTAGGCGCGGAGGAAGGTTTGGGTCTCGTGATGACGACAGCGGCAACTTCATTCCGAACTTCCCGTGTTTTCGTTGTGATTTTGCTCATTGTAGTTTTGAGTCTCATAATGGTGGGAGTCATTTCTCTGCTTGAGAAATGGATGATACGAGAGCAACGTCAGAAAAAGGGGAGGGGGAATAGATGACCAAGAAGCTAGTTTGCGATGAACTTTCGTTTGGATATGAACAACATAAACCAATCTTGCATCAACTCTCGCTATATGTGGCAGAAGGAGAGTTTGTTTCGCTCATTGGTCCTTCTGGTAGTGGGAAAAGCACCTTATTTTATCTGCTAGGCGGACTCTATACTCCGAAACAGGGAGAAATAGAGTTAGATGGTCGTTCGATCATTGGGAAAAGAGGTTGTATTGGATATGTACCGCAGCAAGCTTCTTTGCTTCCGTGGCGCACAGTTGAACAAAACGTACGACTATCGCTTGAGATCGGAGCACATCCCAAAAAGATAGATGTTGATTCGCTCTTGATGCACGCAGGGTTACAGCAAGTAGCTCATGCCTACCCACATCAATTATCTGGAGGAATGCAACAGCGAGTTGCATTTATCCGTGCTTTGGCTCAAAATCACTCTCTCCTATGTCTGGATGAACCATTTGCTTCGCTTGATGCATTAACTCGTTTTCAGATGCAGAGATGGCTAATGAAAGTATTGGAAGAAGAAAGTAGAACTGTCTTACTCATCACTCACAGTATTGAAGAGGCACTGCTTTTATCAGACAGAATTTATCTGCTAGGCGCCAATCCTATGCAGGTGAGGGAGGAGTTTTCCATTCCTCATCCTAGAGAAGAACGTCTAAAGTGGAGGGAGTCTCCCGATTTTGTATCATGGAGAAAGAAGTTAGAGGAATTATTATTTGAAGCTAAATCAGTAGTTTAAGATAAGGACAGACTATAACCTATAAACACATAGTAAAACCAATAATTACGTGCAAACACAGGGAAACTCTTTGGGAAAGTAATCTCCCAAAGAGTTTTATCCTACACAGCGGTTTGACTTTGATTCGAGATTTCTTCAAGTCCCAATTCTTCTACTAAAAAGCTACCTTCTGAAACAAGCAAAGTTTGATTTTTTTCCGTATGCTTCCATCCATTTTGGATCGCGTATTTGGTCAATGCGGCACAGACACCTGGTTTATGAAAGTTAGTACCCCACGCATCCTGATAGGTGAAACATACTTCAAAATAAGAGGACTTCCATTCTCCTGAATAAACCCGAAGCTTTACATTGTCTCTATTTTCGTTAACCACATAATAAAATGAGTGGTCTTCTATCGTGATTTTTCTTGTACCCTTTGGAGATGTTTTCATTCAAATCACCCTTTCCGATGGAAGCTATGTACCCAGAAGTGATGAGAGCACTTTGAATTAATAGTTCCCTTTACATTTAGGGATCTGTCATCTATTTCAGAATAGTCCCTATCTTATTATTATACCAAAAGACTTCCATTTTCTATATAAACAAAACCACCCTGTCTCCCAAAAGGGAACAGGGTGGTTTTCCAAAACCGATTAACGAGAGTAGAACTCTACGATCAGGGTTTCGTTGATTTCAGCTGGCAATTCGCTGCGATCTGGCAGGCGAGTGTAAGAGCCTTCTAGCTTGTTTTCGTCGAAAGCTACGTACTCTGGAAGGTATGAACGCTCTTCCAAAGATTCTTTGACGATGGACAAGCCACGGCTTTTTTCACGAAGACCGATTACTTCACCAGGAGTTACTTGGTAAGCAGGACGGTCTACTTTTTTACCGTTTACTGTTACGTGACCATGAACTACAAGCTGGCGAGCTTGGCTACGAGTACGAGCAAGACCCAAGCGATAAACAAGGTTGTCCAGACGGGATTCGAGCAACTTCATGAAGTTCTCCCCGTGTACACCTTTCATTTTGCCTGCTTTGTCGAACAGGGTACGGAATTGTTTTTCTCCGAGACCATACATCAGACGAAGTTTTTGTTTCTCCTGAAGTTGGATACCGTACTCGGAAAGTTTTTTGCGTTGGTTTGGACCATGTTGTCCAGGAGCGTATGGGCGGCGGTTCAGCTCTTTCCCAGTTCCCGAGAGGGAGATTCCTAGACGACGGCTCAGTTTCCAACGTGGGCCAGTATAACGTGCCATTATGAAAAACTCCTTTCATCATTTGCAGATATTTCGCAAATGACAGGGTTGCTGATTTGCTATGATTATCCTCACAATCCGGATAGCGGCGAAAAGGTGGGATACTCGCTTAAACGAGGCAAATCAGTGAGGGTGATCCCTTCACCTATCGTTTGCATGCTATCCTCAAGTCCCTTAGGAGAGGGTATTTTGAGCCATACAGACCAATATTATATTGGATTAGCTAAAAATGCAATGATTAGTCTTGATAAATGGAAAAAGAAACTTCTTCCTATTTATTTTTATTCCGTAAATCTTGATTCGACTCGTTCGGTTGCTTTTGACAAAGTCACTGCCTAAATCAAGATTAGAACCGTTTCATTGATTCTGATTTAGTTACTCGTTTTCTTTTTCTACTTCCTCCACTTCCATACTGTCTGTCGACTTCGGAGGGGTAGCTCGAACAAAATGAATTGGCATACCACGACCTGCAAATTTTTGCTCATATTCGGTCTGGATGTTCCACTTATTCCATGGACTCTCATGCAGGTTGCGAGTCAAGTCTTGCAAAGTCCATCCCATCTCATGGAATTCTTCTAAGGAAAAGTCAAAGAGGGAGAGACTATCTGTTTTGAGAATGAGATCGCCGTCTGGTGCAAGTAGCTCAGCATAGATAGCTAGAAAGTCCCGATAAGTAAGACGTCGTTTATAATGACGTGCTTTCGGCCAGGGATCACTGAAATGCAAGTAAAAGCGATCCACTTCACCAGGAGCGAATACATCTCGTAGTTTTTGGATATCCATCCAAATATAACGGAGATTGGTGTTCTCTGTAGCCGTTCCTTTTTCCGCCGCTTGAAGAAGAGGCTCTTGGATCTTTTCAATCCCGATCCAGTTGTGGTCAGGATGTTGCGTTGACGCTTTTGCCAAAAATTGCCCTTTTCCTGTTCCGAGTTCCACATAAAGCGGCTGATTTGGTTTGGCATAGAGGCTTTTCCAAGATCCTTTAACCTGATGAGGATCATTGATTACCAGAGGATGTTCTTGTAATCGTGGGATAGCATTTGGATTTCTGCGCAGTCTCATAGAAGAAAGATACCTACCTTTTTAAGTCAGATCTCATTATTATAAAGTGAAACTTTCATCAGTGGGAGTTTTCTTCGCTTCCATACTAGTTGATGAATTAGATCTTTAGGAACAGTGTCCCCTACCTATCTTCCTTGCTTCTTCCAAATATTGAAGTGGAGGTTTTTTCTGTTCGAGATCTATTCCCTTTAATGGAGACTGCCTATATTGTCGCATTGCCATTCATATTCGCATTGGCTAAGATAAGGAAGGGATATGGGACTTTTATAGAGAAGGATGAGTCGTAGATGATGACGAGGGAAAAACTACACCATGAATTAGACGATTTAACACCTAAAGAAGTAGAAACGATCACTCATTTAGTTCAAGCATTAAAACGTTCACGCAAAAGTCCTTTGGCTTATGTAGAAGAAATGATTCACTACGAATATGTAGGACAAGATGAGAATACAGGGGAATACCTTCACCGCATGCAGATTACGAATGAACTTCAGAACCGTTACCAAATCTTGCATGGAGGGATTACTGCTACTTTTATTGATACATCTTTAGGCTCAACAGTCTTTCAATTACTTGGGGAAGAAGCAAAAGCGGTCACATTGGACCTTAACATCCATTTTTTAAACAAAGGTGAAAATGGATGGCTCTATGCACACACCAAGGTAGTGAAACAAGGTAAAACCATCATCATGTTAGAATGTAGAGTGGTCGATGAGAACCATAAAATTATCGCAACTGCTTCTTCTACCTTTTTTCATATAAAGTAGGTGGAAAAAATGGGCAAACCGCTCACCATTGCAGCAAAAGCGATCCTCTTTGACGAAGGAAAAGTTCTCGTATTGCGACGTTCTCCACAAGAAAGAAAAAACAGAGAGTCTCATTTATGGGATTTTCCTGGTGGATCGGTAGAACCAGAAGAGCCAATTATGGAGGCTCTTGCTCGAGAGATCAAAGAAGAGACGGGGCTAGAGGTAAAAGTAGTTGCACCCGCATATGTATATGACGAAGTGCAAGAAGAAAAGCATCTAGTCCTACTCAAATTTGCCTGTGATCAACCAATTGGAGAAGTTCAACTGAGCGAAGAGCATGATCTGTTTTTATGGGTTCCAATCGATGAATTGGAGGAAACTCCATTTCCGGATTGGATGAAAGAAGAGATCAAGAAAGCCTACCGGGTTTATACGGAGTTGCGAAATTAAGGGGAAAAGTACCTAGCAGCATGAACATCTACTACTGCGATAGGTACTTTTTTCATGGAATGAAAGTCATTTTCAAACTGCGGACCAAACGGAGAAAATCTGGAGCTAGGAATGACTAAGGCAAAAGTAACGGAACGAATTTGATTCAGATTATTTTTCGAGTAGATTCTAGAAAGGATGAAGATAATGGGCAAAATCGCATGGACGCATGCTAATATTTATACAGAAGTAGGTTGGCTTACAGATGCTTATCTCCTCACAGAAGGTGGAAAAATTCAGGAAATCGGCGAAATGACCCATTATCAGGGAGATGCGGACCAAACGATCTCATTAGAAGGAAAAGGCCTCCTCTTGCCTGGGATGATTGATGTACATATACATGGAACCGATGGTGCTGATACGATGGACGCTACACCAGAAGCGTTAACCACAATGGCGAAAGCTCTGGGGCAAGAAGGAACTACTAGTTTTTTGGCTACAACTATCACGCAAGAAAAAGAAGCGATCAGCCGAGCACTTGCAAATGCAGCTGATTTTATCGAGACACAACCTACCTCTGGACAGGCGGAGTGCCTAGGAATTCATTTGGAAGGACCTTTTATTAATCCGAAAATGGCGGGCGCTCAGCCAATTGAGCATATCACTCCTCCTGATATATTTCAGATGAAAGAATGGCAAGAGATAGCGAAAAATCATATACGTCTCATTACGATGGCTCCAGAAGAGGAGAATGCTCTTGATTTGATTCGGTATTTAGCTGAGACTGGAGTAGTTGCCTCGATTGGCCATACAAGTGCTACCTACCAGCAAGTACGTGAAGCGATTGCAGCAGGTGCAACCCATGTAACTCATTTATACAACCAGATGAGAGGACTTCATCACCGTGAACCAGGTGTGGTGGGTGCAGCGATGCTATCAGATGAACTAATGGTTGAAATGATCGTAGATGGAATCCACATCGATCCGAAAATGGTAAAGCTTGCTTATGATCAGATTTCGGCGGATCGAACAGTCTTAGTCACTGATTCGATGAGAGCGAAATGTTTGCGGAATGGGAAGTATGACCTAGGCGGACAAGAAGTAACCGTAGAAAATGGGGAGGCAAGGCTGTCCAATGGGTCTCTAGCAGGCAGTATTCTCAAAATGAAAGATGCAATTTGGCATATGAGAGAGTTTGCCGGTGCAAGCTTAGAAGAACTGGTTCAGATCTCTTCTACCAACGCTGCCAAAGAATTGGGTGTTTGGGACCGAAAAGGGAGTATTGCAGTAGGAAAAGACGCTGATTTTGTATGGTTAACGGATGAATTAGAACTAGAAATGACAGTAAGTCGTGGAGAAATATCATATCAAAGGAGTACAGAAACGACCAATGGAACTAATTAAAGCAAAAGATTATCGAGAGATGTGCAAATTAGCTGCAGAAAAAATGATCAAGTTAGTGATGGAAAAACCAAATGCTGTTTTAGGTCTAGCAACTGGCTCTACCCCATTGGGAACGTATGGATTTTTAAAGCAAGATTATGAGCAAAATGGTACTTCTTATCAACAGGTGACCACGTTTAATTTAGATGAGTATGTGGGATTGGACGGATCGCATCCTCAAAGTTATCGATACTTTATGAATAAGAATTTGTTTTCTGGGATCGACATCCAACTGGATAACACCTATGTACCAAGTGGACAAGTAGAGAACATGGAAGAAGAGTGTCTGAACTATGAATCACTGCTACGTACAAAAGGTCCAATAGACTTACAACTACTTGGGATTGGACGCAATGGTCATATTGGATTTAATGAACCAGGTACGTCATTTCAGACCAATACGCATGTTGTAGAGCTAACGGAATCGACTCGTGAAGCAAACAAACGCTTCTTTGACTCAATCGAAGAAGTTCCAACTCATGCGATTACGATGGGAATCTCTTCGATTATGGAAAGCAACGAAATTCTTTTATTAGTAAGCGGTGAGAGTAAAGCACCGATTGTTCGGGATCTATTTGAAAAGGAACAGACAGAAGAAATTCCAGCCACCGTACTCAAAAGTCATCCCAATGTGACGGTTATTGCGGATGAGGAAGCATTGTCTTTGTTAACGGAAAAAGTATAATCATTACATCATTTTTGGCTTTTAAGTTGGATGGTAAAAAGTTTCTACATTTATGCTAAATTCGAAAAGATGACTTCTGAACAAATCAGGAGTCATCTTTTTTTATAAAAAACACCCATTTTTAGCATGAAATAACGATTGTAGATAAAAAATAAAGAATGCTTCAAAGAGGGGGCTAATATGAGAAATTTCATTAATCTAATAGAAAAGCTATCAAAAGACAAAGAACAAAAAATCAACGAACAACAACCAACAAAGTTAATTTACAAGAGTCTTTCTAAGAATTTAGAGATTATTAAAATTACACTTGGGAATTGTAGCGACCTAATTGTCCGCGAATTTCAGCTCGGTAAAACCAATGTCAAAGCAGCAATCTTTTATTTAGATGGTTTGGTGAACATTAATTATATTCAAGAAAATATATTGAAATCATTAATGGCAGATGTAAAGAATGTCACAAATACAGACGGTGATCCAGATCAAACAAATATCATCGCGTATTTAAAAAATCATATACTGACAGTTGGAGAAACAAAAAAAGTTTTTGACTTTAAACTGTTGTATCATTCGCTTTTGTCTGGAGACACAATTTTATTAATTGATGGGCAAAACCAAGGTTTAATCTCTAGTACGAGAGAGTGGAAAGAGCGTGGAGTGCAAGAATCCAGTACGCAGAGTGTAGTAAAAGGATCGAAAGAGAGCTTTACCGAAACAATGCGTACTAATACGGCTCTCGTTCGCCGGAGAATAAAAGATACACATTTGAGGATCGATACTAGACAGATTGGTAGAGTTACCAAAACAGATGTTGCTGTTCTATATATAGACGGAATTGCCGATGAAAAAGTAGTCAAAGAAGTTTTCTCTCGCTTGGATTCTATTGATATTGATGCCATTTTGGATAGTGGATATATCGAAGAGCTAATCGAAGATACGACATATACTCCATTTCCAACTACTTATTCTACGGAACTTCCTGATACAGTTGCAGCAGGGTTACTAGAAGGTCGGGTTGCCATCATGGTAGATGGGACTCCGTTTGCTCTTTTGGTTCCTGGACTATTTGTCCATTTTTTTCACTCCAATGAAGACTATTACCAACGATTTGATATTAGTACCTTTGTTCGCATTCTCCGTTTTATCGCTTTTGTGATGGCTCTGCTAGTTCCATCCATTTATATTGCAGTTACTACTTATCATCAAGAAATGATTCCCACTTCCCTCTTAATCAGTTTAGCTGCTCAACGTGATGGAGTACCTTTTCCGGCTCTTTTTGAGGCGATGATGATGGAGTTTACCTTTGAAGTTTTGCGGGAGGCTGGACTGCGTCTGCCCAAAAACGTTGGTTCTGCCATTTCTATTGTGGGTGCATTAGTACTTGGTCAAGCCGCTGTACAGGCTGGTTTAATTTCAGCGGCAATGGTAATTGTCGTGTCCCTCACGGCGATTAGTAGCTTTATGTTTCCCTCTTATACGATGTCGTTTCCTGTAAGAATTCTAAGATTTATCTTTATGGGTCTAGCGGGTTTTATAGGTCTGTTGGGAGTTGGCTTGGGTTTGATTGCACTTATTTTTCACTTATGTAGTCTGCGGTCATTTGGAGTTCCGTATATGGCGCCCTTTGGCCCTTACATTCAAGAAGATCAAAAAGATGCTATCTTCCGTTTTCCTCGAGGGAAACTATTTTCTCGCCCTCGATTGATTAGTCATCAAAACCGAGTTCGAATTAAGATGAAGCACTAGAAAGAAGGAAATGGAATGAATCGAAGAAATCTATTCTTGTGTATTCTGCTGCTTCTATTTATGACAACAGGGTGTTGGAGTAAAAAGGAACTAAATGAACTGGCAATCATGAGCGGAGTTGGGATTGACAAAACCGAAGATGGTGAATTTCAGCTAACGGCACAAGTGATATTACCTTCTGAAATAGCTACCCAAACAGGTGGAGGCAATCGTACTCCAGTTGTTATTTACAAGGAAACTGGCAAAACCATTTTTGAGACAGTGCGAAAATTAACCAAATACTCTCCGCGAAAACTATATTGGTCCCACTTGCGGGTTATTGTGTTTGGAGAGGCTTTGGCAAAAGAAGGAATTGCCAAAGCGATCGATTTTATATCAAGAGATCACGAAATGCGAACCGATTTTTATTTATTGGTAGCTAAAGGTACATCAGCTGAGCAAATATTAAAAGTGCAAACGCCCTTGGAAAAAATCCCAGGTATGAAAGTATATAAGTCTCTTGAAACGTCTGAAAAGGTGTGGGCACCAACAAAAGGGACCAACTTGGATGAATTGATTTCTAATTTGTCAGGTGAAGGAAGGAATCCAGTCTTAACAGGAGTTCTCCTAAAAGGAGATCCATCTCAAGGGATGGAGCTTTCTAATGTGGAAAGAACGGATCCTTCCGCTAAGATCCAGCTCGATGAATTAGCTGTATTTAAAAAAGATCGGCTAGTAGGTTATTTAAATGAGGAGGAAAGTAAAGGCTATAACTATATAGAGGGCAATGTGAAGAGTACGATTGTCAATGTACCATGTAATAGTGGAATCGCGGCAATCGAGATTATTCGTACCGATACGAAGGTAAAGGGAAAATATAACAATGGGAAGCCGTCCATTCAGATCGAAACGAAATTACAGGGAAATGTGGGCGAAGTAGAGTGTGATCTGGAATTTACTAATCCCAAAATCATGAGTGAGTTGGAAACAAAAGTAAAACAAGATATTCAAGAGAAAATGGAAGTAGCAGTTAAGAAAACGCAAACAGAATTTCAAAGCGATATCTTTGGTTTTGGAGATAAAATAGAACAGGCTGACCCAAAAGCATGGAAAAATCTACAGAAAAAATGGGAAAAAGAATTTCCTGATCTTGACGTCCAAATCAAGGTGACAGCCGAACTAGAACATACAGGAACCACTTCAGAATCAGTTTCGAAACAAAAACAGGAGTAATACTTATGTGGGCGATCTTCGGAGTATTTATTGCTGCGTTAGGAATAATCTGGATCGAAGTTCCTACTCTACTACGGCAGAAGCAAACTAGAGAATTGGTGTTTTTTTCCCTTTTCCTTGGTGTAGCAGTTTTATCTGGGATAACGATGGCGATGGGAATGGATCTACCTAATCCATATGGTTTGATTGAGATAATCTATCGGCCTATTGGGGAATGGATCAATAATCTGTTTCGATAAAGATGGTGAAAGTCAGTATGAAACAAATCGAAAAAGTGAATGTACGTCAAATGACGATCTTCGTTGTCCTATTTTTTATTGGGACAACGATTCTTGTCCAGCCTTCCACACTAGCATCGATAGCAAAACAAAATGCTTGGATTGCTGTTATTTTGGGAGTGTTTGTTAGCTTATGGATCGTCTGGTTATATTCAAGGATAGCCATGATTTTTCCGGATAAAAACTTTTCAGCTGGCTTAGAATGGCTCTTAGGGAAATGGATTGGAAAATTGGTTTCGATCCTATATATTTTTTACTTTATATGTGTTTCAGCTGATTTATTGTCGATTATTGGCAATTTTTTTACCACTCAAATGATACCTGAAACACCTGCGGTTGCAATCCATGTTGTTTTTATGACCGTTATTGCTTTTGGAGTTCGGCTTGGGATTAAAACCTTAGCTCGTTCAGCTGAAATCTTTTTCGTTGTATTTTTTTTCCTTTTTTTCATCATTGTATTTACTCTATTTCCTGAGTTAGAAATAGATAAGATCCAACCCGTTTTAGAACAAGGGATAAAACCAACTATACATGCGATGTTAACTTTTATAAGTGGTTGTTCATTAACCATGTTTACGTTTCTATATATCTTATCTTCTATAAATAATGCCCAAGCAATCCAAAAGAGTCTGATGAAAGGCACGATCATCGGTGGAATAGTAATGCTCATCATCACTGCTTTATGTATCTTAGTTCTAGGAAGCTTTTTTACAGAAAGGAATATTTATCCTACTTATGTTTTAGCGAAGAAAATTAGTATTGGAAATTTGGAGAGAATTGAGGTTATCATCGCGGGGATGTGGATGATTACGATCTTATTTAAAGCTTCCCTTTACTTTTATGCTTTAATGATGAGTATCAAACAGATGTTTAGATTAACAGACTATCGTCCAGTAGTACTTCCGATTAGTATGATTACAGTGGTTTTATCGCTTATTATTTTTCCAAATTATGTTTATATGAGCTATTTTAATACAACCGTTTGGATTCCTTATGTGTTAACACTTGGTTTTGTTGTTCCATTTTTGGTCTGGATTATAGGGAAACGAAAACAGATTCGAGAAAATAAGAAGGGGCTTCCTCGTGGAAAGGGGCTTAGTGGTTAAAAAATACATGAAGGAAATCGTTGTTGAATATAGAGATGGTAAAAAAGAAAAAGACACATCTGCAAGAGACAAAGCTCTTGATGATGTGCCAGCTGGTCAAAATTGTATTAAGTGGTTAATTGTATTAGAGCGATAACTACTGCGAATCCTGCTGAATATATTGCATAGCGAAAATAATCCCAAGCGCGTTCGTCGTCTCTTTTTGCATCATAATGCTTAGAGATTTTGTGGAAAAAAATAGCTAATGCAATAAGCACAATATAAATTCCTAACATCATGCTAATCCCTCCTTATTGTAAGGGATTAGATGCTAGTGACCAGCTACACTGATCCTAGTTTCTAATCCCCAAGAAAGGCATGAATACAAGCCCTTCTTGGGGATTAGAAACGATCAGATGACTAAATCTTATGATAATATTTAAAGAGTGTAAAGTATTTTTTATCTTTCAAGTACCATGTTCCAAAGTATAGAGGCGTTCTAGAAAGAAACTTATATCCAAAAATAAAGAGCATCTATTCGCTCGTAATTCAGCAAATAGATGCAAACTGGTCAAGAGAGATTTAGTAGTAGCACTAAGAGCATGGTGAATATGGCAGAAAGGATCAAAACTACCGTTTTTTCTAGTAACTTCTTTCTACGATAAGAAAGAGTATATCTAGATAAAATCCAACGCTCTAGGTGGATTGTCGCATAAAAAAAAGCAACCAAAAATAAAGTAAATAGTAATATAAACATCTCGCCACCTCCTTGGTGTAAGGAAGACAACAAGAGTGACCAGTATTCAGTTACTCAAGTTGCCCACCTGAGAAAAGATCATCGAAATCTCCTCTCAGGTGGGCAACTTATGAGAAACTAACTTAATTTTATCATATTTCATAATGATTAGATATCGGGTATCAAATAAAAACCCACCTCCGAAATGTTATATATAGGAGGTGGGTTGATTTTTTATCAAATAGTTGTTACTTCTTTATATAACAATTTTTTACCCCAAGCAGTCCGATAAAATCCACGTTCGACAATAGTGAAAATAGAATTAGAGATCCAATATAATCCTATTGCGACTGGTGCTGACCACATCACAAACAAAAAGATAATTGAGATCAGCATAGGGAAACCAGCACGTTGGAGCATGGAACTAGCTACGACCGCTTCTGAAGTTAATGGAATGCAAGAGGCGATCAGTGAAACAACAGCATAGACAATGGGTGTTATGTGAAGCGGGTCTGGCGAATGAAGAGAATCGATCCATGGAAGAATGGCAGTAGAAACAAAAAATCCATGGGAAGTGAAGAGTTGATATAAAGAGAGAAATATAGGAGCTTGCACCAGCGCGATCCATAAGAAAGATACTGGCTTTACACCATATTTTGAGTAAAGCTCCGATGTTTTCTGAAAGAGTAGTGCAGAATCCTTTGCATAGTTCTCTCTTATTTTGCTAAGTAATGGTTGAATTCGCGCCATTTTCACTTGTTGTCTTGCCGTTTTAAGATTGGTTGCGAACAATATAGAACGAATCAAAATGGTAAGTAAAATGATCGCAAATCCCCAATCTCCGGTAACCGAGAAAAACACTTGTAGTAACTCATCTAATAATTTAATGATTGGATCTAACCATGAAAACATAGAATATTCCTCCCTAAATGATATTTTATTAGGAAAAAATATTCAAAGGATCTACTTCATCCTTCCCATTAACTGGTATTATTTTACGGCGAATCCAACGGAGTCTAGGACGAATGGCATTCGATTCGACTAGTACAGAACTTTTGAGCAGATATAATACCGAATACAGAGGAGAACCTGTATTGATTGTCCAATTGAACCGAATCAAACTAAATATAAGTGGGGAAAGACCTAATACGACAACAATGAGAGAATAGTCGATTGACCAATCCATATATATACCTCATTAATAAGTGTTATATTTTTAACGAATTATTCCAAAAGATGATATATAAACATTATTACGATAAATAATAATGCTATCTTACCATAAAAAATCGGTTATTGAATGATTCTTCATTAGCAATCTAGTGACTATCATTTTGAACCAAAAAGATCAGCATAGCAAAAACACCTCTTATGTAAGAGGTGTTTTCAACAGCGTTCCTATTTTATCGAGTCAAAACGCCTGTCCAATCAGTCATTGAAATCAATGTATCGACGTATTGTTCTAGATATTTTTGATCCACTTGGTCAAAGCGACTTACGACTGGACTATCGATGTCTAGAACTCCAATAATTTCACCATTTACTTTAAGTGGAATGACGATCTCAGAGCGAGAAGCAGCATCGCAAGCGATATGTCCAGGAAAAGCGTGAACGTCTTCCACTAGCATTGTTTCTCCACGCTCTATTGCTGTACCACAGACTCCTTTTCCTACTGGAATGCGGACACAGGCCGCTTTTCCGATAAATGGCCCTAACACCAGCTCTCCCTGCTTCATAAGATAAAAACCAGACCAGTTGGTTTCACCCAACACTTCGGCAAGATGAGAGGCAGAGTTGGCTAAATTGGCAAGCCAATCTGTTTCGCCTTCTAATAAGTATCGTAACTGTTTAATTGCTAACTCGTATTGTTCTTCTTTGGTTCCAGATGCTTGTTCGAATTGGAACATTTCGCTCATACCTCCCGTAAATTCCTCTCCTTAGATTACCAGAATACAGTAAACAGGAAAGGGAAAAGGTGTTGTTTGCGTACCTAAAATTTTATCTAAGTCAAACTTTTTTCTCTTTTTCACAAAAAATGCATTTGTCATTTTAGGTACTCATGGTAAAATAATGCTTATACTCGTTATAACTTTAATTACTTACAGTATGTTCGTCAAATTTATTTTTGCACTAGATGATTGAAAAAACTAGTGTAGGCCTTAGATTTGCTTGTTTCAAATTGTTTAGTACAACAAAAAAAGCAAAACCTGGCTATACGAAGTTTTGCAACATCTGTTTTTATTAGAATAAAAAGAAGGGGATCATTATGCGTGACCAACGTGTGGAAAGACTAGCAAAGTTGTTGGTAACTCACTCAGTTCGTGTTCAAAGTGGAGAAAATGTATTAATCGACGTGTTTGGGGATGATCGTGATCTAGCTCGTGCCTTGATCGAAGAGGTATATCGAGCAGGTGGTTATCCCTTTATTCAATTGAACGATCCAAAATTGACCCGTGCGATGCTGCTTGGTACGTCAGAGGAGCAGATGAATCGCGTCACACAGTTGGCATTAGAGCAGATGAAGGCGATGGATTGTTATATCGCGATTCGCGGTACGAATAATATCAATGAGTACAGCGATGTCCCAGATGAAAAACAGCGACTCTTTATGAGTATCTTTAACCACCGTGTTCATAGCGAAGAACGGGTCAAAAATACCAAATGGTGTGTAATGCGTTATCCAAATGGTAGTATGGCTCAGTCTGCTCAAATGAGCACCGAGCAGTTTGAAGACTTCTTCTTTGATGTTTGCTTGATCGATTACCGAAAAATGGAAGAAGCAATGCAGCCACTAAAAGAGCGGATGGAACGTACCGATCGAGTTCAGATCGTCGGTAGAGGAACAGATCTATCCTTTTCTATCAAAGGAATTCCTGCTATCCCTTGTGCAGGTAGCTGCAATATCCCAGATGGAGAGGTATATACAGCGCCTGTCCGCGATTCGGTTAATGGAATTATTAGTTACAATACTCCAACCGTTTACCAAGGTTTCACGTTTGAGAACATTGTCCTTCAATTTCGTGATGGACAAATTGTAGAAGCAACCGCTGGAAATCAAACAGATCGTCTAAACCAAATTTTGAATACAGATGAAGGTGCACGTTTTATCGGAGAGTTTGCTATTGGAGTCAACCCATACATTAATACCCCGATGAAAGATATCTTGTTTGATGAGAAGATCAACGGAAGCTTCCATTTTACACCAGGTCAAGCTTATGAGGAAGCAGACAATGGCAATCGATCTGCTGTTCACTGGGATATGGTATGTATCCAACGGGCTGATTATGGTGGTGGCGAAATGTACTTTGACGGTGAGCTGATCCGCAAAGATGGTCGCTTCATTCCAGAGTATTTACATGCCTTAAATCCAGAGAATCTTGGTTAAGATGAGCGCACAGAGAACCTTAGAGATCAGCATGAGCCCCCACTGATGCTGTGAGACTAAGGTTCTTTTTGCTACAATAAACCATAAAAAAGGAGACAAAAAACTATGAATACTTTTCCCGCCCAGCGAGTCGTTGAAACCTTAAAAAGATTATTGGAGTTTCGTAGTCCAACTGGTTACACCGATCAAATTATTGATTATATAGAACAAGAGCTACGAGATTATCCTATTCTTACTTTAGAACGAACAACTAAGGGCGGATTGATCGCAACATATCCAGGAACAGCTATTAGCAAGCGAGTGGTCACAGCACATGTAGATACACTAGGAGCAATGGTCAAGGAGATCAATGGAGATGGAAAGATCAGACTGGCCAAAGTAGGTGGGTATGGTTGGTTTTCGGTGGACGGGGTATATTGCACCATCCATACCTCTTGTGGCAAAGAGTACACTGGTACGATTTTGGACCAACATACATCTGTTCATGTTTATCGTGATGCGGATCGCAAAAAAGAACAACCAAATATGTTTGTTCGCTTAGATGAAAAGGCACATACTAAAGGGGAAGTAGAAAAACTAGGAATTTCCGTAGGAGATTTTGTATCGTTCGCCCCACAGGTAGAGGTAACAGATAGCGGATTTATTAAGTCTCGCCATCTTGATGATAAAGCTAGTGTTGCGGTATTGCTTGAATTGGCAAAATCGTTGTGTGTTGCCAAAGTGATTCTTCCTCATCCGGTCCAATTTTACTTTTCCAATTGGGAAGAGGTTGGACACGGGACCAGTTCCTGTATTTCAGAACATGTAAGGGAATTTCTTGCAGTTGATATGGGAGCGATCGGAGAGGGACAGAGCACTGATGAATACAGTGTATCGATCTGTGCGATGGATGGATCAGGTCCTTATCATTATGGTTTCAGGCAAAAACTAGTTCAGTTAGCCAAAGAACATCAGATTCCGTATCAACTTGATCTATATCCATATTATGCTTCTGATGCAAGTGCATCTGTTCGTGCAGGAAATGATATTATTCATGGGTTGATAGGTCCTGGTGTGGATGCTTCTCATGCATATGAGCGAACACACCGAGACGCCTTGGAAAGTACATATCGCTTAGTTTCTCAATATTTATTAACACCAACGTTATAACCCATTTCAAAACGGAAAATGGAGACACTTAAAGATCTGAGGAGCAACTTTGCTAAAACCAATGGAGCGAGTCTCAATCATGGTTCTCGGAGAGTATTGTTTCAAAAGGAGCGAGTAGTTGGTGAAGTGGAAAGAACAACTAGAAGAAATCTGCGAAAATGGTAGCGAGGAAGAAAAGGAACTGCTTCAACTCACCGTACAAGCAATTAAACAGAAACGATCGATGAATAGCGCTTATTTATCTGGGTTTATGGGTCTTTCTGGCACTTATACCAAAGATGGTTCATATGAATTTCGGATTCCGATAACACCCTTTATGTTAAATCGTGCAGGCATTGTTCATGGTGGAATAACGGCATCGATCGCTGATTCCACGATTGGATCGCTAATTAATCAGAGTTTACCAGATGGTGGGCGAGCTGTTACGACAGACCTTCAGATGAAATATTTACGTCCTGGAGTGGGGAAAGAGCTAGTTTCTCGTGCCAAGATTTTGAGCAAAGGCCAGACTTTGATTCATGCGGAGTGTGTAATCTTAGATGATCGTGGGAAAAAGGTGGCTTTTGCGACAGCTACATTTTATGTACTACCAGCAAAAAGGTGAAAAAAGAGCATCCCCAACAAAAAAAGTTTAGGGATGCTTTTACTTAGCAAACTTCTAGTTTTTCTAGAAATCGAATTGGATCCGATTTATTAGAACCGTCTGCTAGATAGAGATGAGCAGGTCCATCTTCTCTTAGTGGCTTTCCATCTTGTGCAAAGCAGAGAAATGCTTGTTTTGCTTGTTCTAAAGTAATGGTGATCGGTTCACCTTGTGATCGGTGGCAGATAACGGAGTGTGCGTCTTGATTTGGTTCCGATCGTTCCAAGATAGGACCTAATTCCATCGCTAAACCGGTAGTTTCTGGAAGGCGATCTGATAATGGGAAGTGGTTTTTGTCTACGATAAAAATAGATGGATCTACGTTTATTACATACTGTACATTGCCTATTATGAGAATAATATCGGACATGTTGTAATCTCCTTTTCGTCTGCTTTCCTTTTGCAAAGGTTTATCACTCATGATAAACTATTTTTAGCATAAAAGGATCTTATAGGCTACTTGTTGGCTGATTTGCTAATTCAACCGTGATCTACGGTCGATGGGGGGTTACCTATGACCACGCCAATCCAGACCGATTTGCAAACAAAAGCTCTTGAACAACTCCAAATAGACGCACAAAAAATTGAACAGTTGATTGCTTTACAACTAGGCAACCTAACACTTCCGAAATGTCCTTTATATGAGGAGGTTTTGGATACACAAATGTTCGGCTTGTCTCGAGAAATTGATTTTGCTGTACGTCTCGGTCTCATCGATCAAGAGTCAGGAAAAAAAATTCTCCATGAATTGGAGCGCAAATTGGCTGAACTGTATTCGACCATTCTATCGAATTAGAAAAACCCTGCTACTCCTAAGAGAGTTGCAGGGTTTTACTTTATCTTTCTTTGTTTTCTCTCCACGCTTGTAATTTCCGTTGTGTCAGAATAAATTCTCTCGTTAGTAGACGAATCTTCTCATCGATCAGTAATTGTTCTTTTCGATATTGGCGAGCTTCCGAAATTGCTCCTCTTCGTGTGGCGCGTTGGAAGTCATCTTGCTTTTCAAAAGATAATCGCTCAAATCGATCAAGCTCTATTCGAAGGTTTTCGAGTGTTCGTTCATATAACCAGACGGACATGTCCATTTACTCCCTCTGATAAGATAATTACCATTTCTTGGTTGATGAATATAATTCCTACCAAAAAAACTTTTTTTCTCCACAAAAGATACTGTCGCTTTTTGCGTTCGTTGTTAGTTGGGAAAGAAAGAGCCTCTCATCAATAGGGCTTCGACAGGCTTCGTAGTAGTATGACTTGAAATGGGGGCGAAAAAAACCAGTTCTGACAAGGGTAGACAGAGTTCGAAAAAAGGAAAAAGAAGGGAATAAGAGAATACACCATAAGGCAAGATGATAAGAGAGGAAAGGAGGAAGACAAGTGGAACAGCAAAAAGATACCGCAGTCTTTGTTGATTTAGAAAATGTTTATTATGGGTTAAAGAAATACCATATGGATCCGGATCATCCGGATGAACAACATAACCTATTTCTTCGTTTGCAAGAACATTATGGGAAGGATTCTATTCGTATGATTGAGGCTTATGCTGATTTTGAACAATTGGATCTCTCCATGATGAGTCTTCAGAAAAAGCGTGTTCACGTGAATCAAGTATATGGTAATGGACGAGATGGGAAAGAAAGAAAAAATGCTTCTGATATACAACTATGTCTTGATGCCATGGAGGTACTTTATCAAATTCCGGAGATCGAGCGTTTTGTGGTCGTTAGTGCAGACCAAGATATGATCCCTCTATTAGATCGATTATGGTCAAAAGGAAAACGGGTGGAACTCTTTTGTTTATGGGATGAAAGTTTATCTAGGACAGCGCAACTTCAAGAGTTCTGTGATGAATCCTATAACTTGTTAGAATTTCTTCATATGGAAGAGATGGATGATTTTTCACAACTAGATCGACTTATCCACAATTCAGTAATTCAAGTTTATGAATGGTATCGTGACCCCAATAACATTGGCAAAAGTTATGGTAGTACATGGATCAAAAATGATTTTGCTCGTAAGTTTCAGTTAAGTGAAATGGAAGCAGGGCACCTTTTTACTAGGTTAGTAAAAGGAAAATATTTATTACCTTATGAGATTACCGTTTCAGACAAGGTTTATTATGGGTATAAGGTAAACCTAGAGCAGCCACAAGCTCAAATGATGATCAAAATTGCCGGATATAAGGTGAGCTAGGAAACAGTTGTTTGAAAAGAACATTCTCCTTCGTTAAAATGAAAGAGAAGTCAGATTGACAATTCATTGTCAGAATCTGAAAAATGTTTGGCGAAAAGGGAGAGATCTGCTACATGGCAGAAAATTTAGGGGTAGTACGTATAGCGGATGATGTTGTGGCTCTAATTGCCGGTTTAACTGCTAGCAAAGCCAAAGGGATTGCGAGTATGTCTGGTGGTATTACAGAAGGCTGGGCCAAAAGAGTAAGTGGAAAGAACTTAACCAAAGGAGTAACGGTGGAAGTAGGTTCGGTAGAGACTGCCATCGATCTAAAGGTGATTGTGGAATATGGTATTCCGATTGATGAGGTGTGTCGGAATCTCCAATACGAGGTTAAAGAAGCTATTGAGCTCATGACAGGACTGCATGTAGTAGAAGTAAATATCAAGGTGGAAGGTGTCGAGTTTAAACAAGAGGAAACGGACACTTCTGCTAACACACCACGTCTTCGCTAGAAAGAGAATCCGCGACTTAGGGTAAACTTAAGTTGCGGATTTTTTTTGTTTTGGGGATTTTGTGTGAATGATAATCTAAATATTGACTACTAAGTGGTACTTTGCTTAATAAAAAGTTGACTATCTGAACTCTTTCCTAGAGACATCTTCAAGAAATTTAACAATGGTTAATAGTTCCTTTTGATTGTATTGTGATAAGACAGCTTCCCAACGTTTTTCTATTTCTGCATGTAAAGAAGCGTGAATGGAAAAAATCTGTTGTCCTAACGGTGTAAGACGAAAGAAGATTTCTTTTTTATT
This sequence comes from Risungbinella massiliensis, assembly GCF_000942395.1. GTDB lineage: Bacteria > Bacillota > Bacilli > Thermoactinomycetales > Thermoactinomycetaceae > Risungbinella > Risungbinella massiliensis. Next base: position 514,725 of record NZ_LN812103.1, read on the forward strand.
ATCTGGAAGCATCTCTTTATCAATTAATTTCATGGTAAGTAGTTTTTTGGTTATTTTAGAAACTGCACCTTTGGTAATCTCCAAGCATCGGGAAATAGCAATTCCATTAATCGGCTCTGAATTTCCGATCACATCTAATACATGAAACATAGTAATAGTCATTTCTTTGCATATTTGAGAAATGGCTGTTCCTTGAGTTTGTTGGATCATTTCTAGTTGTTGTTCTTCGGAATGTTCTATTTGATGATATGTTTTTATTAGCAAATCGATAATTTGTGAACTGGATAATATATTTTCATTATTCATATTTTTCATACCTAAACCTACTTTATATATTTTTTATACATACACTATCAAAAGAAAAGAGGGAGAGTAGCATGGTATCCGAGGAAACTATTTTGACAAAATGCTCCCTTTTCACTTAATATAGTTTACATGGAAACTATATTAAGTGAAAAGGGGATAAAGATGAAACCACAAGATCTTTTTCCAGATGGCTTAGAAGGTCTAGTAATGAATGGTCAATATGTACGGAAAGGTAGTGTAGGCTCTTTTATACATAATGTGATGGTTATGGAAAAAACGAATCCTGACTCGTCAGAATACAAAGAAGCATTAACCGATATTGCAGAAATTCTTCCGAATCTAAAACACCTCAATGTTTTTGAAGTGTTCACTGTTAAATCAGAGTCTTTAAAAAAGATACTTTTAGAGATCAACCCTGACTTACCCCTATAATTTCAGAGAACCTCCTAAAATAGATGGCACTGAAAAATGTTTAAAATAACTGTAAATTTAGCTGCCGAGAAATCAGTAGCTTTTTTTGCCTAATTACTTTACAAATTCTCAGGTCTGTTTATTTACTAAATATCAGGAGAGTCGAATTTTTAACCTGAAATGCGTTTATACCTCTACTCAGCGGAGCCTGCTCGTGGAAGGAAAACGAGGTCTAACTGTTTGAGTTGATCAGTTAGAAAAAAGATTCGTGCCAAAAATCTAGCGATTAATACCTATACTCAACTGGGTAAAATTCATCTTCAACAAGGAGAATATGATCTAGCAGAGGGAACACTTCAGCAAACATTCCACTTGGTAGATAGCAGCAAGATGATTACCGAAATTGCAAAGCTCTTATGGCTCTTGGTGAATGTTATTACCTACAAAAACGGATCAAGAAGGCTCTGTGTACATTGGAACAGGCTTATGAGTAGCGCAAAAATTATTCTTTGACGAGCTTACAGAAGATATTCTACTCTTATTGACAGAAATATCATTCTGTTCAATTATCGGGATATAGAAAATGCACAAATCTTTTACTTTAAGTGTTAAAGAACAGTTCATAACAGAGATTTATCCTATACGAAAAGACCTCTCCGAATAAAACGAAACGGAGAGGTCTTTTCTTTAAGCTTCTACTGAAACACCCAGTGCTTCTACTACTTCAGCAATCTTTTTGGATACTTCGTCCTGTAGTTCTGCTGGGATCTCCACATTATTATCTAAGCCATGTGGATGGAAATGACGGGTAAAGATAGGGGATTTCATCTCGAGAACTGCTTTTGGATTCTCAAGTTGTTTGCCACTTACGACGTAACCTGGTACACGCAGATAATATTCTGCATCGCTAGTCGTATATTTGAGATCATAGTATGCCATCGTGTAATCCCAAGTCCAGCGGTCAAAACCTAAATTTAGCAATGCTTTTTCCAATTCATGAAACTCTTTACGGATTCCTTCGATTTGAGTATCTGTTATAATCATCCGAAAAAGTGCCTCCTTTTCAAAAAGGGCAAATTGCATTCCTATTAATATTAGTATGATCTTCTTTTGGGTGCAACCTTGGCCAGTGTATAAAGAAAATCTGTTTAGGAGATTCTTACGATGAAATGAAAAGGAGGGAACTTTTTAAATGGGACCAAATGTAGGAGAATTGATGTCACAAGACCTTTACTTTCTAACACCTGATGATACTATTTTCGAGGCAGCTGTTATGATGAAACAACACGATATTGGGATTGTACCTATTTGCGAAGAAGGCAAAGTCACAGGTGTAGTGACGGATCGTGATCTAGTACTAAGAGGAATTGCAGATAAAAAGCCTAATTCTGGGCGTCTCCAAGAGGTCATGTCCCAAAACCTAATATTTGCTGCACCAGAAATGGATCTAATGGAGGCGGCAGAGATAATGGCAGAGGCACAGATTCGCCGTTTACCTGTCGTACAAGAAAATCAATTGATAGGTATGCTGTCTATAGGAGATTTGGCTACAGAGGAAATGTCTGATCAGAAAGCAGGAGGCGCTTTATCAGAGATTTCCGTAAGGAAACATGAACATTTTGACACAAATAACGTAATGTAGATGTTTTTATATTCAAAATAGTAATGGTTGTGTTAAGATATATTTGACGGGTAGTCCCCGGGTCCCCAAAATGTGGGGGGTATTGTTTTCGCTATCGAACGGTAGACGCTTTTCTGTAGAAAGATTCATTCACCCTTTTTGGGGAGTCTAATCATATTTGGCTTTGGCCTTCATTTATAGAAGAAGAGATTTCTCTTTTTCGAAAAAATGAAGTCAAACCAATTATGGTTAGCGAGTGAATCTGATACAGAGAGTGTCTATCTAGTAGATGTGGCGGAGATGATACTCCTTGCATGGAGGGGGCCGGGGGGCTGCCTGTCAGAGGGTTTGTAAATTCCCATTAAAAATTTACAGTTGAGCGCAGTTTCTACTAGAGTGAGACTGCAAACCGAGCGGCAGGTAGCCGCAAAAACACATCCCTGGGAGTTATCTCCCTAGGGGTGTGACCCCTGAGTGCCCGCTTTGCGGGTGCCTCTTAGGAGGCGAAGGGGTGTGCTCCCCTTACCACCTAGTGGTCAGGGGAACATGCCCCTGATCAGTCTTCCCATCTTGCATGGGGAGACTGTGGCTGGGGTTCTTTTAGAGAAACCCCAGCAATCAGGGAGCACGCCCTAACAGTCTCTCATCTTGTATGAGAGACTGTAGCCGGAGTTCTTTTAGAGAAACTCTGGCATCATGGGCGAACCATTACAGTTTTCTCATCTTGTATGGGAAGACTGTAAGCCGGAGTTCTTTTAGAGAAACTCTGGCATCATGGACGAACCATTACAGTTTTCTCATCTTGTATGGGAAGACTGTAAGCCGGAGTTCTTTTAGAGAAACTCTGGCACTATGGACGAATCATTACAGTTTTCTCATCTTGTATGAGAAGACTGTAAGCTGGAGTTCACTCAGAACTCTAGCAAAGGAAAAATGTGTACGGTGGCTTATTTGTCATCGTGAACAACCCCAGGTCGTAGACTTGGCCTGGGGTAAATAAACGAATACAGAGTAGCTCCTGTTATCTAGGGAGGTACTCTTTTTTAATTTATTCTTTGATTAGTTTCCCATGAGTGGTTGAAAACTGATGGAAGTTTCACTTAATCGCATGAAAAAACTCTCCTCCGTACAGTCTAAAGAGTACAAAGAGCGGAGGGTTTTTTATATGGATCAAATGAAAACAGATATTAAACAACAAATAAAATCCAAAGAATATGAAGATCTTGCCAAAAAGTATCAGCCAAAACCCAAAGTCTTAATAAACTGTTTAAAGGCTTTTCTAGTGGGTGGGTTGATCTGTTTATTTGGGCAAGGTTTGATGACTGCGTATCAGTTAGGTTTCGGGTTGCCAAAAGATATGGCGAATAATTTGACCGTAGCTACTGTAGTTTTTATCTCTTGTTTACTAACTGGTTTTGGGATCTATGACAACATAGGACAGTGGGCAGGAGCTGGCACCGCAGTTCCGGTTACAGGATTTGCTAACTCCATCGCATCTGCAGCATTGGAACACCAAGCAGAAGGATATGTACTCGGTGTAGGGGGAAATATGTTTAAATTAGCTGGTTCTGTCATCGTTTTTGGAGTCGTATCCGCATTTTTTGTCAGTTTAATCCACACACTTGTTACTATGTGGTTGCTGTAAGGAGGAGGGAGTTTTTTGCAAACAAGACATCTTGGCAGTAGTACTTGGGAGTATCTGCAACCTGTCGCCCTCCTTTCTAGTGCAGCAGTAGGAGGTCCAATGGAGGGAGAGGGGAAAATTGGTTCGGAATTGGATCAAGTATACCCTGATCTTTACATGGGACAGGACACATGGGAAAAAGCGGAACGACAGATGATGCAGGATGCAGTTTTTACTTCCATTAAGAAAGCGAACTTAAAATTAGATCAGATAGGAGTCTATCTAGCGGGGGATCTACTTAATCAAAACATAACAGCCTCTTTCACAGCGGAAGCTTCTCAAATCCCTTTTATGGGTGTATACGGTGCTTGCTCTACCTCGATGCTTTCGTTATCGCTATCTGCTGCCTTAGTAGATGCCGGATTTGTGCAATATGCTGTGGCTGGAGTTTCTAGTCACAATTGTACGGCAGAAAAACAATACCGGTATCCGACAGAATATGGTGGACAGAAGCCAGATACAGCACAGTGGACAGTAACGGGAGCGGGAGCAGCAGTTTTAGGAATTGATGAGACGAAACCACGTATTCGTTACGCTACGATTGGACGCGTAACAGATCTAGGGATTAAAAATCCTTTTGATATGGGTTCAGCAATGGCTCCAGCAGCAGCGCAAACGATTGCAACCCATTTCCAAGACACTGGAAGAACGCCAGCTGATTACGACCTAATTGTTACGGGTGATTTAGCTTCTGTTGGGCATCCCATCTGTAAAGAGCTTTTACAAAAGCAAGGGTATGTGATGGGAGAGCAATTCCAAGATTGCGGTATGATGGTGTATCATCCAGATCAAAATGTATTTGCCGGAGGGAGTGGGTGTGCTTCTAGTGCGGTCGTTACCTACGGGCATCTAGTAAAAGAGCTAGAAAAAGGTACCTATAAGAAAATACTTGTTGTTGCAACAGGGGCATTGCTCAGTCCAATCTCGTATCAACAAGGTGAAGTAATACCATGTGTCGCTCACGCAGTTGCAATGGAACATCCACATGCATAGGAGGTGATTAGCATGGAAATAAAACCTACTTGTTATTTAGCATTTGGAGATTCTCTTACCGAAGGTTGTGGAGCAGACTATCCAGATCAACATTGGGTAGCTCAGTTGTTCCAGCATTTGAAACACTCGGACCAATGTTGTTTGAGAAATTTTGGTGTATCAGGTACTAGGTCTTCAGAGTTACTAGAACTAATGCAAAATCCCGCTATCACTCGTATGATTTCTCGTGCCACTCATTTATCTGTAAGCACTGGTGGCTGTGATTTTATTGAACTGTGGGAAAGTGGTCCTATTACATTTGGTGGACTATATAAGACGATGAGAAAAGTAAAACAAAATGCCCAGAACATATTGCACCATTTACGTGCTCATAATCCAAAAGCAGAAATTTATGTATTGGGCTTTTATATTCCATTGCCTCTCTATCAATTAGGTATTAAGCGGGCAAGTTGGCTAGTACGCACGTTAAACCACTTTTATGCAGGTATGTGTCAAAGAGTGGAAGCCAAATTTTTTGATCCCTTTTCTTTATTCCTAGACCAAAAGGAATTATTTTCTGATGAAGTACATCCTAATCAGCAAGGGTATAATGCTATCTCAGAGCAGTTGATTCAGCGGTTATTTCGCCCAATCTCTATTTCTTAGTTCCGAAATCCAAGCCAAATCACCTCCTTTTTCATAGATAAAAGGGAGGTGGTTTATATGCCTGAATGGAAAACACCAAGACGATATACTTGGATCTACCGGAGCCCCTATACAGTACAGGAGATGAGACAGAAGGGGATAATTCCCGCTTATCAAAGTAATATTTTTCCGATGTACAGTCTCTTAATCCCAAATGAACGGGTAATGAAACAGATTATATTAGACCCTCGTACTATTTTTTTAGAACGAGATATGTTTTTTTCATTACCTCAATATTCCATTGTAAGAATGCGAGAGTCTGAGAAAGGATATCGGAAGAAAAGGAAAATTGATTTAAAAGAAAAACAGATAGTTCCATGGAATATCCGACGTATCATGAGAGATGTTCCGTTTAACAAAGGTCAAGGTGTACGTGTAGGGGTTATTGATACAGGGATTGACCTTCATCACCCGGATTTAGCTGCAAATATAAAAGGTGGGATAAATATCCTTTCCCCCTCTGAATCTCCCCAAGACCAAAATGGTCATGGTACTCATATAGCAGGAGTTATTGGTGCTATCCATAATGGTATGGGAGTAGTAGGGATCGCTCCTAGAGTCTCTCTTTATGCAATCAAAATATTGGACCATTTAGGAGTAGGCTCATTAGGTAATCTGATTCAAGGTATTGAGTGGGGTGTTCTTCATCGAATGCATATACTGAATATAAGTATGTGTGGGGGACAGAATATTCCCAAATCATTATCCTATATTGTTGGGCATGCTTTAAGACAAGGGACGATTATTGTAGCAGCTTCGGGCAACTCTGGTAACCCAGCAGGAGATAAAGATACAGTACAAGTACCTGCTCGAGTTGAATCCGCTATTTCTGTTGCTGCAGTAGGGAAAAGTAATCGTCGACTGCCTTTTTCGGCAACAGGGGAAAAAGTAGATATTGCTGCTCCTGGTGGAGGTATTTTAAGTACTTATTTAGGTAATTCCTATGCGACTTTAAATGGTACTTCTATGGCGACAGCTCATGTTTCTGGTGTGTTAGCGATCTATCGTCAGCTCTTCCCACATAAGAGTGCAATAGAGTTAAAGCAATTAGTTTTAAAGCGGGCTATTGATCTACCACCGACTGGAAAGGACCGTTGGACAGGAGCAGGTCTTGTTCGAATATGAAAATACCTTGTCTTTCGTTTAAGACAAGGTATTTTCATAAATAGGTTTATTAATTACTCAATATTAGGTCGACTCATATGTTTTTGTCTGCTAGTTATCAAGTAAAAACTGCTAATCTGATGAATACGAGTTTCCTTTTTTTTTAAGAGTTAGAAACCTTCATTGCCTCTTGTGAAAAAATATATAAATTATCCCGAACTAGGGATGGCTTTTGATAAAAAGAGATCTTTATTTTCTGTTGAAAGAGTATTTTGATTAGGTAACTTCTCAGCAATAATTCGAGTGACACTGTTTTGTTTCATTTCTGATACATGGAAACAATAGGAGTCAAAATAGATTACATCATTAATCTGAGGCACCTCTTGGAATTGAGAGAAGAACCAACCACCAAGCGTATCATTATTCTCATCCAAAATCTCGATCTGCAGTTGTTCATTTACTTCTTTTAAAAGTAATCTAGCATCGATGGAGATTAGATTTCCGACATGTTCAACAAAAGGACGTTCATCGTCAAATTCGTCTTGTATTTCGCCAACGATCTCCTCAATGATATCCTCCATTGTAACCAACCCAGAAGTACCTCCATACTCATCTACGACGATTGCCATCTCTGTATGATTAGATTGTAGAATCTTCAGTATATCTTGAATCTCCATCGTTTCCGGAACATGAACAGCCGGACGAGCAATTTGTTGTAGATTAGGAATTTCTCCATCTAGAATTTTCTTGAAAAAGTCCCGTGTATGAATAATCCCTAATATATGATCCTTGTCTTCACCACAGAGGGGAAAGCGAGTAAATTTGCTTCCCTTAATGGAAGTCAAAATTTCTTCCATGGTATCGTCTAGAAAGATACATGACATGTTAATTCTTGGAACCATTACTTCTCGCCCAACGCGATTGGAGAAGTCAAAAATATTATCAAATAGAGCAAGTTCCACTTGATCAATCATCCCGCTCTTATGACTTTGTTCTACTAACATGCGAATTTCTTTTTCTGTATGAGCCTGTTGATGGTCAGATTGTATTTTAATTCCCATAATTCGTAGTACTCTGTTAGAAAAATAGTTTATTAGCCAAATAGCGGGTCGGAATAAGACGGAAAACAGATGCAACGGCTTGGAAATCCAAAGAGAAGTGGCTTCTGGATTCCGTATTGCGAGGGATTTGGGTACGATTTCTCCTAATACAATATGTAAGATAGTGACCAGACTGAAGGCGATCCCAAATGAAATGAGGTAATGAACAGATGTAGGTGTAGGGATTAGCGTCCAAATTGGACCAATGAGTTTTGCAACAACTCGCTCGCCGAACCATCCTAATACCAAAGATGAAAGTGTAATACCTAACTGAGTGGCAGAAAGATATGGTTCTAGATTGGAGATGATTTTTTGCGTAGATTGAGCTTGTTGATTTCCCTCATCGGTGAGCTGTGCAATACGGGTAGATCGTACTCGACCAATTGCATGTTCGGAAGCTACAAAAAAGCCATTCAATAGGACCAAAAGAAAAATTACGAGCAGTTGTAAAAACATGCTAAGTAATTCGTCGCTTTCCAACAGCGTACAACCTCCTAATTCGCTTCTTTTTTTGTTACTACCACCATTACGCAGGCTCTAAGCTTGAAATACATTATATCTGATTATAACTTCTATATGGAATCGTTCGAATAGGAAAGAGAAAGCTCTCATAAGTATGAGAAAAGGCGAAAAAAGGAGGCGATTTCATTGAGTTATCCTTACCCATATTTTCCACCAGTATCACCATTACAGTTAGCAAATCAACCGACTCATACAGCGGGACCGTATCAAGTTCCCTATCCAGGTCCCTATTCTTTTTTATATCCATGGCGTCCGATGCCTAGCTTCTATCCTCCCGCTCCTCCTATTGCTTACGATATGGAGAATGAGGTGTTTTCTCAAACACAGGAGGAGATTGATTACCAAAAACAATGGAATCCACCAGAATCACCACAAGCTCCTTGGATCGAAGCATATCACCAAGAATTTGGTTTGTCAGAATCTGAAGAGACAGAAGTAGATTAATCGAGTGGGTACCTTTAAGTCTTCCAAACAGGGAAGGCTTTTTTTTTAGTATATGGTAAGATGGTGTTGGGAGGGGAGTAAAATTATGAAGTCGATTGATATGGCAGAACTAATTTTAGACGCTTATCAATTGGCAGATGAGTTAAAAGAAAGTCCAGAAGTGCAAGAGTATCTGATTCGTAAGAAACAGATGGAGCAGTGCTCAGCAGCGCAAAAGTTGATTCAGGAGTTTCAGCAAGCAAAGTTACTATTTGAAGAGACAAGGCGCTTTGGAATCTTCCATCCCAACTATCACGAAGCAAAAGAAAGAGCAGAAGCTCTTCAGCGATATATGAACGAACAGGCTGAGATCGGAGCTTTTCAGGAAGCCGAAAAGCGACTAGATCAGTTACTCTTTCAAATCTCCAATATGTTGGCCAAAGCGGTTTCCAATTCTATTAAGGTGCCAAATGATTTTGCTTTAACCGCAGGCAAGAAAAAGGCATGTAGCATCTAATAGTTTCGTTAAAGTCATTGCTTGTCCATTGGATGCCCAATTGAATTGGATCATTAGAGTATATCTGATTTTCTAGACATGCTGGAACACCAACCTGGAAAAGGCCCTTTCTAAAACTTATCTGCCAAATTGATTGATTTGCATCCACTTGCTCTATACAAGTGGATGTTTTTTAATATTAGTTCCAACTTTGTTAGCACATCATATCTTAGTGCCGCATGTTGCGATAATTGTCACACAATGGTAACATGTGTTTATGAGCGTATTTACACTCATTTGGTGATAAGCGCCATATAATTCTCTTTTGGGTAAAGGAGTTCTGGTGCTTTATGAATATAGTGGCTAGGCTAGGATTAGCTGTCTGGGTCAAAGATTTAAAAGCTGCACGCTCATCGCTAAGTAGACTTGGCAATGTTCACTACATTTCAAAGCGACTGAAGTATATATATATCTATATTGACTTCCATTCTGCTGAGCAAATGATTAAGCGCATTGAGCGAATGCCTTTTGTATTAAAAGTGGAACCATCCAAACGAAAAGATATTTCTTTGGATTTTGAGCATAATCAATTAGATGCTATGGGCTGATTGATCTGAAAGCTGTCAAGACGTTGACAGCTTTTTGTGTTGAGAAAATGAAGGACTCTTCTTACAATAGAAATATGAAAGAGAATGAAGGGATGGAGCGAATGAGCTTTTTAGATGATATAAAAAAGACGATTAATCGTGGAGTAAATCAAGCAAACCAAAACACACAAAGAGTAATTGGGAGTGGCAAACTTACTTTTAAAATAAAGGGAAAAAAAGAAGAGTTGGAACAGGTTTATCAACAACTGGGAAAAGCTGCTTACCAGAGTTGGTCTTCCAATAAAGGATGGGTACAGACCGAGGAAATCTCTCGTATTTTGCAACAAATAAGTCAATTAGATTCAGAAATCACTGCATCTGAGCAAGAATTAGCGAACTTGAAAGGACAGTTACCAACTATAGCTGGCCCTTCTCCTGTGCTACCTCCTACTCAAGTAAACCCAAATGTACAAATGCCAAATCATACTACACCTCCACCGGTGGCGGAACCTGTACCATCAAATAATCACCAGCCCATTTTGCCACCAAACCAGGTCACTCCATCAGTGAGTCCAATCGTCGAAAGAGGGCCAGTCGCAAGCGTTGTCTATATCTGTCCATTCTGCGCCCATCAAGTAGCAGAACAAGATTCTTCTTGCAAGCATTGTAATCAACGCTTCTATTAAGGAAAAATGGATATTTTTAGAAAATAAACTTTTTCCGAGCCGTTGCTTTTGGTAGAATGATAGTACGTGTTGGATAAGATTGGATGATTTTTTGGAATATGGATTAGAGAAAGAATTACATAATGTAGGAATGAGGGGAGCTATATCACGATGAACCATCAAGCAGTAGCCATTACAGTAACGAGTGGTAAGGGTGGCGTAGGAAAGAGCACCACTGTCGCTTCTGTTGGCCTAGGTCTTGCTCAGCTTGGTTTTAAAGTATGTTTAGTTGATACCGATATTGGCCTTCGTAAACTTGATTTAATGTTAGGTCTAGAAAATCGAATTGTGTATGATTTGGTAGATGTAATCGAGGGAAATAGTAAACTTCGTCAAGCTCTGGTTCGTCATAAAGAGTATCCAGAGTTAGCACTTCTACCAGCTGCTCAGACTCGTTATAAAGAAGAAGTTAGCCCAGCACAAGTAAAACTGCTTGTTAATGAACTTCGAAAAGAGTTTGATTATATCATTATTGATTCTCCTGCTGGAATTGAAGGTGGTTTCCGTAATGCCATTGCCGCAGCAGATCGCGCAATTTTAATCGTAAATCCAGAAATCCCTTCTGTAAGGGATTCAGATCGAGTCATTGGATTATTAGAATCTGCTAACTTGGATCAGATTGACCTAATTGTTAATCGAGTACAGCCTGGGATGGTCAAAGATGGAGATATGCTGAGTGTGGAGAGAGTACAAAATCACTTAGCAATAAACCTTTTAGGTATAATTCCAGAAGATCGACGAATTATTCGTTCTTCAAATACAGGAGAACCAGTTATTTTGGACGATAAATCGGTTGCGGGACAGGCTTTTTCTAACATTGCGAGAAGAATTGCAGGGGAAGAAGTGCCCTTCTTAGAGTTAGAGTCCGCTACCCTTATCTCGAAGATCAAGCGACTCTTTCACATTGCATAAAGGGGTGAATCTATGTCTTTCCTAAACAATATGTTTGGAAATAAAGAAGAGCCGACCGCTATGAAAGCAGACGACCGACTATCCCTTGTATTAAGTTTCCAACGCTCTGATATTGATGAGAAAAAATTAAAACAGTTTCAGTCTAAGTTAATTGAACTCTGCGATGACTTTGGATACGATGTTGTAGGTCAAGTTACCGTAATTCCCCAGTCCAAAGAGAGAACAACGATTTTGAATGCAAGTATCCCCGTGCGATTAAAAGACCCTGTTTAACACGTCTCTCTTTTAGAGGCGTTTTTATTTTTGAAGTTTTCGATGTAATAACTCTAATATTAAAGGAGAAAATTCGCTTTCCTCATGTAATGTTAACAAGGAGATCGAGACACGAGTACAACCATACTGTCTCATTAGCTCTGTAAGTTTTTCTCTACCACTAAGCGGAAGTCGACCATATCGTTCTTCGTAGGCTTGATAGACCATTTGTTCTTCTTGAATGGATTCGGATTCTTCGAGATTCCAGTTCATATTAGAATAATAGTTAAGTGAGTTGGATGGAAAAGGTTGTGGATTCAAACTAGGGATTGGTTGAGAGAAGTTTTCGTCTAAGTTACGAATGACTGGTCGTTGAAATTGCCATTCTGGTAATTTCCGAGGACGTCTGGGACGTTGAGTGGGTAAATGGGTAAATTTATCAGGATACTTTCGGCGAAGAGTATAAATACGCTGGTAAATAGCTCCTTGCGTTCGGTTTAGACTTTTTTCTAGAGTTTGGATTGCAACAGAAAGAGACTTATTTTCTTTTAATGTTTCATTTACAGTTTCTATCAATAATTCCTCTTCTTTTTCATCCCAACTATTTAGCCTTTTTGCCCCATCCTCCCCATCGGATTCAGGAACGATAAATTTATCGGGATATTGTGTACGAAGTTTACGAACATGAGACATGATTCCCGCAAATCCCCGATTTAAATGTTCGGAAATCTCCTTCATGACAGCTCGCTCGTTCCCTCCTTTTTCAACTGAGGCATTGATTTGTTGGATGATGTAAGCATCTTCTTCAGATGAATATTTCCCTTTTTTTGGATCGTACATATTTTCGCTCCTTCTATAAAATTAAATTGTCGCAAAAGCATTATTAATTAATATAACAAAAGATATAATCTTTTCGCTACACTTTGAAAGTGGAAGAATGATGGATAATGTTGCTAAGTATTGATTAGGAATAGTTTGGTAGGTGCATAATAATAACAATCAGTGAAAAGCTTAGATGGAGAGAGTTAACATGACAGCATCTAACGATTTCCAAGATTGGGTTCATCAATCTTGGTCTTTGCGTGAACAGACCCAACTTATTATCTTATGGGGACATTTAGTTTTTCCTTTGGTGCATCAGTCGATTGCCAAAGGATTGAAACCCACCATCGATATAACAAAATTAGCAAATGACTTCTCAGATTACTTTTCGGAGCGGGATCTAAAAGAAACATTGCGGAAATATTGTTCTTATGATTACATACGATTTCAATCCGAAACGGAAATAGTGGCAGGGACCAAATTATTTTGTGCATTTGATGCTAAAAAGTTGTATGAGATGTATGAGCAACAGCAAAAAAGAACTAACCTACAATGATAATAGGTTAGTTCTTTTTCAGGAATGGCACGGTAAGAAACTACCTTAAATTAGATTCGACTTAATGTCTTTCTTTCAAGATCTGCTCAATTTCTTTTTGGATCAGATCTAGTTCTTCTGGAGTGCATTTATGGAGATCACGAAGCATGCTATCTAATTTCATGGATCGGAATTCTTCCAAGAATGCGGGCATATGTTGTGTATTGATCGCCATCGGAAGTACTCCTTTCAAGTTAATAGTAAACGAATGACTGTGTTGTATATTTTACCAAAATACTATATAAGATAGTATCTACCATATAAAATATACAAATATATTTAATAATTTTCTAACTTGTTACAATACATGTAAGTATATTAAACCTACGAATTGGTACAATATGAACGTTATAAGGAACACAATTTTTCTTTTGAACAATAAAAGGAAAAATTCATTATCTTTTTTGGTTTCATTTTCTTACCACAGGGTAATACATAAAGAGCTAACGCTAGTCGTATTTAGAAACTAGAAAACGATTGGGGTGCTTATATGTTAGAACAGTTAAGAGCACTGGAAGAACGGATTGCTTTCCTGAAGGATGAGTTTACGTTGGCAAAGGAGCGCCATGAGTTTTTACAACAATATGAGCTTTATGAAGAATGGAAAGAGCTTCGTAAAAAACGCCGTGAATTATTGTCTAAAGGTAAAAATCGACAAGCAAGTTAGAGTATAAATATAGATATTAGCAGTAAGCGAGCTATCCTAATTTGGATAGCTCGCTTTTATGTGCTTAAAAAATAAATTTTCTCTACCAGTTTTTCACACGAATTAGCTGATCCGATTCGACACATGATACTAGTACAAACAACAAGGAGGTGAAAAACATGGCGCAAAACAATCGCTCTGGTGGTCGTAACAGATTGTTAGTTCAAGGTGCTGAACAAGCACTAGGTCAATTGAAATTTGAGATCGCTCAAGAGTTTGGTGTACAACTTGGTCCTGATACTACTTCTCGTGCAAACGGTTCTGTAGGAGGAGAAATCACCAAACGTCTTGTAGCATTGGCTGAGCAATCTCTTGGTGGTACTCTTCAATAATAAGAATTAAATATCTGGTAACTAGGCAGCAACTACGGTTGCTGCCTATTTTTATTGCCAAGAGGGGTAGAGAAAGGTTAATCTTGCGGTAGAATAAAAAGCAGGTAAGATAAGGGTAATCAGGGGGAACCGATCGTATGCGTATACTTACACATGGAAGTAACATTAATTTTCATTGTTCATCAAAAGAGATGGATTTTACAAAGCTTCATGCTTTTTTGGAAAGCAAAATAGATGAAACAGTACATCTATCCATTGGCATTTTACAACCTGAAAAAGAACGTTTAGAGGTATTAGGAGATCTAAGAGAGCTTCACATTAATGAATTAAAAGAAGAGTTTATTTTCCAAGTCTCGTATCTTGATGGAGAAGATGTACAACGATCTGAAAGAATTTTCCACGCTACTGAAGATTTCATTATCTCTCATGAAGCGATTTTTGATATTCACGATGAAAAGAATGGGACGGTTTCTTATGCTATACAATACTTAACCTTTTGGGGAGAAAACGGAGAAGAAATCACGTACTTTTTAGTGGATATGTTGAGTGTAGAACATCCCTTGGCCTGTGTAGTCCAATTTTGGGATAAAGTGAAAGATGTTGGACGTGATGTGGATTTTACTATAACAGGTTGTGCCGCAAATGAATATCAAGAGGTGCTAAAAAGACTACGAAGTAATCAGTAGCTACAATTCCATTTTTCATTAATCTTAGAATGATAACGTTTTTTATATATCGACTATGTTTCATGGCATGGTTATTTATCAACATTATCTAATTTTTTATCTTCGTTAGGAACTCTACAGACAATAGTCGTAAGTCAAACTAAACTATTTACATATTCTTTAACGAGAAAGGAGTAAGGTCTCTATCTAAGAGACTTTACTCCTTTCTATATTGAGATGCCTTTTTATCAAATATATAGGTGTTTGACGTGGACAATAAGCGGATATGTTCATACAACTATTAAAAAAGAGTTATTTTTTACCGCGTTTTTTCATGACTTCTTTTACAATCCCTATCATATTAGGCGAGTTAAAAATGTCATAAAAGGGATCGCCAGTTACTTTTGTTTTTTCAGGGGTTTTAGGAGTAGAAGTGGTTGGTACAGCATTACTAGTCCCCTTTTCTTTTGTTTTTCCGGTAGACGGGATATTTAATTTGCTTAGGTTTTGCAAGATATCCTTCATCTGGCTTGGATTATCCATTGCAGATGAAAAAAGTTGAAAGGTCCGAAGAAGCTGGTCCAATTGACTGGATCGTTTGCTTACATCACTTAGCATTTTACTCACTTGGCTTATTTCATCTAGCCAATTTTTGGATTGGTCACTCATGATAGCACCTCCCGTTTAATCAGACTTACATTATGTTATGAAAAGTCCTTGCGATTGGAGAGCTAGAGAGGGGGAGAAATGTGTTGAATTGGGTTCATAAGGACTCCCCAACAAAGCGGAACGAGAAAATTAAATTCGTTCGCCATATCTACAACCTAAAGAATGGAAATCATTTTGTTCGTTATGTGAATGAATCGACTCACTTAGGAATACGCCCGATAAAATATCTGAAACAATTAGGAATTTTAATCGCCGAAGGACCAGCTGAAAGTGTAGCTTTGATCGAGCAACATCCAGATGTGGAACATGCTGAGGCAGATGTACGAATCCATATTACAGAACCTCAGGTAGAATCAAAAATATTACGCCTACAAGAAGTACCTTGGGGAATTGATCGAATTGAGGCTCGGAGAGTTTGGAAGAGAACTTCTGGTGCAGGAGTAAAAGTTGCTGTAGTAGATACTGGTATTTCTACTCAACATCCTGCGTTTGCCGCTAATTATCGTGGCGGCGTAAATGTATTATCACCGATGTTCCCTCCAGAAGACTACAATGGTCATGGCACACATGTTGCAGGAATTATTGGCGGAAATGCGTTGGATTTAGGTGTGATAGGAGTTGCTCCCAGCTGTTCTTTATATGCGGTAAAAGCTTTTAATCGGAAAGGTTCAGCTAACTTATCTGACCTATTAACAGCTATAAACTGGTGTATAAAGAATAAAATGAATATTATCAATATGAGCTTTGGGATGGAGAAACTTAGTGAAGCCCTAAAACAAGCCATTCAAATAGCTTATGCAAAAGGTATTATCATGGTAGCAGCTACTGGGAATAAAGGATTAATCGGACATGTGGACTTTCCTGCCCGTTATGAAGAAACGATTGCAGTGACTTCTGTTTCTCCTCAAGATGCAATGTCTTCTTTTAGTAATCAAGGTACTCGAATGGACTTGGCTGCTCCAGGTGAAAAAATCTTATCTGCTTGGTTAAATCAGAGTAGAAAAGAGATGAGTGGAACTTCTATGGCAGTCCCTCATGTTTCTGGAACTATTGCCTTGATGCTTTCGTTGTCATCGAAACTATCTCCTGAAGAAATAAGGTCTATTTTACGCCGTACTTCACAAAAGATGGAGAGTTTGGCTCGTGTGGGTGTTGTAAATGCATATCAAGCAATTCGATACTTGGAAAACACAAAAAGCAAATCAAATTTTCGCTAATTTTATTTTTATTTTGTGTTAAAATGGTGAACATATGAACGAAAAAATCCCATCCTACCAAAGGTCGGATGGGATTTGTGAGTATAAACTCGTTAGTTCAATTATTGTTGTTGTTGATTTTGTTGCATGTTTTGCATGCCTTGTTGGTTTTTCTTTGCCATTGATTGAGCGTTTTGCTGACGTACTTCTTGTACGTTTGTTTCGGAAGCAAATTCATTAGCAGAGTTTGCCAAACCAGCAGCACCAGCTAGACCAGCGGAATTTGTTAAACCGCTTTGAGATGCATATCCGCCTTGGCTTTGTGCTGATTGTTGGTTCTGTTGACGTACTTCAGCAGCATTGGTTTGAGATTCTTGTGGCATGTTGTTTTTTAAGTTTGCCATGTGTGTCTCACCTCCTGTTAAAGATAGTGTGTCCATGTAACTTGTTTTCTTGCATCCGTTTTTTTCTAAATATCAATTGTGTATAAATATGTATGTCGTTTTGTCTTTGTTATTTTGATCTTGGAGGATACTATGAAACAACGATTTGTTGGACTCTTGTGGAAATACTTGCCTAAAAAGAAGATGTCTCGTATTGTTGGAAACTTTTCCAGAAAACCAATTAGTAAGAAGTTAATTCCTCATTACGTTCGTTATTTTAAAATTGATTTACAACCTGTCAAACAAGATCTGCATGAGTTCAATTCGCTGTTGGATTTCTTTGTTCGAGAGTTGGAACCTGATGCTAGACCTATCCACCCAGACCCTAATACCATCATTAGTCCGGTAGATGGTACCGTTTCTCAGTTTGGTACAATGGAAGACGGAGCTATATTACAAGCAAAAGGTGTTTCGTATTCGTTATTGGAATTGTTAGGAAATGATGAAGAAAAAGCAAAGCGTTATGTAGGTGGAACCTTTGTCACGATTTATCTTAGTCCCCGAGATTACCACCGAATCCATATGCCAGTTCAAGGTAAAGTAACGGAGTGTGACTATTTACCAGGCAATCTATATCCTGTGAACAAGTGGGGAGTTCGTCATGTTCCAGCGCTTTTTGCTCGGAATGAACGTGTGATTTCCTATATTGATTCACCGAGAGGTTCATTAGCTTTGATAAAAGTAGGAGCTACCAATGTAGGGAGCATCAAGGTAACCTATGAGCCAGAATTGAGCACCAATACCAAAAATCCAGCGAGAAATCAAAAGAAATATCAAGAATGTCCTGCTTTAGAAAAAGGGGAAGAGATAGGGCGATTTGAATTTGGTTCTACTGTCATTCTTTTATTTGAGAAAGATACAATGGAATGGACAATTCCAATGGATGTTGGAACCTATATGCAAATGGGACAACCTATCGCTCAATGGAATACCTAAGTCACTGTTATTCAGTGGCTTTTTTTATTTGGTTTGGAAGAACACTAAAATGAATGAAGTGTTACTTTATTATTTATTGGGCACGCTACTGTTGGGTGAGAAAAATGAAATGGAAATGGTTTCGCAACGTGGACCGTCTTGATCGTCAAGCATGGTTATTATTAGTTGCCGGAGGTTTACATACATTCTCCACTTCGCTCTCCAATACGTTTGTCAATGTGTACCTCTGGAAACTTAAAAAAGATTTTGTGTTAATTGGCTGGTATAACTTTGCTCATTTTGCAGCTAGTGCAATCACTTTTATTCTTGCAGGTTGGCTAATCAAACGAGTGGATCGAGTTATCTCTATTCGAATAGGAGTGATTTTACAAGCGCTCTTCTTTTTAACCGTTCTATTTCTTGGAGACCGTTCTGCTGATTATGTTATTTTGCTTGGTGTGTTTTTGGGGATTGGCTCTGGATTTTATTGGCTTGCTTATAACGTATTGTATTTTGAAATTACGGAGAGAGATAATCGGGATGTGTTTAATGGGGTAAATGGTTTATTGTCTGCAGGAGCAGGGATCATTGCACCGTTACTTTCTGGTTTTATTATTACTAGATTCCGATATCTGGTAGGTTATCGGATTGTATTTGCTCTTTCGTTGACGGTATTTGTTATTGCCATTGTAATTTCATTTTTGTTAAAAGCAAGAAATGCAGGTGGCGAGTATCGGCTTAAAGAAGTTTTAATGTCTCTTCGGAAGAAAGATGATTGGTACTGGGTTTCCTGGGCAGTATTTGGGCAAGGATTGCGAGAGGGAGTCTTTATTTTTTTAATTGGTCTACTCATTTATTTGTCAACCAAAAATGAATTGACCTTAGGTACTTATTACACGGTTTGTTCGATCATCTCACTGTTTTCCTATTATATTGTAGGACGGTATTTACGTTATCAACAACGAAATAACTTTCTGTTATTTGGAGCCATCATGATGTTTTTGATCATGCTCCCATACGTCCTCACTTTGAAATCATGGGCTATTTTATTTACAGGACTTGGCATTTTCCTCTTTTTCCCTTTTTATTATAATCCTCTTACTTCCACTGTGTTTGATGTAATTGGAAGGTCGCAAGTTACGGCAACACTGCGAGTGGAATATGTGGTTGCAAGGGAAATTGCCATGAATTTAGGAAGAATGGTCAGTTCCTTTTCGTTTATTATGTATGCTTCCTATACACAAAGAGTGGAAGACCTTCGTTGGATTTTACTTGTTTTTGGTTCTGCTCAATTATTATCTTGGTACTTTATACGTAGAGTACCCCTCAAACGAAAAACACCTACCGTTTTAAGGTCATAAGACGGTAGGTGTTTTTTGTGCAAAGTTTTTATTGTGATTCTAAAGGAAAAATTAGATGATTGGGATAGAAGATAAAACTGGAGGAATGAGGTTGATGATGAAAATTGCCGAATTATTACAGAATCAGCGAACGTTCTTTCATACTGGCAAAACCAAAGACCTTGCTTTCCGACTAGAGAATCTAGCAAAACTGAAAGAGGCAATCAAACGGTATGAACCAGATATTTTGAATGCCCTTCAAAAAGATTTAGCTAGACATGAAACGGATGCATACCTTACAGAGATTGGTATCTTATATGAAGAGATAAAATTTGCTCAAAAACATCTAAAGAAGTGGGCAAAACCTAAGTCAGTAAAATCAGGCAAGCTGGTTTTCGGAGCAAAAAGCGAAATACGTTATGAACCTTATGGAGTAGGACTTATTATTGCTCCGTGGAATTATCCTTTTCAATTATTGATTAGTCCTCTAATTGGAGCAATGGCGGCTGGCAATTGTGCCATTCTAAAACCATCAGAACTGTCTCCACATGTTTCCAAGGTGGTTTATCAGATGATCGAAGGGATTTTTCCAAAAGAGTACATCACTGTAGTAGAAGGTGGTGTAGAAATCAGTCAGGAGTTATTGAAACAGCCATTTGACCATATTTTTTATACTGGTGGGGAAAAAGTTGGCAAGATGGTAATGAAAGCAGCAGCGAAACATTTGACTCCAGTAGTGTTAGAATTGGGTGGCAAAAGCCCTACTATTGTGGACAAAGATGCAGACTTGGATCTTGCTGCTAAACGAATTTTATGGGGTAAGTTTATTAACGCTGGACAAACCTGTATTGCTCCTGATTATGTAATGGTTCAAGAAGAAGTAAAAGAAGTATTTGTAAGAAAACTACAACATTATCTTTTAGAATTCTATGGAGAAGATCCTTTAGAAAATGTCCGGTTAGGTAAAATTGTGAATGATCGACATTTTGAACGTCTCCAAGGTTACTTAGATGAAGGGGTAATTTTGTATGGAGGACAATCTGACCCAGATAGTAGAAAAATCGCACCAACACTTTTAGATGGAATCACTTGGGATAATTCAGTGATGAAAGAAGAAATCTTTGGCCCGATTCTTCCTATTTTGCCTTTTGTCCATTTAAAAGAAGTGATTGAACAAGTAACAAATCAACCCAAACCCTTAGCATGTTACTTTTTCTCTACAGACAATTCCAAACAAGAACTGATCGTGGATACAATCTCTTGTGGTGGGATGACGATAAATGATTGTGTTGTTCACATTAGCAATCCTAACTTGCCATTTGGTGGAGTCGGTGCCAGTGGAATGGGCAGTTATCATGGAGAGCATGGATTTCATTGTTTTTCTCATGCAAAGAGTGTAGTATATCAGACAAATCGCTTTGATTTTTCTTTTCGGTATCCTAATTACAAAAATGCAGCAAGAATCATTCGAGCTATATTTAAATAACAAGAAAAGGAGATGCTATCATCTCCTTTTCTTGTTAAGATCCACTTTCTACTATTATTTTATTCGTTAGAGGATGAACACGTACCATAGGAGACTTCTTCTTACTGATTGTTTTCTTTTGAGTACTACTTTTCATGCTTGTTTTTTTGGTGGTGCTTTTCTTACTATTGCTACTGCTTTTGGTGACGATACTCTTTTTGGTTGTTTTCTTCACTACTTTTTTCTTCACTACTTTTTTCTTGCCACTTTTTTTGGTCACGGTCTTTTTGGATGATTGAATCGTTGGCGATTTTTTGGTAGAGGTACTCTTTTTCTTTGTAACAGTCTTTTTGTTAGATTTTGAAGAGGTTTTCGACTCTGTCTTTTTCACTGAACTTGTAGAAGTATTGGAAACTTGTTGTTGTGTTTTAGACGGAGTTTGCTTTTTCTCATTAACCTGAGTTTGCTTGACTTGTTCTTTCTTTTGAGTAGGTAGATTGTCCTTTTTTAAAGTAGAGGAATTGGATCTATTATTTGAATCTTTTCCCACTACCATTGAAGATTTCGGCTGGGATTTGGCCTTAGGTGTTTGGACGGTTGGCTTCTCTTTCGTATGTGTTGTGTTGTGTTGTTTTGTTGAAGTAGAAGATTTGGATTTAGTTGATTTACTTTGATTGGTTGAAGTAGAAGATTTGGATTTAGTTGATTTGCTTTGATTGGTTGAAGTAGAAGACTTAGATTTTGTTGTTTGTTGTTTGTTTCCTGAGACGTTCTTTGACTTAGAAGAACTAGAACTATTTTTTGGGGTATTAGTTTTGGCTGAGCTATTTGTTTTTGAAGATGATTTAGGCGAGACTGGTTTTAATTTGACCTCTGTCGCTATTGCACCACTAGCAGTAGATTGAGATTGCCTTGGTAAATTTTCGATAGGTTTATCAGGTGGTGTTGTATTACTAGGCATTTTCTCATCCGGTAAAAAATAAGTCTTAGGTGCTTTGGGTGTAGAAGGAGGTGGTACTAGATTCGAAATGGGTTCATCAGGGGTGTGCTCCCTAGATGGATAATATTTTTCTGAATTAGTAGCACCTAAGGAAATGCTAGTTGAGGTAAGAGCTAATGCAGTAGAAAGTCCTATTAGAAATTTAGGTAACTTACGCTCACGTAAAGGATGGATCGGTTGGATGGTGCTTTTTTTAGGCGTATGAGTAATAGATTGTTTTTTTGTTGGAACTACAGCAAAAGAATCTAACATTAATCGTTCATCATATCTCAATATCATTCACCTCCAGAGGGAAAATATTCCTTCCCTTTTATTAAAACAAATTTTCTGTCATCAGAAAAGGGAAACTCCCCATTTATAAAGATGGAGAGTGTAGATTTCGTAGGACGGAATGTTCGAAATTTTGTTTGCGGCTAATAAAAGCCACGAGCGTGCATAATTTAAGTTAGAAATTTAGCTTTGGGATTAGCCAATCACAAAAGGAAAGTGGATCGTTAATATTTAGGAGCTACTTCGGTCAGAAACGATTTCCCATCTCGTAAGAATCGTGGGTCATAAATCCCTATTTCGGACTCATTTTCAAATATTACAACAAATGGAGACCAAGTATAAAGTACCTCGGCTTTTGGATTTTTGCGGAATAAAGTAGCTAAGTCTACATTTTCTGCTGAAGTTACTTCCGCAATCTTTCTTGGAGCAGTGAAAAGAGAATCCTCCCAAATTTCTACTTTTGATCCATTTTTTCCGATTACTTGGAAAACGCCAGGGATGAATGATGCAGACAGTTCCGTCTCTTGAAAAGTCTTTTTGGCGTTTTGTTCAATCAGAAACCCTTGAACAGATTGAAGGCTAACATAACCAATCATCAGGCATCCAACGACCTGAAAAACAAAACGAGGTGTTCGCCATTTTTTCCAATGGGCAACCAAAACTCCAGTGATAAAGATGATCCAGATAACCACGTCTAAAATAGGCATATATCCTAATGTAATACGAACAGAAGAAAATGGTTCCAAATAGCCTGTTCCCCAAGCATTAAATAAATCGATCGTGTCATGAATAAAGACTGCTAAAAAAGATAACCAAAAGAATTTGACATCTTTTTCTTTAAAGAAAAGTCGAATGACTCCGTATAGGAAAATAGCCCATAATGGAACCAAAAAAACAGAATGGGTTATTCCGCGATGCCACATTTGTTCCATGATTTGTCCCTGCTCAGTAAGACCAGCCAACACATCTATATCGGGTATTTGACTTGCTCCAACTGCAGTTGTGAGCAGAGCGTATTTCCAGCGTTTTGATCGATCCGGTTCAGAGAATGCTTGGTAGAGGGTATAGCCAATTAAACCATGTGTTACGGTATCCATGTTGTTGTTCTCCTTTTGCTATGCTCCTCGTCATTATAGAAAAAATCGAATAAGAACAAAAGAGTATTATACACATTAGGTCGTATGATCGACTAAGAAAAAAATTTTCGGATAGAATAGTCTCTTGTATAACAATCAGTTGATAATTAATACTTGCAGTTCCTGTCTGGTTTGCTTAAAATATCAGGAGTTACGCAAAAAAGGCATAATGGAAATAGATTGGAAAAAACAACTTGGATGAAATTGATAAATGTGCTAATATATTCGTCAGTTCCTGATTTCACTAGTGTTGTTCTGGGGAGTGACTATACATTTTTGTAAGTTAAATTTAAATGAAATCGTTTTCGTTATGCTTGTTTATGTTGCATAAATATAGGGTATATAGTTAGGAATCGTGGAAACTTGGGACGAACTAACTTGTATAGATAAAAATGGATATAGATGCTGCATGGACTTAACAAAATTCCACGCGTGATTTATCCGTCACAATAGAAAGAGTATCGTATGATCATTTGGGAGGAATCGGTGATGTCAAGCAATAATAAAGAAGTATTGCTCACCCAAGAAGGATTAGAAAAGGTAAAAGAAGAGCTAGAAATGCTAAAGACGCAAAAGCGTCATGAAGTAGCTGAACGTTTAAAAGAAGCGATTGCACAAGGGGATTTAAGCGAAAACTCCGAGTATGACGCTGCAAAAGACGAACAGGCTTTTATCGAAGCTCGTATCGTGACATTGGAAAATATGATTCGTAACGCCAAAATTATCTCTTCTGATTCCATTGATAAAGAAAAGGTACAAGTTGGCGCACAAGTAACTATTCAAGAAGTTCCAGATGGAGATGTAGAAGTGTACACGATTGTAGGTAGTGCGGAAACCGATCCAGACTCTGGTAAAATTTCCAATGAATCGCCCATCGGGGCTCAATTAATTGGGAAACGAGTAGGAGAGACAGTAAACGTACCAATTCCATCTGGGAGTATTCAATTTAAAATCGTCAGTATCGATTAATACTTCATGAGTTACGTATAAAAGCGATCCCTTTTTAAGCAACTGCTAATAAGGGATCGCTTTTTCTTATTTCAAAAGGGAGCAAAAATATGAGTCAACTTATTTTAGATTATTTGGATCATTGGAAAGAAAAAGAAGGGATTCAAATCTTTTATGCTGTTGAATCAGGAAGCAGAGTTTGGGGATTTGCAACTGAGGACAGTGACTATGATGTGAGATTTCTCTTTCATCGAGAACTGAAGGATTATGTCGGGATTGGTGAATTTCCAGCTACAATTACCGGTAATCATGATGGAAGATTAGATGGACATGGCTGGGATATACGAAAAATGGCTGGATTGCTATCAAAATCAAACCCGTCTATTATGGAATGGCTTTTTTCTCCGATCGTTTATATCGAAAAAGGAGTAATAATACAAGAACTCAGACGATTAGCAAGGGAACATTTTTCAGCACGGCGATTAGCATATCACCATTTCTCAATGGTTCGCTCTCATTTTAAGAGCCATATTCAACAGCAAACGAAAATGAATCCAAAAGCTTACTTACATACATTACGTTCTCTTTTCACCGTATTGTATTTAGAAGAGCGTCCTCTGTTGTTACCTCCTTATTCAATTGAAAAGTTAGCACGAGAAGTAAAGATGTCGGATCATTGGTATGAAGTTATCAATCATCTAATCGAAGCAAAACAAAATATAGAGTTGAAGTGGATTAAACCGCTCTCTGATTTAGATCAGTTCATTTCTGACTTCCTAGAAAAATCGAAACAGAGGGTTCAACATATTCCAGATCGAGCTTTTCCCAGTGATCAATTAAATGAATTAGTGTATCAGCAACTACTAACTACCATAACAAAGCCGCCTAGTTACTAGGCGGCTTTGTCTTATAAACCAGGTCAAGATGTTATGTTTTCTTGCAATTGAGCCAACAAAATGGAAAGGGATCTGGTAGTGCGATACTCAATCCACTGATTTTGCGTGTTTCGAATATAGAGTCGTGTTGGTTCAAATCTAGTTTGAGGAACACTCACGATCATCTCTTGGATTGGATGACCAATAGGTGAGATGGGGGGCATTACTACTGCTGGTGAAAAATGAAATTGAAAATACTGGCTTGGAAGCTGTATGGAAGTAAGTCCGCCCAATTGATATACATTACGAAGTATTTCTTGAATTTCATACTGTACAGGGGCAGGTGTCTTGATTAGATCGATCTTATTACTTTGATGATAGGAAATTTCCACTTCTTGAATGGAGATTACCTGATCAGGTGGAGCTGCATGAACCAAACCTCCCTTAATTAGAAAAAGAAGGAAAATCAAATAAGGAAATAGAATGTATTTTCTACTAAATAGCATGTAAATCACCTACTAGATGGAAATATTGTCATTAGTTTGTCCCTAATCTTGCATCTAAAAACAGGAGGATATCGAACAGATGGAGACGGTTCCCTTTTTACACACAGCGGATCTGCATTTAGATGAACCGGTCAAAGGCTGGAAGGGTTCACAAGAGGATCTATGGCGAAGACATGAAGAACATCGAAATACATTTCGAAAGATAGTCGATCTGGTACAAGAACGAAATCTTCCTTTTCTCCTGATAGCAGGAGATTTTTTGGAACATGGATACGCTTCTCATCAGACAGTCGAATTTGTAATGGATCAGTTTGCACGAATTCCCCAGACGAAAGTACTTATTTCACCAGGGAATCATGACCCGTATAAGGATGGCTCTTGGTATAAGAAGCCTATTTGGCCAGAACATGTCCATATATTTTCTAGTAAGTGGGAAAAGCATCGATTTTCGGAGTGGAATTTGGAGATCCACGGAAAGGGGTTCTCTGATTTTGCAGAACGAGATGGAAGTCTTCCGGAGTTTGAAGATTCTCCTTATCACAAATTGATGTTGGTACATGGTGAATTTCAGAAAAAGTCGATGAAATCGGACTATTTTCCAATCCAAGAAAAAGAGTTAGCAGCACTTAATTATGACTATGTAGCACTAGGACATATCCATAAAACGAGTCAATATGATCTAGCTAATGAACGAAATACAATAGTTCGGTATCCTGGTTCACCAGAAGCATTGAATTGGAAAGAACTAGGGGAGAGGACGGTTACTATCGGTGAGATCTCCTCTAAAGGGATCCAGACCGAAATAATCCCTATTCATACTAGAAGGTATCTGTTGCAAGAAATAAACGTAGATGATTGTACTACACGTGAGAAGTTGTTGGAACGAATCCTCCAGAACAGCCATTTGGAGTGCAAAAATAGCTACATTACAATCCGATTAGTAGGTAGACGCTACCCAGACCTTCCAGTTGGAGAAGAACGAGGATGGTTGCTCGAACAAATACGTAGTGCTGGGTATCGCGACTTATACCTAGAGGATGAGACCATCCCGGATTTTGACTTGGAGCGATTAAAAAGAAAAGATAGGCTGATTTGTGCCTTCATTGAAAAGATGGAGTCGCGAATGGATCAAGTTCAACAGCCGAAACAACAAGAGCTTATTCAAAAAGCTTTGTACAAAGGTTTAGAAGCCCTCATACAAAAGGGGATAAAAGAGTAGATGAAAATTAATCGGATTAAATATCGTGGATTCGGTCGTTATGTAGATCAAGAGTTTCTGTTTCATGAGGGGTTAAACTTGTTGGAAGCTCCTAATGAAGCAGGGAAAACTACGATGATTTATGGTCTGTTAGGACTTTTATATGGTGGCAAAAAAGAGGGGTATCGCGTTAGACGTGAACAAGAGTGGGTAACTCAGTATCTTCCTTGGAAAACAGAAGAATATGGTGGAGAGTTAGATTATGAAGTGTTAGGCAAAAAGTATCGTTTAATTCGTGATCTTCAACCAAAGCAAGAATATGAACAAGTAATTGATTTGGATACAGGGAGAGATTTGTCTGAGAGTTTCCCAATGGATAAAAAAAAGGACCGCTTTATAGTGGAACGTCAAATTGGAATATCGGGTGATACGTACAAACGGATAGGGTATTTTCATGCAGGCTCTCTTTTGGCAGCTCAACACAATAAAGAAGATGAAAAGAAGAACCGTCAATTAGTAGATAAGATGACCCAACTGTTAAAGCAAGGTGCAGAATTAGATGTTACCCCGATCATGGAGTGTTTAGACAAAGGGATTGACACGATTGGGAAGACGGAACATGCAAAAAACAAACCGTTCGGTATATTGTCTGAGACTAAGAAAAAATTAGAAGCGGATATTGCTCAGTTACGCAATAGACGTCAGGCGCTAGATCAGGAAGAGCAAAAATTTGAGCAAGCATTACATGAGAAGGATGAGTTACTCATTGCATTAGAAGAATTAGAAACAGAGCTCGAAACTTTAGAATCAGAAAATATAGAGCAACAAAAGTTTGCGCTTGCATATGAACAATTTAAAAAGATTTTACTTGAAGAGACCATGTACAAACGGAATTACCAAAAGTTACAGATAGCTCAGGAAGAGAAAAGAGATTTGGACGAGAAGTTAGAGCGATGGAATAAGGTTCCGATTACAGAGAAAGAGCTACAAGATATCGAAATTTGGAATCAGAGGAAAGTCCAAATTCAAGCTGATCAACAAGCAAGTAAAGAGCAACTAGAACTAGTTCAATTAGAAAAAGAAGCAATATATGAAAATCAAATCTTTCCACGTGAAGAGAGTGAAATTACTTGGAATCTCGCAAAATTACGAGAATATGAGGAAATTGAATTACAAGCAAAAAACTTAGGAGAGCCAAAGCATTTAGAGAAACGAGCCACCTTACAACGTTTAGAACAAGATCATATTCAGTTTCAACAGTTAGAAAAAAAAGAGGTAACACTTCATGAAAAGAAAGAACAATTAAAAAAAGATGCACTACTCTTACCAACTCCAAAAGATAGCCAAATGGAGCGACTTCTATGGATTGCGACAGGTGTATTTGGAATAGTTAGTATATGCACTCTTTTCTTTTCCCTCTGGTTTACAGTAGGATCTTTGGCCATTACCTTTGGTAGTGCTTGGTTTGCGACAAAACAAACTGAGACAAAACGGATCCGAAATCGGAAGATTAGCCAACAACGAAATGAAGTCGAGAATAATCTGGAGATAATGAATCAAGATCTAACTAAATTGACGCAACGTAAAACCTTGATTTTAAATATGTGGCAAGTAGAGTCTTTGGCAGAATTATTTGCAAGAAGAGAAGAGTACCAAGCAATTGTATCGAAAGAAGAAGAGTATTTTCGAGAGTGGGAGTATCTTCAAAAGCAAATGAACCAAATAGAAAGAGAAGTAGGAAATTGGCTCAGCTCTTACCTAGAGGATGTCCCTCCTTTTCATATTCCTACTTGGCGACAACGAATTTATCAATTGCAAAAACAGCATGCGATCTATAAAGAGCAAGATTATAAATTGGATTTACAAATTCATAGCTTAAAAAGGGATTTAGAGAAAGGGGAGCAAGAGTGGGAGAAAATAAATCTCTTGTTAGAAGAGATACAAAAAAAATTTGGTTTTGATAGTATCGAAACACTGGGAAATTGGATTCAATCATCAGGAGAGCGTAAACAAATAGAATGGAGACGACAAGAGGTAAAAAAGAAAATTCAGCAACTTGAGATGGCGGAAGTGGAAGAAAGCTGGCAACAAAATTTGGTTGAATTGATCAGTCAACGAGAGCAATTAATTAGTAGTTGGAGAGGAAAAACGAGCTTACTAGCACAGAAATCACTGGATGAGGAGATCGCTATTATAAAACAAAAAAGGGTTGATCTCATTTCTTCCTTACAGAAATTAGAGAATGAAATAGGGAAAGTAGAAGGTGCTTTAGAAGAGAAACAGGAAATTGTTACTCGGTTAAGCCAACTAGAGACGCAGTGGGAAATGACAGTTCGAAAGATGTCAGAACTAAAAGCAGAAAAGGAAGCATTTGAGCTTGCGAAAGAAGTTCTACAGGAATCAGCTCAAGAGATTCAAGAGGATCTATCCCCACGCTTGTCTCCGATTGCTTCTCATTGGATCAATCGAATTACAGAATCAAGATACGAGAAGATCTTGATAGATCCAACGGAAGGAATGCAAATTAGTGTGTTTGCACCCGAAACAGGCAAGAGAGAACCAGTGGAATCGCTTAGTACGGGTACAATAGACCAAATGTACCTTGCACTTCGGGTAGCATTAGTACAATTTTATTCCAATGAGGCAAGTCATCGACTTCCTATGATTTTGGATGATTGTTTTGTTCATTTTGATAACAAGAGATTAAGAAAAACCCTTGGATTATTATCAGAGTTAGCCAAAGATCATCAAATTATCATTTGTACTTGTCAACCACGGGAAAGACAAATGATGAGAGATTCCAAGATTCCTTTTCATCAAATTAGTTTGGATAAGAATAATAATTAGAAAAAACGAACCCCATTCCTTTACGGAGTAGGGTTCGTTTTTTACTTGTTGATAATATGTGGTTTGACGCTACGCAGGAAAGCCTCTACTTTTGCAATATCTTCAATTTCCACGTTATATTTACGAAGAGCTTGGTTGAGTAGCTTGATAGCCACTTCATACTCTTCTGCAGTGACGTTTAGGCCACTATGGGCAGTCCGTAAGTTATTCCCGTTGTATTTACGAGGACCCCCTAAGGCAAAGCCGATAAAGAAAGTAATTTGGTGTCTGCGTAGTGACTCCATGTTGATACCAATAAAATGATGATTAACTCTTTCATCAGATAACATTCGATGATAGAAGTCTGAAATCACCGCAGCAATAGCCTGCTCTCCCCCGATCTTATCGTAGAGAGACTCTTTCGTTCGTTGAGGAAGTGACACTGGAGCAACCTCCATTTCACAAATTAAGTTCTTATCTGTTAGTAATAATGGTAAAATTATTGCATTTGGAGATTGTTGATGAAGTCCAAAAATGATATATCTCCTATTATACAAAGAGTCTATTGTATTTTAGCAGATTGCGCAATGATTTCAGAGGTAGAAAGCAAAAAGTCCTCGAACATTTCGAGGACTTTTTGCTTTCTACTAGTTCAGTTCTTCATCTGGTTCTAATGATGAATCATAGTCTCCTGCTTGACTGTACATCTGCTGAATGGCGTTCATTACTGGATTTGCGGCTGGATCTGGATCAGCGGTGGGGGATAACTCATCTGCAAATTCTGTTTGATACTGTTGTTTTTGTTTTGGTTCTTTTTTCATCCATTTCACCTCCAATAAGGTATTCTTAAGATTTCTTACTATTGGTGTTTCTATACAGAGATAATGATCTGTACGAACAGCTGTTTTTTTAGTACACTATGTGATTAGATTTATACTTGCGAAGTAGTATCTAGTAGGTTATGAAACAGGATTATAGATAGTAAGGAGAGAAAAAATTGGACTGGCTTTCAGAAGCTTTTAGCGCATTTCTGCGGGGATTTGCCATGATATTTCTCACTTCACTCGTTTTGTGGATGGCAGGTTTGCTCTTCCTCTTATTTCGGGAGTTATTTAGTTCTATCAACTTTGTCTTAAAAGCCTACCTCCAACGAGTGTGGAGAATGTTGATTCTATGTTTTGAATACACACCATATGGTTTTGTCCTAGTTGGCCCTATTTTATTGTTCATTACAAAAGAGTATCTGGTATATTCCTTTTTGACGATCGATGCAGTCATACTAACTATTCTGTTCTTCATGTTGCGAAAACGACTCAAGCCAAACTCTTCATCCTCTGATGGGCGATGGTCAAGATAGTAATCACAGAACACCGCATCCTTTTTATAGCGGTGTTTTTGTTATAGATGGTAAATTATTTTTTCAGGCTATATAATCCCCATCTTTACTTTTTTAATAGCCTCATAGATAATGATAGATAAAACTATTTTTGGGTATGGTGATGATACTTATATGTTAAAAGAGAGGTTGTTGGAAAAGACATCCTACTTAACATCCGAAGATCAAGCAGAGATTGCTCGTGCTTATGATTATGCAGAAAAAGCTCATGAAGGCCAGTTTCGACGGTCTGGTGAGCCTTATATTATACATCCAGTTGAAGTAACGATCATCCTGACGGAGTTAAGTATGGATCGTGAGACATTGATAGCTGGTCTGTTACACGATGTAGTAGAAGATACTGGAGTTACGTTAGAGGAAATTGGCCAAGAGTTTGGAGACACCATTGCACATTTGGTTGATGGAGTGACAAAGTTAAAGAATTTGAAGTTTCGTTCAAGTGCAGAAAACCAAGCAGAGAACTTTCGGAAAATGTTCTTGGCGATGGCAAAAGATGACCGGGTTATTATTTGCAAACTAGCGGACCGTTTGCATAATTTACGTACACTCCAACATATGCCAGAAGAGAAACAAAAGAAAAAAGCCAAAGAGACACTTGAGATCTTTGCGCCACTCGCACACCGTTTGGGGATTTCTAAAATTAAGTGGGAGATGGAAGATCTCTCTTTGCGTTATTTGGACTCTCCTCAGTATTATCGAATTGTTTCTCTCATGAAGAAGAAACGGGCGGAACGTGAACGATTGGTTCAAGAAATTATTGGTGTTTTGTCGGAAAAGTTAGCAGAACAAAATGTAGAAGTAGAGTCGATCTCAGGTAGACCAAAACATATTTATAGTATCTATCGAAAGATGAAATCACAGCATAAGCAATTCAATGAGATTTTTGATTTACTTGCCATTCGGGTCATAGTACGGGAAACCTCTAGTTGTTACGCTGCTCTGGGTCTAGTGCATACCATCTGGAAACCGATGCCAGGTCGCTTCAAAGACTATATTGCTATGCCCAAACCAAATGATTACCAATCCTTACACACAACCGTTTTAGGACCACGTGGAGAGCCGGTTGAGGTACAGATTCGAACAGTCAAAATGCATCGAACGGCTGAATACGGGATTGCTGCACATTGGATCTACAAGGAATTGGGAAATGGAAATACTCAACGCAAAAAATATTGGATTAATAAAATGGTGGAAGAACAAGAAGGTCGAGATGCACAAGAATTTGTAGAAGGCGTCAAGATGGACTGGTTTACGGACACCGTTTTTGTGTTTACTCCAAAAACAGATGTAATCGAATTACCAAATGGGGCATGTCCGCTTGATTTTGCTTATCGGATTCATACAGAGATCGGAAACAAATGCATCGGAGCGATGGTAAATGACAAGATCGTCCCACTTGATTACAAACTGAAAACGGGAGATAAGGTCCATATTATTACGTCCAAGCATAGTTATGGTCCTTCCAAGGATTGGATCAAAATTGTTGGAACCTCTCATGCTCGCCATAAGATTCGCAGTTGGTTCAAAAACCAAGTAAAAGAAGATAATTTCCTCAAAGGCAAAGAGATGTTAGAAAAACAAATCCTCCAAACCAGACCGAGTGTTAACCTGACAGACATTCTCTCCTCCAAAAATTTGCAACAAGTGATTCAGAAGTTTAAATCACAAGATGTGAATGAACTGTATTCAGGGATCGCATTTAGTGTTTACTCCGTTCAGTCCGTTGCGGACTACCTTTTGGAGTTAGCTGGATTTGAAGTGGATATGGTGGAAAAAATTGTGAAGAATCCACCGAAAAAGTCGAAATCTAAGATCGGCATCCATGTAAAAGGAATTGATAATGTACTTGTGCGGCTTTCACGTTGTTGTAATCCCGTACCAGGTGAAAGCATTGGTGGGTTTATCACACGTGGTCGAGGAGTTACCGTTCACCGATTAGATTGCCCTAACTTATCTGCTGTTGAGCCCGAACGGCTGGTTGACGTGGATTGGGAAGAACCTGATGGAGATGGAAAGAAATCTTATCAGGTAGATATAGAGGTTGCAGGACTGGATCGAAATGGTTTACTAAATGAAGTGTTACGAGTTGTAGAAAATACTCGAGCAGCTTGTTATGCTGTTAATGCAAAAGTGCAACCTAAAGGCTTTGCACATATCAATCTCACGGTTGCCATTCATAACCGAAACCATTTAGACTCGCTTGTTGATCGCGTCAAAGGGGTACGAGATGTACACAGCGTAAGAAGGATCATTCAATAAGGAGGGCATATGTTTAAAAACGACATTATCGTACGCTTCAATGAGTGTGATGCTTTAGGACATGTCAACAATGCCACTTATTTTACGTATTTTGAAGAAGCTAGAACAGAATTATTTCGATTGTTCAACCCGGAATTAGATACAAACTCTTGGAATCTCATTGTTGCTTCCACCTACTGTGATTTTTTACGTGAGGTGGCTTATGCTTCCAAAATTACTGTTTACACGTGGATTAGCAGACTGGGAAACTCGAGCTTCGAGGTGGAGCACGCTATACAAGATCATCAGAAGAATTGGGTCGCGCGAGGAAAGGCTACGTTGTTAGGCTTTGATTTTAATCAAAAAAAAGCTATTCCTTTGACAGAAGAGATCAGAGACGCGCTACTACAACATACCGAAGGTCCTGAAAATGTCCCTGATTTAAGGAACTAGCAGCGAAAACGGAAATTTAGAAGTAAAGCTTAATTTTAATCAGTTCCGTGATTCTTGCTCGTACAAAGGCACAGCAGGAAACAGAGATCCCACCTAAGAGAATTTAGTTCTGTTTTGTTGCTTCATATTAGAAATAGAGAAAAACACCAGAGGAGATTCAGTAATGAGAGTACTTGTACAGCGTGTAAATCAAGCAAATGTGACTGTAGCAGGAGAAATAACAGGGGCGATCCATCAGGGGCTCCTGTTATTTGTTGGTTTTAGTGAAGGAGATACAGAACATGAAGTGGAGCAACTAGCAGAAAAAGTAGTTCACTTACGGATCTTCGAAGATGAAGAAGAGAAAATGAACCATTCTTTGTTAGATGTAGGTGGATCGATTCTGTCGGTGTCTCAGTTCACTTTGTATGGGGATTGTCGAAAAGGTCGTCGCCCTAACTTTATGAAAGCACTTTGCCCTACAGAAGCAGAAGGTTTATGGGAGCGATTTAATCAAATACTAAGGGACAAAGGAGTACAGGTAGAGACAGGACGATTTGGTGCTGCGATGGAAGTAACGCTAACCAACAATGGACCAGTCACCCTTTGGCTTGATTCTAGTGATTTCGCATCACGATCAAATAAGTAATGAATTGGAAGGTTATGCTATAATTGGTCTTGTATTTGGCGAACAATTGGCAGGAGGAATTAGTGTATGAAAATAGATCAAAAAATGGTTAATACACTTCGTGTACTCTCCATAGATCAAATTGAAAAAGCAAAATCAGGACATCCTGGTTTACCGATGGGTGCTGCACCGATGGCATATACGGTTTGGGCCAAACATTTGAAGCATAATCCACAAAATCCAAATTGGATGAACCGTGATCGCTTTGTACTCTCTGCCGGTCATGGCTCTGCATTGCTTTATAGTTTACTTCACCTGTTTGGCTATGATTTATCAATTGAAGATCTAAAGCAATTCCGTCAATGGGATAGTAAAACTCCAGGTCACCCTGAATACGGTCACACAGTTGGAGTAGAGGCAACGACTGGTCCACTTGGACAAGGTATTTCTAATGCTGTTGGGATGGCGATGGCTGAGACCCATTTGGCTGCTACATATAATCGTGATGGATATCCTATAATGGACCATTTTACTTATGTGCTTTGTAGTGATGGAGATCTAATGGAAGGTGTTTCAGCAGAAGCAGCTTCCTTGGCAGGACATCTTAAACTTGGCAAATTGATTTGTCTATATGATTCAAATGATATCTCCTTAGATGGCGAATTAGCACATTCTTTTACTGAAAATACGTTACAACGCTTTGAATCCTATGGCTGGCAAGTAATTAAGGTAGAAGATGGGAATGACATTGAAGCGATCCATCAGGCGATGGAAGAGGCGAAAAAAGAGACTGCTCGTCCTACGATGATTGAAGTACGCACTGTGATTGGGTATGGTAGCCCAAATCGTGCTGGATCTTCAGAAGCACATGGGAAACCACTCGGTGCAGAAGAGTCCAAATTGACCCGTCAAAGCTATGAGTGGGAGCATGAGGAAGATTTCCATGTACCAGAAGAAGTACAGCAAGAATCTAAGCGTCTGGTCGAAGCTGGTAAACAGGCAGAGGCACAATGGAATCAATTGTGGGCTTCTTATCAAGAAAAATATCCGCAGGAAGCAAAAAGTTTAGAAGATGCTTTTGCAGGAGTTTTACCAGCAGGATGGGAAGAATCTCTTCCTACTTATCAACCGACTGATAAAGCGATCGCAACTCGGGTAGCTTCTGGAAATGCCCTGCAAGCTCTAACTAAAAGCGTTCCTTCCCTCTTTGGTGGTTCCGCTGACTTGGCTTCATCCAATAACACAGAGATGAAAGGCGCAGGGGTTTACCATGCAGAAGACTATGCAGGACGTAATGTTTGGTTTGGTGTTCGGGAGCATGGTATGGGCGCTGCTTTAAATGGCATGATGTACCATGGTGGGGTAAAAGCTTTTGGTGCTACCTTCCTGGTCTTCTCTGACTATCTACGTCCATCTATTCGTTTGGCTGCAATCTCCAAACTTCCTGCGATTTATGTTTTTACACATGATAGCGTGGCAGTAGGGGAAGATGGGCCTACTCATGAGCCAGTTGAGCAAATTCCATCATTGCGCCTTATTCCAGGACTGAAAGTGCTTCGTCCCGCTGATGCCAATGAGACTAGTGCTGCCTGGGCGTATGCTCTTTCTCAAACAGAACATCCATCTGCGCTCATTTTAACTCGTCAAAATTTGCCAATTTTGCCAGGGACGGTCGGCATAGATAAAGAAACAATTGCCAAAGGGGCATATATTGTTTCACCAGAGAAGAGTCGATTAGATGGGATTTTAATTGCAACAGGTTCGGAAGTTAGTTTAGCGGTAGCTGCACAAGCAGAATTGGAGAAAGAAGGGATCGATGTTCGAGTAGTTAGCATGCCATCGGTTGAAAACTTCCAAGCCCAAGATGCGAGCTATCAAGAAGAGATACTACCATCTCACATAACAACAAGAGTGGCGCTCGAAGCTACTCATCCAGCTGGATGGTATCGTTATGTTGGAACCAAAGGTGAAGTGATCGGCATTGATCGCTTTGGTGCTTCTGCTCCTGGAGATCTTGTAATGAAAGAGTATGGTTTTCATGTGGAGAATGTGGTCGCTACGCTCAAACGTGTAAAACAGAAGTAAAGTGAGATTTCATTTAATGGGGGACTTCTAGGATTTTTGTTCACTAAATGCAAGTTGACACTTATTGGATAAATTATATTATTAGAGCCTTCTAACATCGGTTAGAAGGCTCTTTTTTGTATGAGAAAAAAGATTGGAGGAAAAGCTGTGGAAAAAAGTAGAGGTGATGAGATGCGATCTTCCAAAAGGATGCAGGAGAGAATAATCGAAAATATAGATCCAGAAGAGTACCCACTTCAAATGCTTTGTGACAAAGAGATAATGGATCACGACAAAGAGCGATTTGATTGGGGGGGATTTTCTACTATACCAGTGGATTATTTGAAGAGAAGATAGAGGTCAGAGGTTGGGATATAAAAAAGCCTGTAGCCAGATCAGCTACAGACTAAGGAATACTCAACATGATAATTTTGATATTTTCTAAGATGTACTCGATTTTACTGCGGCAATGGTAACCAAAATCCAGCCGATAATAAAAGAGAGCCCACCTAGGGGAGTTACTGCACCTAATTTGGTTACACCTGTTACAACCAAAGTATAAAGGCTGCCAGAGAATAAAACGATCCCAGCAAATAAAAACCATCCAGCTGTTTGCAATAAAGAAGCTTGATCATGGAATTTGGCAATCAAAAGTCCAATGGCAACAAGAGCTATGGCGTGAATAATATGGTAGTGAGCACCTGTGGCCCAACGGTCTACCATCTTTTCTGAAACGCGTCCTTCTAAACCATGTGCTCCAAATGCACCGATGGCAACTGCTAATGCCATATTAATGGCTCCTAACACAACAAATAGTTTCATGACAAATCCCTTCTTTTGCTTATGTAAATATTATGTTTGATTATAACATATGCTCTCCTAAGAAGCAGAATGGACCCTTCCTCGGTACTGTAAGCGTTTCCTATTTCTTTACAAGCAGGATTATTGACGCAAAACTTTGGGGAAACTATAATCAAACATAACACTTCTTAATCACATCTTTACATAGCCACCTATGAAAGGAAAGTAATCAAGTGTTACGGGCATAAAGAGAAGAGGACTCACCGGCTGCAAGGTTCTCTATGCTCCCCTTGATGAAAGACACCTGGAGGTTCTCATTTGAAAAGCGATTTCGCTTAGTAAGGTGAGACGCAGCCCCCTGCGTTATGGGTAATGAAGTGGGAAAAGCTGTAATCTAGGCTTTCCAATTAGGGTGGAACCACGGGAATTGATACCAATCTCTCGTCCCTGACAATTTGTGTCAGTGGCGGGGGATTTTTTATTTGCAATAAAGGAGGTTATTATTACATGACTATTAATATTCCACGCGGAACGGTTGATATTTTGCCTGGTGAAGTAGAGTTATGGAGTTGGATGGAACAAGTAGCTCGTGAAGTAACACAGCGTAATCGCTATCGAGAGATTCGTACCCCTATCTTTGAACACACTGAACTTTTTGTTCGGGGTGTGGGTGACACCACAGATATTGTAGAAAAAGAGATGTACACCTTTGCCGATCGCAAAGATCGCTCTCTCACATTACGACCAGAAGGAACAGCAGGTGTCATCCGCAGTTTGGTAGAGAACAAACTATACAGCCAGTCTCCATTAGTAAAGCTTTCTTATATGGGGCCAATGTTCCGCTATGAGCGACCACAAGCGGGGAGACAACGGCAATTTCACCAGTTTGGGATTGAGGCAGTAGGGAGTACCGATCCTGCTATCGATGCCGAAGTGATTGCCCTTGGGATGAGCTTTTTTGACGAACTGGGGCTTCAAGGGATTCGAGCCGAAATCAATAATGTAGGGAACAAAGAAGAACGCCAAACTTATTTCCAACGACTGATAGAGTATTTTCTCCCATTCGAAGCCGAGTTAGCGGCAGATGCACGTTCACGACTACACCGCAACCCTATGAGAATCTTGGATAGCAAAGATCCTCGAACGAAGGAGATAGCGGCAGGTGCTCCTTCTATTCTAGATTTTCTCAGTTCGGAGAGTTTAGCGGATTATGAGACGATTCAACGCTATCTGACGGATATGGGTGTCAACTATGTCTTAAATGACCGTATTGTACGAGGTCTTGATTATTATACCCAAGTAGCTTTTGAGTACATGATTGACTTACCGGGTGCCCAAGCTAGTACGCTTGGAGGTGGTGGTCGCTACAATGGTCTCGTTCAAGAGCTCGGTGGTCCAGAACTACCAGGTGTTGGATTTGGGATTGGATTGGAGCGGATTATTCTGGCACTTCAAGATCAAAAATTACAACCTCCTTATCCTACCGGAATCGATTGCTATTTAATCGCAATGGGCGAGAAAGCAAAAGAGAAAGTGGTACCACTCCTGAACCAATTACGTAAAATGGGGCTTCTGGCAGAAATGGATTATCTTGACCGGAAAATGAAAGCACAATTTAAAGCAGCAGACCGAGAAAATGCCAAATACGTCGCAATTTTAGGTGACGATGAACTAGCACGCCAAGAGATTCAAGTGAAGAACTTGGCAACGGGAGAGCAAGAAAGTATCGCAATCGAACAATTAGGGTCTTATTTAACAACAAAGAAGTAGGAGAGTGAACAAGATGTCGGTATACCGCACCCATTTTTGTGGGGAGCTAACCAAAGAACATCAAGAATCTCAGGTTACGATTAACGGTTGGGTACATAGTCGTCGTGACTTAGGTGGACTTATCTTTTTAGATATTCGGGACCGTAGCGGGGTTGTCCAAGTGGTATTTCATCCAGAAAACACTCCAGAAGCAGCTGCGATTGCAGATCAAGTACGGACAGAGTATGTAGTATCCATCACAGGAAAAGTAGTGGCACGTTCAGAGAAAACGGTCAATCCTCAGATGAAAACAGGAGAGATTGAGATCATCGCCTCTGATATTCATGTGTTCAATAGTGCCAAGACACCACCATTTCAGATAAAAGATCGTGTTGAAGTGGACGAATCAATTCGTCTTAAACATCGTTACCTTGACCTTCGACGTCCCAAAATGCAAGATTCCATGATAATTCGCCATAAAGCGATGCAGTCGTTCCGCCGTTTCTTGGATCAACGTGGGTTCTTGGAGATGGAGACCCCAATTCTGACCAAGAGTACACCAGAGGGAGCTAGAGATTATCTCGTACCAAGTCGGGTACACGCAGGGGAGTTTTATGCACTTCCTCAATCGCCACAGCTTTTTAAACAATTGTTTATGGTTGCAGGTATGGAGCGTTATTTCCAAATTGCCCGTTGTTTCCGCGATGAAGACTTACGCGCAGACCGTCAGCCGGAGTTTACTCAGTTGGACATGGAAGTTTCCTTCCTGCCATTAGATGAGTTTTTCTCCCTATTGGAAGAAATGATTGCTACCTTATTCCAAGACGTGCTCGGTGTGCAAATTCCGACACCATTCCCACGGATGCCTTATCAAGAAGCAATGGATCGTTATGGCTCAGACAAACCAGACATCCGGTTTGGCATGGAGTTGATTGATCTATCTGACGTTTTCCAAGCAACAGAGTTCAAAGTATTCCGCAGTACGTTGGACAACGCAGGACAGATCAAAGCGATCAATGTAAAAGGGCAGGATGGCTGGTCTCGTAAAGAAATCGATGAGTGGGGCAAAGTAGCAAATCACCTTGGAGCAAAAGGTCTTGCTTGGCTCGCTTTCAAAGAGGAGGAAGTAAAAGGGTCGATTGCCAAGTTTGTTACTCCAGAGGAATTAGCTAGGCTAAAGGAAAAAACAGGAGCAGAAACTGGAGACCTCCTCTTCTTTGTGGCGGACAAACCGGCAGTAGTAGCTGATGTCCTCGGCGGACTGCGTTTGCGTCTGGGGAAAGAGCTTGATCTGATCGATCAGAGCCAATTTGCTTTTACCTGGATCACGGAGTTCCCTCTACTGGAATACTCAGAAGAAGATGGACGCTATTATGCTATGCATCATCCATTTACGATGCCGATGGTAGAAGATATTCCTCTTCTAAAAACAGAGCCAGGTCGTGTCCGCGCCCAAGCCTACGATATGGTATTAAATGGTTATGAAATTGGTGGGGGAAGCCAACGTATCTATCAGCGAGAAGTTCAAGAAATGATGTTTGAAGCGCTAGGCATTACTCCTGAAGAGGCGAAAGAGAAGTTTGGATTCTTGCTGGAAGCATTTGAATATGGGGCACCACCACATTTGGGCGTCGCATTTGGTGTAGACCGGATTGTGATGATTATGGCTGGACGCAACAATCTACGAGAAGTAATCGCCTTCCCTAAAACAGCGAGTGCTACAGACCTTATGACAGAGGCTCCATCAGTAGTAGCGGAAGATCAATTGGAAGATCTTCACATTGCAATCCGTCCACAAAATAAATAAACTAAAAAGCCATGTTAAACGGAGAGAATCTTATCTAGAGAGCGACTTTGTCAAATCAATATTACGTTCTGATTCAAGATTGTATCGGAGTTCAGCGATGTTTCGTTTCTCCCCTTCTTGTCTTTTTATCTAGATTATGGTAATATGGTGTCATATTAAAAGGAAGTCCTGAGATGTACGTGTATCTCCTTCTTGTTTTTAACCAACATTTTTTCTTCGGGAGCTCGAGTCATTTTTCGGAAGAGATGCCGCTTGTCGGACCTCTGAAAAAAAGTGTAGAGCACCCACCTGCACACTGCAGGTTGAAAACAATGGAGACACGGCATAATGGGGCTTCTATCTTTTGGTTCTTCCAATTTGGGAAGGGCTTTTTTTTGTATGCGAGAGTTTTTAAAGTTAGAGTAGTATACAATAAGTTTGAAAGAGAAGGAGGGAATGACTTGCGACATTTGACATTAGGCGTAGATATTGATGGTACGATTAAGGATACTCATACTGCAGCAGTCCAAGTCTTCAACAGAGAGTTTCAAAAATCCTATCAACCTGAGGAAATTAAGGAATTTTATTTAGACCGTCCCTATGGTTTGACCAGAGAAGAAGGTTTTTCTGCTTGGTCACGATTGGAGACGGAGATATACGATATTGGGCTTCCTTTACAAAATGCTCCTAATGTTCTCCAAAAGTTAGCAGAACAAGGACATCAGATCTATTACATAACTGCACGTCCAGATCGTGATGACATTCGCGAAGTAACTTCTAGATGGCTACAGCGTCATGGCTTTCCTTTTCAAGCTGATCGGCTTCTCATGGGTTCGCACCAAAAAGAAAAAGTAGCGAAAAAAGTAGGAGTTGACCTCTTTTTTGAAGATGCCCCTGATTATCTAGAGAATCTGATTCGAGACGAAGTGGACGTGATTATTTCGGATTGCGTTTATAATCGGGACTATAAACCAGAACATCGTCGGTTTACAGATTGGAATCAGGTATATGAAATCGTGGAACAGAAAATGCAAGAGCTTGAAGGGAAAGAGACGAAATAGAGTAGTAGATGAAAAAAGCGGATGGGGTCTGTTGGAAAGTAGCTAAAAGTAGCTTCGAAAGCAGTGTCCTATCCTAAAATGGAATAAAGAATAATACAGGACACCCAATCATTCTGTGGTGTCTTTTTACTATTTTCAAATGAGAACTTGTCCCTTTAATAGTGGATAGTGTCGATATATTAACAACATAATAATCTAGATACTACTCAGACAAAAGGGTGCAAACTATGTTTCGAATCATGACTCAAATATTCACTATTTTTCTCGCTTCTGTTTTGTTAGGTGTTGCTTATAATATGTTTTTCATCCCTAATAAAATTCTGAGCGGTGGAGTAACCGGTTTAGCAATGATCATAGCGAATTTCTTCCCGGTAAATACCGGAGTCATGATTTTTCTTTTAAACATTCCTATATTTCTTTTGGGATATTTCAAACTTGGGAGAAAGTTTATCCTGTATAGTGCGTTTTCAGTCGCTGTCACAACCATTGCCATGCAATATATTCCAAATTACAATGTTACATCAGATCAGCTTCTCGCTTCGGTGTTTGGTGGTGTTCTTGGAGGAATCGCTATCGGACTCATTTTCCGTTCGTCAGGTTCGACAGGAGGATTTGATATTATCTCCTTGATCATTCGAAAAAAATGGGATTTCCCGATAGGAACTTTAAGTTTTACTTTTAATTTAGTAGTGATTGTACTTTCTGGTTTCTTTTATGGATGGGAAAATGCGTTATATACGATTATTGGAATATATGCTTTGGGTCGATTGATTGATGTAGTTCATACTGGACAATTAAAGGTTACGATTACGATTATTTCTGCTAAAGCAGACCTAATCAAACAGCAATTGCTCAGTACATTACATCGTGGGATGACGATTTGGGAAGCGGAAGGGGCATATACAGAGGAAAAACGAGAAGTTATTATGATGGTGGTAACACGATATGAATTATCGGATATAAAGAATCTTGTTCGGAAAACGGATTCACATGCATTTATGAATATCACAGAAACAATAGATGTAGTGGGATCTTTTCGTAGAGACTAAACAAGCCCTCCAGGGTGTACTGGAAATAGTTCTCCTTTAAACGAAAACGAGATTCTCCCTGTTTCTTCTGAAACGATTAGTACGAGGGCATCACTGATCTCGGATAAACCAATTGCCGCTCTATGTCTTGTTCCGAGCTTCTGCTTACCTGTATAAGCTCTTGATAATGGAAGTACATTTCCGGCTGACACCAGGTTATTCTTTTTAACTAATACTGCACCATCGTGAAGAGGGCTGCCAGGATAAAAAATAGACTCTAATAAAGGACATGAAAGCGTTGCATTAATATGTGTTCCAGAATGAATCAATGAATCCAATGAGTCATTCCTTTCAATTGCAATGATTGCACCATGATTACGCTCCGAAAGATGCTGAACCGCTGTAGATATCTCGTTAAATTGATCAGTGAAAGGGGATAAATATGCATTTAGATAGTAAGATCCAGCTGTCATATGTAGATCGCTAAATACACGATGAACCTGTTCAAATTCATTTAAAATGCAACAGCCTTTATGTTCAATCTTTCCCATAATTTGTTGAATGTCTAGCGTAATTTGGTTTAGGTTTTTGATTAAATCTGATTTGATTGAATTGGATAATTCAAGTTCAATGGAATCCATATCGTATTATACCTCCCATCCCTTTTAATTTCTCCTTTGTTTCGTAATGTATCCCTAACTTTCTAGATATACGTAAAAGAAAAGGCATTACCATAGCAAATTGCTATTGATAATACCTTATGCTGACCTTGTATGTTTAGTTAGTTCGCCTCTATAGTCTCGAGTCTTCCAATAAACGACCTATTTCTTCTTTGTGTTTCGTCTCGTCGGCAACCATATCTTCTAGCTTAATCTTTAGTTCGATTTCACCGCATTCATCGGCCTGCGCAATCCGCTTGATATAGCGCTCAATCGTATCAGCTTCTTGCTGCCTCGTATTTTCTAGCATCTCTTTTACATTATGGGAGGGGGTGATGGGATTAGCTTGAACAATAGGTTCTCCCCCGATATTGACTATTTTCTCAGCTAAATATTGAGCATGTCCCATTTCATCTTGAGCTTCTGTCATAAAAAAATCTTTCAGGGTAAGTCTAGCTAGACCCGAAACCACGGAAGCATTGTAAATGTATTGTTGAATGGCAGTCAGTTCCCAAGCGAGATCTTCATTTAGTCCCTCAATTAGTTGTTGTTTCTTTGCGTCCATCAAAATCACCTCATCAGGTTATGCTTGGTACATAATTTACCCTAGCAATAGAAAGAAGAATCATGAAGCAATTAACCAAGTTCTGGTACTCTACGATTCAGATGAATTTAGATCGCTTTCTTTGCGCCATTGATCCAGCTTCTCAAGCTTGGCTTCATATCCATATCCTGATGAACGATAAAAGATTTTATCTTGATGAGGGTCTGGGAGATACTGTTGAGCTACATATCCACGAGGATAGGAATGTGGATATAGATAACCTTGTCCATATCCTAATTCTTTGGCTACTTTAGAAGGAGCATTACGGATTGCCAATGGGATCTCTCCTGATAGTTCCTTTTCTACTAGTGCCAATGCCTCGTTAATGCCGTTATAGACGGAGTTGCTTTTGGGTGCAGTAGCAATATAAACCGCTGCTTCTGCAAGTGGTAATCTCGCTTCTGGCATACCTAG
Source organism: Risungbinella massiliensis (assembly GCF_000942395.1). Taxonomy (GTDB): domain Bacteria; phylum Bacillota; class Bacilli; order Thermoactinomycetales; family Thermoactinomycetaceae; genus Risungbinella; species Risungbinella massiliensis. The sequence continues at coordinate 559,312 of NZ_LN812103.1, forward strand.
TTTTTCTACTGCATGGGATGCTGAGGTAGCAATGACAAGAGCTTGGGGATCAGCTAAACCAACATCTTCGGCTGCATGTACCATGATCCTTCTGGCGATAAAACGGGGATCTTCCCCAGCATGAAGCATCCGTGCGAGATAATATAGAGTAGCATTGGGATCAGAGCCACGCATACTTTTAATGAAGGCAGAAATGGTGTCATAGTGGTGATCACCTAGTTTGTCATATCGCACCATTTTACGGACAGTGGCTTGTTCCATTTGGGATAGAGTGATAATACGAGTGCCATCTGCTTGGATGGGAGCAGTCAAGACCGCAATTTCAAGTGCATGAAGTGCTCTGCGTACATCTCCTTCACAGATCTGGACAAGATGCTGGGTCGCTTCCGATTCTAATTGTGCATGATAGATTCCAAGCCCCATCTCCTGATCACGTAAAGCACGAAAGAGTAGAGTAGTTAATTCCTCTTCTGACAAAGAATAGAGAGGGACGACAGCAGCACGTGATAGTAAAGCATTGTTGACAGAATAGGAAGGGTTTTCTGTAGTCGCTCCTATCAGAATAACGGTTCCGTCCTCAACATGTGGAAGTAAAGCGTCTTGTTGTGTACGATTTAAGCGGTGAATTTCATCTATAAAAAGGATTGTGCGATCTTGATAAAGACGTAAACGCTCTTTTGCCCCTTGGATCACTTCACGAATTTCTGGTATACCAGAAGTAACAGCATTGAGTGGAACAAATTGACTTCGTGTTCGTTTGGCGATCAGTTCAGCGAGTGTGGTCTTTCCAGTTCCAGGTGGTCCAAATAAAATGAGCGAGGTCAACTGGTCTTTTTCCAACATTTCACGTAGCCATTTTCCTTTGGCCAAGATATGTTCCTGACCCACATATTCCTCTAAACTTGTAGGACGCATTCGATACGCAAGAGGGCGATTTGATTGGTTATTTTGTTCATCTGCAAAGCTAAATAAATCCATAAAAAAGGCTCCTTTCTAGGAACAGTCAAACAAAGGTATTCTCATCATTTCTATCTATGATACACTCTAAAAAGGGTTTTCGTAACAGATAGCGGAAATAGTAAGTTTGGTTAGAAAAGAGGTGTAAGTTTGAAAATCTCCACAAAAGGCCGTTATGGCCTTACCATTATGATGGATTTGGCAACCCGTTTTGGTCAAGGTCCCATTCCGCTCAAACGAGTAGCAGAGCGGCACAGTTTATCCGAGCATTACTTGGAACAACTAATTGCCCCTTTGCGAAACGCAGGACTCGTCCAGAGTATACGTGGGGCTTATGGTGGATATAAATTGTCAAAAACACCAGAAGAGATTACGGCAGGAGATGTAATCCGAATCTTGGAAGGGCCGATTAGTCCAGTTGAATTTCAAGATGAAGACAACGCAGCTCGTCGAGATCTATGGAAACGAATTCGGGATGCCATTGCCAAAGAGCTGGACTCTACCACTTTGGCACAATTGATAAATTTTACTCATGATGGTAACAATGATCAGTATATGTTCTATATTTAATAGGAAGTGACCGAAGATGGCGATTTACTTAGACCATGCAGCAACTACTCCCATCGACCCACAGGTCCGAGAGGAAATGCTGCCTTTTTTGTCGGAATCATTTGGCAATCCATCCAGTATTCATCAGTTTGGCAGGGAGGTACGACTTGCAATTGATACTGCAAGACAGCGAATCGCTACTGCCATTGGAGCCCAGAGACAGGAAATTATTTTTACTAGCGGTGGTACAGAAGCGGATAATACCGCTCTAATGGGAGTAATTGCTCCCTTACGTGCCCTTGGTAAAAATCATCTTATCACGACAGAAGTGGAACATCATGCTGTTTTGGATGCATGTGCTTATCTAGAGCAGATGGGAACGGAGGTTACCTATCTTCCGGTAGACTCAACGGGGCGAGTGTCTTTGGAAGATGTAAAGCAAGCGATTCGCCCAGACACAGCCTTAGTTTCGATTATGTATGGCAACAATGAAGTTGGTACGATCCAACCTATAGAAGAGATCGGGAGTTATCTGCGACAAGAAGGGATTTTGTTTCACACCGATGCGGTACAAGCTTTTGGATTAGAAGAGATGAATGTTCGTACATTACCAGTTGATCTTGTATCCTTATCTAGCCACAAGATTTATGGCCCAAAAGGAGTGGGAGCACTCTACGTACGCCAAAACGTGATGCTTCATCCAAGATTTTTTGGTGGTTCACAAGAGCGTAGAAAACGTGCAGGTACGGAGAATGTGCCTGGTATCATTGGGTTTGGAAAAGCTGCGATGTTAGCTGTTTCCAGTCGTATGGAAGAACGTTCTCATCTTTTGGAACTAAGGAAGGCATTTTTAGAGGCATTAGAGAAAAAAGAGATAGAGTTTGTAGTAAATGGAAATCAACAGTATTTCTTGCCTCATATATTAAACATTAGTTTTCCAGGCACCCATACGGAAACGATGTTGATGAATCTAGATATAGAAGGAATTGCTTGCGCGAGTGGGTCTGCTTGTACATCAGGTACGCTTTCCGTATCGCATGTATTAAAAGCGATGAAACTCCCAGAACGTCTGATGCACTCAGCAATTCGTTTCAGTTTTGGCAAGGGAAATACCAAAGAACAAGTAATCCAAACAGCAGAGACTATCGCCCGTATAGTACAACGAATAATTGCTTCTGATCGGGAGAAAAGGAGAGTTTGAGTTGAAACCCAAATTTCTGAACGAGATGGATAGTTGGGAAGAAGAGGTAGATAACATCAATTGGCGGAATATCTCAGAAGAGATTGATCAGGCGCTAATTGATCATTTAGCAGCTGAAGTTGGTTTTCCATCCTATGACAAATTAGAACAGGCTTCTGAGCTAGTAGTCGATGATTACTATATCTGTCATCGTTCTGATGGAATGTGGATTTGGTGGAATCCCCAAACTTATGCCAGTGAGGATCCAAAATACTTCAACTCACAAAGTGAAGCAATGCACTTTGTAGCAGACTTCTTGGATTTAAACGAAGAGAAAAGACAGCATTTGAAAGTTGGTTTTGATCAAGTAAACCAAACGAAGCAATGTAATTATTGTGATCATGAATTCAATCCACATGACCCATCTAGACACGAGTGGGATCGTGAAGCAGGAAAGCTCGCTTATTGCTCACCAGAATGTGCAATGGATGCAGTCATGGAAGAGATGAAAGAGAAATCCTAGTTCTTCAAAGTTTGCAAAAGAGTAAGGTGTGTTCCCATGAAACAAGAGAATCTCGTAACTCAAGAGCAGACCTTTGTCCGCGGTAAATTTATCCAAGAGTTGTTTTATAACGAAGACAATGGATATGGTGTCTATCTCTTAGAGGTGGAAGAATCAGTACCCGCTGTAGAACAGACGACCGTTACCATAGTTGGACATTTTATAAGACCACAGACAGAAGAGACCTATCTTTGTGAGGGAGAATGGCGAAAACATCCTCGTTTTGGTCAACAGTTCTTTACACATTTTGTAAAACGAGAAATGCCTACCACCACCAGCTCGGTAGTGAAATACCTATCGAGCGGGCTTTTTCGTGGTGTGGGAAAAAAGACTGCACAAAAAATAGTAGAGGCACTTGGAGACCAAGCGCTTCATCGTATCTATGAGAACCCAGAACTTCTTCAAAATATAGAAGGTGTCAATCAAAAGCAGGCTGCTTCGATCCAAAAAGGGCTTTCGGATTATCATGCCTTGGAGGAAGCAATGCTTTTTTTGTATTCACTCGGTTTTGGATCTACACTGGCGATGAAGATTCTACAGTTGTACAAAGAAGATACGATCGCTCATATCAGGGAAAATCCGTATCGTTTGACAGAAGAGATTGAAGGGATCGGGTTTCAAAAAGCAGACGAGATCGCACGTAAACAGGGGATAGAACTAGATTCTCCAATGCGACTAAAAGCGGGGATTTATCATGCTTTGCAAGAATCTGCGTACCAAAAAGGTCATGTTTATTTAGCTCATGAGGAACTATTGCAGCAAGTTGCTTTATTATTGGAGCAAAAAAGGCAACTAACCTTGTTCTCCCAAGAGGTGTTAAAGGTAGCATGCAATGAGCTAGTCCAACAAAAAAAGCTGATGATCGATGAAGATCGCTATTATTTACCCAAGCTCTACTATGCAGAACTACATCTTTCTCTTACGTTTAAAAAGATGTTGCTCACGCCTTGGGAAGAAGAAAAAGAAACTTCTATTAGTGAATGGTACCGGTTACTCGGAGAGTTAGAAGAAGAACGGGAAGTGGTTTATGCTGAGCACCAACGAGAGGCAATTTTTCAAGGATTACGTTCACGTGTGATGATATTGACTGGGGGACCAGGTACTGGGAAAACGACTGTGATCCGGGGAATTTGCGAAATGTTTGGCAAGATTCATGAGTGTTCTCTCGATCCTGATTATTATAAAGAAGAGGACAAACCATTTCCGATTCGACTTGTTGCGCCAACAGGTAGAGCTGCCAAACGAATGTCAGAAGCTACTGGACTCCCGGCGATGACTATTCATCGCTTACTAGGTTGGCGTGGTGAGTTTTTTGAACATGATCAGGACAACCCCATCACTGGCTCGCTTTTGATCGTGGATGAATTTTCCATGGTCGATATCCAGCTCGCTTTTCAGCTTTTTCGATCCCTACCAGATGAGATACAAGTTATTTTGGTAGGAGATCAAGATCAATTACCTTCTGTAGGTCCTGGGCAAGTTTTGTCCCATCTATTATCGGTATCTTCGATTCCAAGGGTAGAACTCAAGCAGGTGTTTCGTCAGGAACAGCATTCGTCGATTATCGACTTAGCTCATGCGATGAAAACAGGTAGCTCCCCTGAGGACTTACTCGTTCCTCAAGCAGATCGTCGGTTTTTTGTAAGTGATGTAGAACAGTCTCTTTCGATTATCTCTCAAACATATGAGAATGCAATGCGTCGTGGGTATGAAGCTTTTCAAGTTCAAGTGCTAGCTCCTATGTACAAAGGCCCGTTGGGAGTCGATCGTATTAATCAGGAGATCCAAGAACGGATGAATCCAAAACATCCAGGCAAAAAGGAGTTTACATGGGGAGAGGTCACATTCCGTCATGGCGATAAAGTCCTCCAATTAGCCAATCATACTGAATTTCCTGTTTATAACGGAGATATGGGATTGATCATTGCAGTAGAAGCAGATGCTTCAGCAGAAGATCCCATATTGTGGGTGCAGTTTGATCAGCAGGAAGTTCCTTATCGGCGTAAAGATATTTCCCAACTATCCCATGCTTACTGTTGCTCTATTCACAAATCTCAAGGAAGCGAGTTTGATATCGTTATATTGCCCATTGTCCCTGCTTATCGCCGAATGTTAAAACGTAACCTTCTTTATACGGGTATCACCCGAGCCAAGCAGTATCTTATTTTGTGTGGAGACCCTAAAGCATTTTCCTATGGTATTGAACAATCACAGGCAGAGCATCGCAACAGTCAACTTCGGAATCTGATTGAAGATTATTAGGGGGAACACCATTGCAGGAGCTATGCCAAATTCGTCCTTTTCATGAAAGTGATCAAGTATTTTTGCTAGAAGTATCGAAACGATTTGCTCAGTTTCCTTTAATGAACTGGCGTACCAAGGAACGAATGGAGCAAGCTAACTACCACTTAGCGGAGCAAGCAACGATAAATCTAAATGTAGACAATGAGATCTATCTAGCTGTTGATACTACAGGTAAACGCTTAGGTTATCTACATATTCGGAAGCAAAAGGAATTCTTCACGCAGCTAGATCAAGCTTTTATTCTGTCACTAGTTGTTATAGAAGAGGCACAAGGAAAAGGGATTGCCCAAAAACTAATGAAATTTGCCGAAGACTGGGCGAGAAAAAGAGGTCTCGAACAAATTTGTCTTAATGTATTTCGAAGTAATGATAGAGCATATGACTTATATCGTTATTTAGGATATGAGGTAGAGACGGTCAAGATGGTGAAAGAATTGAGCGAATAGAACCCATCCTTTGCCAGTATGATGCAGCCGACCTGATCCATACTATAGATAGCGAGGGGAGGCGGGGAAGTGCGCAGATCGCAAGAGGTGTTGGGATTACCTGTCATGATTCGATCGACCGGTCAGCATCTAGGCATTATCTGTGACCTACTCTTTGACTCAGACCAACGGGTATGTGGTCTACTCGTGGAAAATGGCGGTTGGTGGCGTCAAAAGCATTTTTTGCCTAGAGAAGAAATACTCTCATTCGGCAGGGATGTTGTGTTAGTGGAGAGTGAATCGTCTTTCTTACCATATGATTCATCTAATCTCAACCTTACTGGGATCAGAACGGGTTCTCTTCCCCTTAGAGGAAGGACTATTTCGTTTTCCAATGGTACGATGATCGGGGAGATCGAACATGTCTATTTTTTGGAAGAGATGGGGATGCTGGTAGGGTATGAAATTTCGGATGGATGGCTGAATGATCTGAGATATGGTCGTCGACTTTTACGCACGAAAGTTCCGCTATGTTGGCAACAAGAGACCATTTTAGCGAACGGCGATCAAATTCAGATTCAGGAGGCATAGGAAGGAAGACGTATGATGTTACTCCGATGCCCTAACTGTCGATCCCATGATTTAGGTCGAGTGGGAAGCAATCAACTATATTGTTGGCATTGCTTCGTAGAGATGACGACCGATCAGGATCGGATTATCAGCATTTCGCAAGTAGAGGAAGATGGAAGTTTGACCTCTTTAAATGATCTTTTTTTAGAGGAAACGGATCACCAACACTATGCCTAGACAAAAAAGGGGAGTAGCATGATGACAATGAGAATGAGCACTATTTCCCTAGCAGTCGGAGGACTTGTTGCATCTTTGCTCTATTACATCTTTCGACCAATGAGAATGCGGCGGCAGCTAATGAAACAAACCACGAGATTAATTGGTCAGAATAAGCCTTTAATGAGGTTTATGGCGAGACGCGCACTACGTCAGCTCCGAGCGCAATAAGTTATAAAGCTCTTAGATCTAACTACTTAGATCTAGGGGCTTTTTCTACGAAAAGGCAAAGAAGCAAACATAATAAAAGACAAGTAGTAGTAACATAAGACAAAAGACTTAGGACAAAGATTGTGTCCGTTTAGACATACAAAGAGAATCTTGATCTGGGGAAAAGCACGGAGCGAGTCTGATTAAAAGAGTGACTGAGGTTCTAATCGGAATAGCACTAGAAATTGTAAAGGAGGGGAAAAGAGATGGACAAATGGAAAGAGTCCTCGTTTCTAACAAAGGCACTATTCATTCTGATATTGGTAGTTTTAGGTTATATGCTATATTTGCTAAGACCTGTTTTTGGACACTTTTTTCTCTTCCTAAAGGCAGTTTTAGGTCCTTTCTTTATTGCGATCATCATTTCCTATATATTGCATCCTATTGTTCATGCACTAGCACAAAAAGGAATGCCTCGATCTCTTGCGGTACTGCTTATCTATTCGTTATTCATCGGCTGTTTAATTGTTTTGTTTATCAATATGATTCCGATGTTTGAGAAACAATTGAATGAATTAATAGAGCACTTGCCACAGTGGAACGCTCAGATGCAACGAATGATTCAAGAGTATAACGATCATGGAAAAGAACTCCTTCCGCTTAGCATTCAATCAGGTATTCAAGCATCTTTAGATAAAATGGAGCTTGCCTTGGGAGCTGCTGTTAGTAATGCCATGGCAGGTTTAGGAAACACAATCAATCAAGTATTTCTCGTGTTTGTCATTCCATTTCTTGCTTTTTACATGCTTAAGGATTTAAATGATTTAGAAAAAATGGTACTAAAATGGTTGCCAAGGGAAAGAAGAAGTAGCATATTACGCCTTGTTCGAAATATCGATCAAGCATTGGGAAACTATATTCGTGGACAATTTTTGGTTTGTCTTGTTATTGGATTGCTTGCTTATGTAGGCTATCTATTTATTGGATTGCCCTATTCATTACTTTTTGCTGCATTCGTTGCGATCACCAATGTTATCCCTTATCTAGGACCATTTCTTGGTGCCATCCCTGCTCTTTTAGCAGCTGCGGTCGTTTCTAAGAAATTAGTGATAGGAGTGATCATCGTCAATGTGATCTGTCAAGTATTAGAGAGCAATGTAATTTCTCCACAGATTGTGGGGCGTTCACTTCAATTACATCCCTTGACAATCATTTTGGCGCTTTTGATAGGGGAAGAGTTGGCAGGAATCGTTGGATTAATTTTAGCAGTTCCGATCCTCGCGATTGGGAAAGTAGTGTTTGCTCACGTAATTGAACACTATGTTCAACATCGGACAGAATAAATTTTTTCGGCCACCTTTTACCAAACAAGAAAACTGTGTATAATATAAAAATGAAAAAGCACAAGTAACACGAGGACGAAACCGAGTGTTTGATCGTACCGCAAGAGAGGAGAACCCTAGGGTGAGAGGTTTTCTCGGATTACGAGCTTACACAGCCAGTTTCGGAGTGCAGTTAATTCCTGCCGGTTCATAGGGGCCGTTATCTCCCTTTCTTGTTTGTTGAACAAGAAACGAAGGTGATCTATGGTTTACTCCATAGGTAACTAGGGTGGTACCGCGGGAATCCTCTCGTCCCTATTAAGGACGTAGAAGGATTTTTTTATTTGTGTAAAAAAGTAAAATCCAAAAACAAAAACGGGGAGAATCATGATCTAGGATCGACTAAGTCACAAGCAACAAAGCGAATCTGATCAAGATTCTCAAAGTGAGATGAAAGGAAGATTTCCAATGAGGGCAAGCGAAATTCGCCAAAAGTATCTCGACTTTTTTGTAGAGAAGGGGCATAAAGTAGAACCGAGTGCCTCTTTGGTACCAATAGATGATCCTACGCTATTGTGGATCAATTCTGGTGTGGCAACACTCAAAAAATATTTTGATGGAAGAGTTACTCCTGAAAATCCACGCATCGTTAATTCGCAAAAATCAATCCGTACCAATGATATTGAGAATGTTGGCTATACTGCTAGGCATCATACTTTTTTTGAGATGCTAGGGAACTTCTCTATTGGTGATTATTTTAAAAAAGAAGCAATTCACTGGGCTTGGGAGTTTTTGACTGATCCCAAATGGATGGGACTCGAAGCCGAAAAATTATCAGTGACAATCCACCCAGAAGATGATGAAGCATATCAAATTTGGAATGAAGAGATCGGAATCCCAAAAGAACGGATTGTAAAATTAAAAGAGAACTTCTGGGATATCGGAGAAGGACCAAGTGGTCCTAATACGGAAATATTTTATGACTGTGGAGAGGATCGCTGGGACCCAAACGATCCAGAATGTTATCCAGGTGGAGAGAACGAACGCTACTTGGAAATTTGGAATCTCGTATTTTCTCAGTTTAACCACAACCCAGATGGTACCTACACTCCACTACCGAAAAAGAATATTGATACTGGAATGGGCTTGGAGCGTATGGCGCTAGTCATGCAAAATGTCCGAACCAACTACGATACGGATCTGTTCCAACCTATGATTCAACAAACATGCAAAATAGCAGGAGTACAGTACAATCAATCGGAAGAAGTCGATGTAGCTCTCAAAGTTATTGCAGACCATGTACGGACGATTGTCTTTTCAGTTGGTGATGGAGTCTTACCTAGTAACGAAGGTCGTGGCTATGTTTTGCGCCGTCTCTTGCGCCGTGCTGTTCGGTATGGACGTAAATTAGGAATGGATCGCCCATTTTTATATGAGCTCACGTCTAACGTTGCCGAAAATATGAAAGACTACTATCCAGAGCCATTAGCAAAGCAAGAATTTATCAGCCGAGTGATCCGTACAGAAGAGGAACGTTTCCTTGATACTTTATCAGAAGGATTACAGCTCTTAGAAGAGGTGGTGGCATCAGCGAAAGAAGAGGGCCGCACCGAGATTACGGGTATGGAAGCATTCAAACTTTATGATACTTATGGTTTTCCAGTCGATTTGACAGAGGATTTTGCCAAAGAGAATGGAATAACAGTGGATCGTGATGGGTTTGAAGTAGAGATGGAGGCACAACGTCAACGTGCTCGAGATGCTCGCCAAGAAGTAGATAGTATGCAAGTTCAAGGTGGAGCGATCTCCGATCTCCAAGTAGAAAGTGAATTTGTAGGTTATGAGCGAATGGAAGAAGACACCAAGATTCAAGCGATTCTCTTTGAAGATCAATTGGTCGATGTTCTGGGGCTTGGACAAAAAGCGATTGTGGTACTAGAAGAAACGCCTTTCTATGCAGAGAGTGGTGGGCAAGTAGCAGACCAAGGTTGGATTCACACTCCCAAAGCAAAATTACGTGTGATGGGTGTAAAAAAAGGTCCGCGTGGAGAGCATCTCCATCACGTAGTGGTAGAGGAAGGAACAGTATGTCTGTATGATAGTGTTCATGCACAGATTGATTTGGAGCAACGTGCTGCTATCATCCGAAATCATACCGCTACTCATCTGTTGCACCAGGTATTAAAAGATGTTCTGGGAGTGCATGTCAATCAGGCAGGATCTCTCGTTTCACCAGATCGCCTACGCTTTGATTTTTCTCATATTGCAGCCATGACCCCAGAAGAACTACAAGTGGTGGAACAAAAAGTAAATCAGCATATTTGGGCTAACCACGCTGTGACCATTATGAGTAAGTCACTCACAGAGGCGAAAGCGATGGGAGCAATGGCACTTTTTGGGGAAAAATATGGAGACACTGTACGTGTTGTACAGATCGGAGACTACAGCTTAGAGCTTTGTGGCGGAACTCATGTACAAAGGACTGGAGAGATCGGACTCTTCAAATTGGTAAGTGAGAGTGGAATTGGTTCTGGTACTCGTCGGATTGAGGCAGTAACAGGAAAAGGTGCATATGAGTTCTTGAACAGTCATTATCATCTCCTCTTGGATGCTGCTGAATCACTCAAGACAGCTCCTCAAGGGCTCCAAAACCGGATCGGGCAGTTACATGACCAAATCAAAGAGTTGAGTCGGGAAAAAGAGGCTCTGCAAGTAAAGTTGAATCGTGCAGCAGCAAGTGATTTGTTGAGCGGTGTACAAGAGATTGCGGGAGTTCCAGTTCTTGCAACGCAAGTAGAAGCAAGTGATCCAGAAGCACTTCGCCAATTGATGGATGATCTTCGTCAAAAACTAGGGGAAGGAATTCTAGTACTTGGAGCTACAAATGGGGATAAAGTTCAGTTAGTCGCGGCTGTAACTCCTCAATATGTAAAACAAGGTTTTCATGCTGGGAAGTTGGTCAAAGAGGTAGCATCTCGCTGTGGTGGAGGTGGTGGTGGTCGTCCCGATCTAGCTCAAGCTGGTGGGAAAAAACCAGAACAACTGCCAGAAGCACTCCAGTATGTAGCGCAGTGGGTACAACAGCAACAAGCGTAGTACTAGTATATAAATGGAAGTAATGGAGAGAATCTGGATCAAAGGGATAAGTAAGGATTTAGATTCTCGAAGTAGAGCCAGAAAATAATGAACCGGATGAAGTAAGTGAGCGAAAACGTCTCATAATAAGTTCACCGAAAACGACTTCTAGAAAGCTTCAAAATATGAGACAATAAAAGAGGAATTTGTCGCTCTCATCCAAACTAAAAAGGGGTTGAGATGATCCATGGAAGATACGATGAAGTTTCATTTCCGAGGAGATCGAGATGTTAGTCCAGCCGAAGTGTTGAAGCATGTCTATGAAGCTCTTCAGGAAAAAGGATACGATCCGATTCATCAGATAGTTGGATATCTCATTTCCGGCGACCCTGCTTATATCCCTCGACATAATCAAGCTCGTACTATGATTCGCAAAGTCGAGCGAGATGAATTAATGGAGGAATTGGTAAAAGCATACTTGGAGCCGAGCAGCTGAGAAAGGAATGAATGATGCACTCCATCTTTGATATAGACAATTCCTCTTCTCGCATCTTGGGCTTAGATCTAGGAGAGAGGCGAATCGGTGTGGCGGTGAGTGACTTATTGGGGTGGACAGCCCAAGGGGTTACTACCATTGACCGAAAAAAAACTTCGGACTGGATGAGTGAATTGGACAGACTGATGAAAGAATACCAAGTAACGAGTATTGTCGTTGGTCTGCCCAAGAACATGAATGGTACGATCGGTCCCCGTGGAGAAGCCTGTATCCAAGCAGCCGAGGAGCTAAGGGAACGATACCAGATTCCGGTAGATTTATGGGACGAGCGTCTATCTACTAGTGCTGTTGAAAAGACGCTAATCTCAGCAGATGTAAGCCGTAAAAAGCGAAAACAAGTGGTAGACCAAGCGGCTGCTACTTGGATTTTGCAAGGATATATGGATGCGAAAAGGGGTTAAAACAAATGGAAACACAAGAAAAAGATTATGATGTAATTTACATCCCAGATGAAGAAGGTAATGATCACGCATTTGAGGTACTCTTCTATTTTGAAGATCCTAACTCTGGACAAAGCTATGTCTTCTTATTGCCAGAAGAAGGGTCTGATACAGAAGAGGATGAAGTTCTCGCATTCCGTTATAAAGAAGAAGGCGACCAAATTCAATTAGAAGATGTGGAGACAGAAGCAGAGTGGGATATGCTTGATGAGGTTTTCAACACTCTGGTTCAAGAAGATGAAGAAAAATAAGTCTTCACTTTTACAAGAAGTAAGTCATATACAAAAATCTCAATTTGATGGTTCACTTAAAGATGGTAGTATAGTGCGAGCGTGGAATTGGTCCAATTCACATGTTATTTTGTTTCGTCGCCAAACCGATGAAGAGGGAGAAGGAATTCTCTATCAATTAAGAGAGGAAGGTCTTTCTCTGTTAGCAGGAGAACAGTGGGATCAATTTGTAGATGATCTTGACCACTATCTATTTTTACATGACCAAAGTTGACGATAATCGAAACGGGGAGAAATCCTCGTTTTTTTTTATCCAAGTATGCTAGTATAGAAAAGAGTTTTTAGAAGTAGCGGAAAGGGGGATTCAAATGAAGTGGTTTTTTCGCTTATTTTTTACCCTGCTGATCTTGATTGGGTGGCTAGTAATAGGGTATCTTTACGTGGATTATACATTGGAAACACCAAAACATGATAAACCGATCACCATTGAGATTCCTCCCAATTCCTCTATCCAGGAGATCGGAATTATTCTGAAAAAGGAAAACCTCATTCGAGATAATCGCTTTTTCCGTTTGTATACTCGAATCACGGGGCGAGATGAAATTGTGGCAGGGGTTTATGAAATCCAGCCTGATCAAGACCTGCGCTCTATCTTAGAAAAATTAGAAGAAGGCAAACAAGACTTGGTGAAAGTGGCAATTCCAGAAGGAAAAACTGTATATGATATTGCCGAAATCTTGGAACAAGCTGGATATGACAAAAATGCATTTTTAAAAGAAGTAGACCGACAAGAGCCTAAGACCGAAATCGAAAAACAGATTGTGGACAATCCGAAACGTACGTTTAAGTTGGAAGGATACTTGTTTCCGCTTACATATGAGTTCCGTAAAGAGGCAACAGCAGAAGAAATTGTAACGACGATGGTCGAAGAGTTTGAGGAACATTGGAAAAAGATTAATGGTCCGAAGTTAATAGTGGAGCAAAAAAAGTCGCTAGACGATATTGTTACGATTGCTTCTTTGATTGAAAAGGAAGCAAAATCGCCAGAGGATCAACCTCCGATCTCGGGAGTAATCTATAACCGTATTGGGATTAAGATGCAACTTCAGATCGATGCTGCTACCATCTATGCTCATCGATCACAAAATAGAGTACTAGAAGGAAATCCGACATATAAGGATTTGGAGATTAATAGTGCTTACAACTTGTATCTAAAACCAACTAACAAAGAGTATCAACCGAAAATTCAGCCACTACCTCCAGGAGCGATTGCCAATCCGGGAGAAGGAGCTCTTCAAGCCGCACTGCATCCAGAAAAACATAAGTTTATCTACTATATAGTGGATAAAGTGGATCCAAGTGTACACAGGTTTTTTGAAACGTATGATCAATTCTTGCGTTATAAAAACAGTAAATAGCATTCCATCAAGATATTTTGGAGATGTTACGATAATGTTCATATAACCATGCCTTAAACATGGCAATACTCTGAAACGAGGAGCGATCCTCGTTTTTTCTTTTATGAAATGTGCTACTATGAGAAAAACTTTGCAGTCCAATGTATGCGGGAAAGGAAGACGACAGAGATGAAGTGGCTGATGCCTGTCATTTATACTCTTTTGCTCCTAGGTGGCTGGCTCTGGGTAGCATATTTATACATAGACTATACACTAGAATCACCTGTTCGAGATGAAGTAGTTACGTTAGAAATCCCGCCAGACTCATCTGTGCAAAAAATTGGAGAGTTATTAGAAGAGAAGAATCTGATCCGAAACTCTATTTTTTTTCGGATTTATGCAAAGTATACAGATAATACGAACCTGATTGCTGGGGTCTACGAAGTAAATAAAGATGATGATCTAATCGCAATTTTAAAGAAGATCGCATCTGGAAAACAAGATGATGTGAAAATAACGATCCCAGAAGGCTTTAATGTCTATGAAATTGCTGATGTATTAGAGAAGCGAGGCTTTAACAAAGAAGCATTCTTGAAAGAAGTTGATCGGTCAGAAGCCAAGACAGAGATTGAAAAACGAATTAAGGACAATGAAGACAGATCCTTCAAGCTAGAAGGTTATTTATATCCAACTACATATAATTTTCGGAAAGATGCGACTCCTGAACTAATTGTAAACACAATGCTGGCTGAATTCCAAAAAAATTGGGATAAATTAGATGGTGATAATTTGATCAAGGCAGGAAACTTGGAGCTAGATGAGGCAGTTATTTATGCTTCTTTAGTGGAGAAAGAAACGATGATTAATGAAGAACGACCTAAGATAGCACGAGTTATTTATAACCGACTCAAACGACCTGAAAGTTTTGCATTAAATATTGATGCCGCTACTGTATATGGGATTAGAATGGAAGAAAATCGGGTTGTGAAGAGATTGTTGGATAAAGACTATGCTTTTTCAAGTCCGTATAACTTGTACAAACAAAATCCAGAGTACCCAGAAAGCGGACTCCCGCCTGGACCAATTGCAAACCCCAGAATTCAATCACTAGAAGCGGTATTAAAGCCAGCCAAAAATTATAATGCTTATTTTTATCAGACTAAAATTGAAAATCCTGCAGAACACATATTTTTCGAAACCTTGGCTGAACATGAGGCTTATCGTAAGAAAAAAGCCGCATTACAATAGCTATAGCTTATAACATGATCTTAAAAAGAGTAATTCAATTCTAAAAAAGCCTCTTTTCATCGAATGATGGAAAGAGGCTCTTTTCTCATGATATGATTTCTTGATATGGTAAAATTTTTATATTCAAAATTTTTTAATTAAATGATAATATGGTATCAGTGTGTTAAAAGAGAATGAGAGAGGGGTATTCTAAAGTAGAAGGTTCCAATCTTAATTAACAATGTAATATGCATATATAAAAGATAAAAAAATGAAACCATGTTGGTTTTCGGTTGAGTTGTCCGTGTGGAGAGATTATCATATAGAGTAAGTGGACAAAAAGGAGTAGAACGAAATGAAAATTACAGTAAACCTTTCAAAAGAAGAATTAGATTTTTTAGAAGAAGCTGTACTACAATATCAAAGCTCACTACTGAAATCAGAAAATCCTGATCAAATTGTAGATAATGAGCTACGACTTTGCCGGAGAGTGGTAGAAGAGTTTGGTATGGAAAACATTGAAGAAGACATAGAAGAAAACATGCCCATGCCAAACCAATATCCTTTTTCACGCTAATGGACAAAATGCTCCCTGATATTTGTTAACTAATTAAACCGTCTTGATCCAAAAGACGGTATTTAACATACCAAAAAAGCTGCCAAAAACAGTAGGCAGCTTTTTTTGGTATGTTTTTAAAAGGTTTCCCAATAAATCACAATCAAAATCGCAGCTACAATAAAACGGTAGATAGCAAAAGGAATTAGTTTCACTTTGCCAATCAAGTTAAGGAAGAACTTGATGCAGAGTAGAGCTACGATGAAAGAGGTGATAAATCCTGTAATAAAGAATGGTAATACATCTAAGGTAAAGAACTCCCAATTTTTAATCAGGGATAGTGTGCTAGCTCCCATCATGATTGGGAGAGCCATGAGAAATGAAAATTCGGAAGCCGTGCGGTGAGAAGCTCCTAAGATGATCCCGCCTGAGATGGTTGCTCCTGAACGAGAGAAACCAGGCCACAAGGAGAAACATTGGAAAAGTCCCATCCCTAATGCTTGCTTCACTGTTAGCTGATCAAGGCTGGCTGCGGTCGTACGACCACGCCATTTTTCTGCTATGATCATCAAAATACCTCCAGCAATTAGGGCGTAGATCACCGTTTGGGTACTAAAGAGATTTTTATCGATCCAGTCTTCAAAGAGTACACCTAGAATACCAGCAGGTACTACTCCAATGATCATGTGTTTTAGGCTAAAATGTTCGCTTTCCCCTTGGCCTTCCATCTTATAAAGTCCAATTATACTGAGTAGGCGTTTCCACATCACGACGATGATCGCTAAGATCGATCCGAGTTGAACTACTACTTTAAAACTATTTGCAACGTCTTTTCCGTATAGTCCTGATGATTGGAGAAAGGTGTCATCCACGATAATCATGTGGCCTGTGGAGGAGACTGGGGCAAATTCTGTGATCCCTTCTACTATCCCAAGAATGAGGGCTACAAATATTGACCAACCTAGCATCATTTCACTCCTAACATATGTATCGCAAATCTTGTTCGGATTTGACTGTGTTTTATTGTAACATTTCATATAAGCTAGGGTAATTATGTTTTCGTGAACAATTCGTATGTTTATCGAAATCAACTGCAAGTGGAGAGATTTGAAATACTTCTCGTTTTCGGCAAGGATGAAAAGAATCTTACATTGAGTTTTATTCATAATAAACATAAAATAAAATAGAGTTTCTATACTAGGATCCGTTCTATCGAAACATACATATTGAAGGAGAAATCGTATGTCTAAAGAGATTGCAATCCAAAAGCTGGTGGAACAAATGAAAGTGGGTGAATTAATCCGGTTTCCCGCAGGAAAAGAGGAGGAGTTTATCGACGTGGAACGTGTCTTTCTCGATCGAGCTCCCGCTTGGGTAGTATATCATCAAGAAGGAAGAGAAATTATACGAGAAATTACGAAGATCGTTCAATTGGTATCAGAGCATTGGAGTCAAGATCTTCGAAAGGTGATAGCTCAGCGGTATTCGGATCTCTTGGAAATCATCGATCTGGGAGAATATTAAAAATGCCCTCTTGCATATAGGCAATGAGAGCATTTTTTCATATTAGGATTGATTGTTCACTAATTCTTGTCGAATCATAGCTTCAATCGTTTGTTTAGTTATTTCTTCACTACGTAATGTTTCTTCTGTTAACGTAAAGGAATGGGTTTGTTCTTTTTGTTGCAAGAAGCTGAGATAGCTAGAAGCATTTTTTTCTTTCCATACAATATCAAAAACCCCTTGAATCTCCTTCTGGTTCTTGTATTGTGAATAGTAGAAACTAATTTCTTCAAACTTGCCATAAAAATAAGTAGTCGGGCGATACTGGATCCATTGTGCAAACGATCCATCTTCGGAAGGAATAAGACCTTCACCGATTTGCTTAAAGCCGAGTTGTTTCATGGCAAGATAATAGTTTTCTAATTTTTTCGAAGGTCTTACTTTGAGGAAATCTCGATCATGTGCATCCATTGCGTGTTTAATCTCTAAGTTAGAAATAAAGAAATATTTCGTATTAACGGAAGAAGGTGGGAGGTCATCTGGACATTGAAATTGGAACGGGTATTTTCTGACCTCCCCAGAGTCTAATTCAAATTCGTCCTTACTAATATGGATAGTAGCGATTTTTTCTAGTATCGTACCTAGCGATTTTGCATGATGAGATTCCATCATAAAAAAGACAGACAGTCCCTCAATATCTTGTTCTGCTTTTCCACCTGTGATAAGAAAATGCCCCGTTACTATTTCGCCTGCATGTACTTCTGCTTGATCTAATTTCAGATCGATTCGAGCTGCTCCTAAACCGACAGGGGCTAACACTGTTTCAAACAAATTCACTCACCCTTATCTCAAGAAATAAACACATCTTATTATACACCCACTTTTTCTAGATGGAGAGATTGTTCTTAATAATTGGAAAAGGGAGTGTTATGGTTGGATATTCGGAAATGGATTCATCCACCAGAGCTTTGGCGGAGCTCCAATTGGAAAGATCGATATGAGACCAAAGTGTCTGAATGGATTATCCCATGGGATGGTAAAGTGTCTCTAGAAATAGGTATGATCGGAGTCCCATTGTCCAAAAGTTCCATTAGTGTTTCGAGTGCTTCTATGACTCCTAATGCTTTGCGAGAGCTATTTCCGAATGTGACAACGTATAATGTGGATCACGATGTAGATCTTCAAGAGCTTGTGATCCGTGATCTAGGTGATGTGAAGATGCACGTAACGGATATTAGACAATGCCACACCAATATCTATCATGCTCTGCAGACGCTTTATCAGGTTATGCCAAAGATTTTTCCCATTATCGTTGGTGGGGATCATTCTATTACTTTTCCATCGGTTCAAGCTTTTCGACAACGTTATTCGGGATCAGTAGGGATCATTCAACTCGACTCTCATATGGATGTGCGCAATCTGAATGATGGAGGTCCTACCAACGGGACGCCGATCCGCAGTTTATTAGAATCAGGAACCGTTACAGGAGAAAATATCGTTCAAATCGGATTACGTAGTTTTGCCAATTCCAAGGCGTACCGTGACTATGCGAAAACGGAAGGAATCCATCAATACACTCAGAGGGATCTCAATCTGAATGGAATTGACGCCTTGATTCAAAAAGCATTGGAGATCGCAGGTAAGAAAACAGAGGCTATCTATGTGACAGTTGATATGGATGTTTTGGATCAGGCATTCGCCCCAGGTGTTCCTGCAATGGTGCCAAATGGTATGACGGCACGTGAATTAGTCCAGGCAGTGTTCCTTCTAGGGCAACATCCCAAAGTAAAGGGATTCGATATAGTTTGTGTAGATCCTCTGCAAGATCCGAGACGGGCGACGGTACGATTGATGCTTCATGTCATCCTGCACTTTTTGACAGGTTACTACCTTCAGAAAAAAATGAAAGGGTGTAGTTAAGTGAATCAATCAAGAAAAGCAATTCGTGCATATCGTGGTCAGGAGTTACACACAAAAGGTTGGGAACAAGAGGCTGTTTTACGTATGTTGCAGAATAACCTAGATCCAGAGGTTGCGGAAAAGCCGGAGGAATTAGTTGTTTATGGTGGTATTGGAAAAGCAGCGAGAAACTGGGGTTGTTATGATCAGATTGTAGCAACACTTCGAGAGTTAGAGGCAGATGAGACTCTTTTGATTCAATCAGGAAAACCTGTCGGAGTATTTCGTACCCATCCAGCTGCGCCGAGGGTTCTTCTCTCCAACTCGGTGATTGTCCCTGCGTTTGCAAATTGGGATACCTTTCATGATCTAGATCAAAAAGGTTTGATGATGTATGGACAGATGACAGCAGGTAGCTGGATCTACATCGGGACTCAGGGAATTTTGCAAGGGACATATGAGACATTCGCAGAAGCAGCTAGACAACATTCAAAAGGATCGTTAAAGGGGACACTTACACTTACAGCTGGTTTAGGTGGGATGGGCGGTGCCCAACCACTGGCTGTCACGATGAATGAGGGTGTACTGATCGGGGTAGAAGTAGATCGCAAAAAGATTGAGCGCAGAATCGAAACGAAGTATTGTGATCTGCTGGTGGAGAGTTTGGAAGAGGCACTTTCCCTAGCTTTAGATGCCAAAGCGAAAGGAAAACCGCTTTCCATTGGTCTAGTAGGTAATGCTGCTGAAGTATTACCTGAGATGGTGCGTCGTGGTGTCATTCCAGATTTTGTGACTGATCAGACTTCTGCACATGATCCGCTCAATGGATATATTCCAGCAGGTTATACACTCAAAGAAGCAGATGTACTTCGTTCCACTGATCCGAAACGGTATGAGCGGCTTTCTAAGCAATCGATGGCAACCCATGTACAAGCAATGGTCGATTTTCAAAAATTAGGTGCTGTCGTCTTTGACTATGGAAACAATATCCGCCAAGTGGCATTGGATGAGGGAGTCCAAGAGGCATTTCGCATTCCAGGTTTTGTTCCTGCTTATATTCGACCACTCTTTTGTGAGGGGAAAGGCCCATTTCGCTGGGTTGCTCTCTCTGGAGATCCAGCAGATATTGAGCGAATAGATGAGTTAGCACTTGAACTATTCCCACATAATGAGAATTTACGCCGTTGGATCGAGATGGCAAGAGAAAAAGTAGCATTTCAAGGATTGCCCGCCCGAATCTGCTGGCTGGGATATGGAGAACGACTTCAAATGGGTCTAGCGATAAATGAAATGGTACGCACAGGCAAGATATCTGCTCCAATCGTCATCGGTCGCGACCATCTCGATTGTGGCTCTGTCGCTTCACCTAACAGGGAGACAGAGGCGATGAAGGATGGAAGCGATGTAGTAGGAGATTGGGCGATACTAAATGCTTTGATAAATACAGCATCAGGAGCTAGTTGGGTCTCTGTTCATCATGGTGGTGGTGTAGGGATGGGTTATTCGCTACATGCAGGGATGGTAGTCGTAGCAGATGGCTCCAAGCTAGCAGAAGAGCGTCTCACTCGTGTTTTGACTACCGATCCCGGCATGGGAATTTTACGCCATGCGGATGCTGGTTACGAAAAAGCCATTCAGACAGCGAAAGCTCGTGGGGTTCGAATTCCTATGATGCAAGGAGACGAGTAGAGAATGAAACAAATTGATTTATTCGTCCATAACATTGGATCGCTGATCACAATGAGAGGTTCACTGAAACCTAAAGTAGGCAAAGAAATGTCCGAGATCGAAATGATAGCAGGTGGTGCGATCGCAGTACATCAAGGACGTATAGCTGCAATTGGACCGGAAGAGGAAGTACGAGCACAAATTAAAGGTATACCTGTATTGCATGAATTAAATGCCAAAGGACGGCTTGTCACTCCGGGTCTTATTGATCCTCATACTCATCTTGTACATGGGGGATCTCGTGAACATGAGCTGGAGTGGAAACGACAAGGAGTACCTTATCTAGAAATTTTGGCAAAAGGTGGAGGAATCCACTATACGGTTGAGCAGACAAGGCTTGCAAGTGAAGAAGCATTATATCAAAAGGCGAAGAATAGTCTTGATTGGATGTTAAAGCATGGAACAACGACGATTGAGGCAAAAAGCGGATATGGTCTGGATACTCAGACAGAACTTAAGCAGTTGCGAGTAGCGAAACAGTTAGATCAGACACATCCTGTGGATATTGTTTCTACTTTTTTAGGTGCCCACGCAGTTCCCAAAGAATATGTTATGAATCGCAAGGGATATGTTGATTTAGTCATTCGCGAGATGTTGCCAGAGGTGAAGCGACTCGGTTTAGCAAATTATTGTGATGTTTTCTGTGAAGAAGGAGTATTTTCTGTGGAGGAATCTCGTCAAATCCTCCAACAAGCTATGGAGCTAGGATTTGGAATCAAGATTCACGCTGATGAGGTAGAACCACTTGGGGGAGCTGAATTAGCAGGAGAACTTGGCTGTATTTCGGCAGAACACTTACTAGCTAGTACGGAAAACGGGCTTAGAAAGATGAGAGAATCAGGAACCATCGCTGTTTGCCTGCCAGCAACCTCCTTTTCGCTCGGTTTAAAGAGACATGCTCAAGCTAGAATGATGATCGATTTAGGAGTTCCGGTAGCGCTTGCCACCGACTATAATCCTGGTAGCTCGCCAACGGAGTCACTTCAAATCGTTATGACGTTAGCATCAGTGAATCTCTCTATGTCTCCAGAAGAAGTACTTACTGCTATGACGATCAATGCGGCTCATGCAATTGGGAGAGCAGATTCTATCGGGAGCTTAGAGATAGGGAAATGGGCAGACTTTGTTCTATATCAGGCAACCAACCTTGCCTATCTGCCATACCATTTTGGGATTAACCATGTAGATACGGTGGTGAAGAAAGGGAAAATCGTAGTGGAGAATGGTCAAATATGGGAGAAATACCATTAAAAAAATGCACTTTTTTCTATTGAAACGATAGATGTTCGATTCTATAATGACATTGTTATTTCAGTAGAAAAGGTAGATGTGGTTTCCATGCTGTCCACTTTGCTCACTATTTTTATGTTACAAGTTCTCTATGTAACCGTGCTTACCGTCCGTACGATCTTGACAGTCAAAGGCTATAAATATGCCGCTGCCTTTCTTTCTGCTGTTGATGTGTTTATCTACGTGATGGGATTTAAAATTGTACTGGAAAACCTAGACAGACCACTGCCGCTTCTCATTTATTGCATAAGCTACGGGATTGGTATTTTGGTGGGTATACGCGTGGAGGAGAGACTAGCATTAGGTTATGTGATGGTGCAAGTTGTCTCGACTGATTCGGAAGTGCTACTTGCCAGAGATCTTCGTCAGAAAGGTTATGGAATTACCACATGGGCTGGAGAAGGATTAGATGGACAACGTCAAGTGCTTTCTATTATGATTCAACGAAAAAGACAAAAGAAGCTGTATCAAGATATTTATAGCCTAGATTCAAAGGCTTTTGTGATCTCATATGAACCACGCAATATGCAAGGTGGATTTGTGATGAAGCCGGTAAATCCATTTAGATAATCAAAAAAAAGCACCTATCCTTCTATTAGGACTAGGTGCTTTTCTTTGACTTAGAACAATTAGTCGATGCTTTTTACGGTTAAATTCCTATTGGCATAATAAGAAAAAACTGTCTGCATCAAAATGAACAAACAGTTTTATGGAATAAAATGTTGCTTAATCTTCTTTTGCTACACGAACCAATTGTTTTCCAATATTCTCTCCTCTGAAAAGACCTAGAAAAGCTTCGACCGCTTTGTCCAAACCATCGATGATATTTTCTCGTGATTGGATTTTTCCTTCACTCGCCCATTTTGCTAGCGCAGCTGTTCCTTCTGATGTGCGTTTTGCATAGTCACCAACGAGAAAACCTTTCGCTAGAGCACTCTTGGTAAGTAATTTGCTAAAAGCACGTGGTCCAACATTTTCACCAGTCAGATTGTACTCCGATATTGCCCCGCAGATGGGTATACGAGCGAATTTATTGAGATGATTTAAGACAGCATCTGTGATCTCACCGCCAACATTATCAAAATAGATGTCCACACCATTCGGACACGTTCTTTGAATTTCCTCATGTAAATCAACATTCTTATAGTTAAATGCCTCATCAAAGTTTAGCTCATTAATAAGGTACTGTACTTTTTCATTAGAACCAGCTATACCTACTACATGACATCCTTGAATCTTGGCAATCTGTCCTACAATACTTCCTACAGCTCCAGCAGCACCAGAGACGAGAACGGTTTCTCCTGCTTGTGGTTTTCCAATGTCCAACAATCCAAAGTAGGCTGTTAAGCCTGGCATTCCCACGACACTCAACGCATTGGATAGTGGAATACCTTCTTCCAATTGCAGTTTAGTCAAATGTTTTGCAGAAGCGATGGAAAATTCTTGCCAACCAAGCATTCCAAGGACAAGGTCTCCTTTATGAAAGTTTGAATCTAGTGACTCCGTTACTTTTCCGACTACACCAGCAGTAAGGACTTCATTTAGCTTAAAAGGTGGGATATAGGAATCAGTTCTACCACTCATTCGAGATCTCATATAAGGATCAACCGATAAATAGATAGTTTGAACTTTTACTTCGCCCTTCTGTAAGGGAGGGAGTTCATGGTTGCGAATAGCAAAATCGTCAGGAGTAGGCATACCTTGGGGTCTCTTAATTAAATAAACGGCTTTATTATTCATGTTAGTCTCCTTATCTAAATATCTTTTGTAATTATTCCCCTGTTTAGATCCAATGCAAACTAAATGGCTTTGTTCATTGTGGAGTAAAATATTATGAATTTTTAGAGGGTTATCTAGTAACAAAGGGGAATATATGGAGAGCAAGAAAAAAGGAGAGTGAGAACCGATAAGTTTGCCAACTTCTGAGAAAAAAAGCATCCTAAAAGGGATGATTGCTTTTTTTGCCACGGTTATGTTGCTTTCTAGCATACTCTACCAGTTGCTACATACCGAAAAAGAAGAGAAGCCTCTTGTCCCAATCGCTCAGCGGGCCAAATGTCATGATCTCGGTGTCACAATGGCAGAACATACAAAAGTATATAAGACACTGTCTATGAAACTGGAGAAATCAAAACAAACGAAAAAAGTAGCTACTACTTCGAATAAAAAGAAACAACAGTCTAAAAGCTCTAAGACAACTCCAAATAACAATCAAAGTTACCGTGATTCCGAAAAAAAAAGGGAAAGAAATCAACGCAAATCAGGTGATTCAACTACAAAAAAATCGCCAAAACATAATGACACTTCAGGAGGAGATATTACAAAACCTATTTCTCAAGAGCCAGTGAGGGAAGAGCCACAGAAACAAATTTTGGAACTTCAAGTCGAATTAATATTTATAGAGATTGGTTTACGAATATAAACGTAATTAGTTAACCTCCTCACAGGAAATGTAGGAGGATTTTTTGATTTTATCAGATTAATAGAATTGAACATGCTAAAATGATATAAAAATATATTAATGAAGAAACGGTTGGCTAGGAGTGTGCACTTGGTGGATGAAGAACATTCGATGAAGGAAATAGGGGATGACATCATCCAATTATTAAAGAAAGCAGATTATGCCAGCGAGGTTGGAAGACCAGATCTTGTCTTAGATTGTGGATTTCAAATATTGAAGTTAGTACCTGAGCATTTTCTTGGCTATATGACATTAGCAATTGGTTATTTTAGCTCAGGAGATATTGTTGCTTCACAAGAGGCGATTGACAAAAGTATTGCTTCCAATGCCGAATTTGCTGATACGTGGGATCTCAAGGGATTAATCACTCATTATGGAACCCAAAAAATAGATGAGGCAATCCTTTACTTCCAAAAAGCGCTAGATTTAGATCCAGAATGTGTTGCTGCTATCGTGCATTATGCAGGAGCTGAGCTTGATCTTGGTCATCTAGACCGTGCAGAGGAGTTGGTGATGCAGGCAACAAAGCTGGATCCCGAGCGAAAAGAATGTCCTTTGCTTTTAGGGATGATCTATACAAAACGTGGTCAATTAGAGGAGGCAGAAACGTTCTATCGAGAGGCATTGCGAATCAACCCGGAGAGTTTGTTGGTTCATTTAAACTATGGGCATTACTTAATGGTAAATCGAAATGATCCAAAAAAAGCATATCCTATATTGAAAGAGGCAATACGCTTGAATCCAGATGACAAAAAAGCACAAGACTATTATCGTCAGGTTGTGAAAGAGAAGAGTCGAGATTTTGGTTGGGATTACAAGCTTTGGATGGGGCTTCTACTAGTTGGTTTACTACTAAGTTTTGTTTTCAAATTTGGTATGGATTAAAGATGAAAAGGGAGAAAAAAGAGCACTGTTTTTGGAATAGAATCCATTCCTTCAACAGAGCTCTTTTTTTAGTGCGCTATCATTTTGTTAGGTCTCTTTTTCCGATGGCTGAGTATCATTTCCAACACACGAGCCCCTAGTAAAACCCCTAGAACGATCAATCCAAACCCGATAAGTTGAAAAGAGGTAATGTGCTCATCCAAGAAAATCGTTGCCCCGATCAGTGAGAAGAGAGGATTGAAATTAAGGAAGATCGAGGTTTCGACTGGTCCAATGCTCTGGATGGAGCGATTGTAAATCATGTGTCCTATGCCACTAGCGATAATGGCAGAAGCAAAGAAGATCGTCCATATCTGCCCATCTCCGTGCCACATTTGTGCAAGACCATGTGGTTCAAAGATAAGTCCAAGTACGAATAAGATAAGAGATCCATAAACCATCATCCATCCTGTTAGGGCACGGGCATCTAAAGTGGATGCGCCTTTGCGGATCAGGATAAAGCTAATTGCTTGCGAGAGGATCGAGAGAAAGACGATAGGATCGCCAATAGATATACCGATTCCACTACTACCACTTAGAACAACGAGTGTTACTCCGCTAAAGCCGAGTAAGAGTCCTATCCATTGGAATGTAGACAAATGATTACCAATTAATTTAATAGAGAGCAAAGAGGTCAATAAAGGTCCGAGCCCCAATATCAATCCAGCATTGGTAGCAGTGGTTTGAGTAAGTCCTAGTGCTAACAATCCATGGTGTGCTACTACATTAAAAGTCCCAGCTGTTACAATTAGCTTTAGATGAGACTTGGTCAACTTAGGCAACTGTCCGATGCTTCGTAAAAAAAGTAGAACAAAGAGTCCAGCGGTAAGAATGCGAAAAGCCGTCATGGTAATGGGAGAGAATTCGGCTACCAATTGTTTGGTGGCTACCACATTTAGTCCCCAAGTTGCCATCACGACGAGAAGAATAAGATAGGTTTTCCATCTAGTCATCTTTGTGAGTTTTCCTTTCTACACAAGAAAAGAGAAAAAGATGCGCTGGAAGTAAGCATCTCTTTCTCTAGTGAATAAAAAATATTCTACTCCTTTTTTGAAAGATTGGCTAGAGCTAAGTTGTATAGATAAGAGTGATTTAGTGTTATTTTTAATAGTAATTTTTGCCAATATAGTCAAAAGGAACTGTCTCATTGTTCATGTAGCTTTACGAACTTAATCAAACACGCTTTGCTAGGTTCTTTGGCATTAAGTAGGTAAATTTGATTGCTTTTTCTCCCATTTTATTTGGGAGTTAATTCGATATTGGATATAAAGAATAGAAAAAAAGATTGTCAGGGCGAGATGAAAGGGCTTCTCAAGTGGTTGAAGGTTATTTAATTTTTTTCGTAAGATAAGCACGAACATGAAGTAAAGTGTTATTTCCATTAAGAGTAATAAATCTTCTAATGTTGTGAACTCCAAAATAAACAACCAAGTATATAAACCGTATTGATAAATGTGATATATATCATAAAAAAGGAATGAGATCACATTTATAGCATATAAGTGACAGATCCAGTATAGACTTTTCACTGGTTGAATTTTGTTTAACGAATAGGTATAGGAGTAGAATAGAGCGACAGAGCATAAACCCCATGTTACGATGTCTAAAAAAAGTAAAGCGATCCACCAAATTGGGTAAAAATGTTGGAAGTTCATCGGTTTGTTGATTTCCACTGCTTTTTCCATTATTTCAAGTTCTCCTTTAGTAAAATGAAATAGTAAGAAAACTGATGCTCTTATTAATCGGATCCAAAAAGGGGAGTTATTTAGATTACAAATAATCTTTGTCCTATTTCATACAGTTCACAATTTATGAATTCTAATCTCCCTTTTGCATAAAGTTCATTTTAACATCAGTATGTATATTTAAACTATTAAAATTATTTTTTCATCCATTCATCGCCTTCTAGGAACAGGACTAGGCATTCGTACATATGGTAATCGTAAGCGCAATCCTCTGGAGGTGAAGGGACTTGCCTGGATTACTGACTAGCTTGATCCTGCTTTTCAAAGAAATGTCTCTTTTTGTCTCATACATCAAGAACAATGCTTTTCCTCAGCCATTGCCAGAAAAAGAAGAGATGGAGTGTTTAGAGTTGATGGCGCAGGGAAATGCAGATGCACGCAATCGACTCATTGAGCACAATCTTCGTCTAGTTGCCCATATCGTGAAGAAATTTGAAAATACCGGGGAGGACACAGAAGATCTGATCTCCATCGGGACGATTGGATTAATAAAGGCAATTGAATCATTCCGCCCCAATAAAGGGACGAAACTTGCTACATACGCCGCTCGCTGCATCGAGAACGAAATTCTAATGCATCTTCGTTCGTTAAAAAAGGCAAGAAAAGATGTTTCTCTACAAGACCCTATAGGAACTGACAAAGAAGGAAATGAGATCAATCTTCTCGATGTTCTTGGAACGGATCGGGATGAAGTGATGAACCTTGTGGAACTCAAGATTGAGCGGAAAAAGATATATGAAAATATCCATATTCTAGACGATCGGGAGCAAGAAGTGATTCGTTGGCGATTTGGGCTAGACAATGAAGAGGAACGAACCCAACGTGAGATCGCTAAGCAATTGGGGATTTCACGGAGTTATGTATCGAGGATTGAGAAACGGGCGCTGATTAAGTTGTTTCATGAGTTTTATCGGGAGAAAGGCAAGCGGTAAACAAAGAGATCACCTGTTAAAGGTGGTCTATTTTATTTAAAAGTATCTTTAATGTAACAAATGGTACCAATTGAAATGTATAATGTTTTATATAAAATGAATGTAAAGCAACGATTGTAGTTGGATAAGGTTTTATAAAACAATGTATTTTGCTTACCGATTATTTGTAAATACGAGGCTCCCATAAATAGAAAGGGAGTCTCATTTTGTTTAACAAGTAACTTATTACATTTTATTTCATTATCAGAGGTGTCTATGAAAAAGAGAAATATGAAAATTATGGGAGTAGGAAGATACTTTCCAAATCGGATTGTTACAGCAGAAGAAATGGACGAGCTATTAGGTGTAAAAAGTGGTTGGGTAGCAAAGAAGTCTGGGGTTTTAACACGCTATTTTGCAGAGTCTGAAACGATAACCCAGATGGGAGCGTTAGCAGCTAAAGAGGCTCTGGAAGATGCGGGATTAACACTTCATGATATTGATTGTATCGTAAGTGCGAGTGGCACGATGGAGCAAGCGATTCCTTGTACGGCAGCTTTACTATATCGGGAGTTAGGTGCTCAACAACACCGAGGCATTCCAGCATTTGATATTAATTCTACTTGTCTTAGTTTTGTTACTGCCTTGGATCAAGTTTCGTATCTTATTGAATTAGGTCGCTATCGTCATGTTCTAATTGTTTCTTCCGAAATTGCTTCGGTCGGCTTAAATTGGAAACAAAAAGAGAGTGCCTCTTTGTTTGGAGATGGTGCAGCAGCAGTAGTGGTAGGACCTACTAGTCAAGAAGATGCTTCCTGTATTCTCGCGTCTCGAATGGAAACGTATCCTGAGGGTGCTCATCTTACGGAGATCAGAGGGGGCGGGAGTAAATATCATCCACGCAAATACGAAGGGGAAGTAGATTGGAATGACTTCTTATTTGATATGGATGGAGAAGCGGTATTTCGTTTGAGTTTGCGTTATTTGCCATCTTTTCTCGAAAAGCTGTTTTCATCAGTTGATGCTCAGCCAGATTTTCATATGGATCAATTAAGATGGGTAGTTCCACATCAAGCTAGTAAACTAGCGATGAAAATTATGCAACGAAGGCTAAAAATTCCAGAAGATCGTATGTTGATGCTTGTAGAAAAGTACGGAAATAATATCGCGGCATCCATTCCGATCGGTTTATATGAAATCATTCGGAATAAGCAATTGCAAAGAGGGGATACGTGTCTACTCTTGGGGACATCTGCTGGTCTTTCTTTAGGGGGAATGGTGCTTGTCTACTAAAGAGCAAACCTTTTTGCTGACTGGTGGAAGGGCACCAGCAACACTGCATTTTGCGAGATTATTATCTAAAGCAGGACATCGCGTATTGGTTGCAGAGAGCAATTCCGTCCATCTATGTAAAAAGAGTAAAGCAGTATCCAAAACGTTTTCCGTTCCAGCACCTCGCTTTGAGCCAGAGAAGTTTATCCAATCTCTAGAGGCTATTATTGTAACGGAACATGTCGACCACCTCGTACCAATGTGTGAAGAGGTTTTTACAGTTGGGAAGTACTACAATGTGTTGGCCAACCGTTGTAAAGTTTGGACGGAGTCGGGGGACAAGCTACAAAAAGTTCATAACAAATGGCTTTTTCTAAAAGAAGCAGAAGGATTGGGAAATAGAATACCAGAGACTTACCTGATCTGTACACAAGAAGAGTTGATAGAAAAGGTAGGATCTTTCTCTGCTAATCGAAGTTGGATTTTGAAACCAGTTTATTCTCGGTTTGCATCCAAAGTGGTATTCATCCAAAACGGAGAAGTTTCACTAGATGATTATGTCGAGATAACTCCCGCATTTCCTTGGCTACTACAAGAATACCTTTTGGGGAAACAGTTTTGTACTTACAGTGTTGCGGATCATGGAAAATTACTTGCTCATGCAACTTACCAGACTACCTTTACAGCTGGCATTGGATCATCGATTACATTTCAACCTACTGAGCAACCAGAACTAAAACGTGATATTACTGATTGGGTGAGTAAGCATGGCTGGTCTGGCCAAATTGCCTTTGATTGGATATATACTTCGTCAGGTGAATGGGTTCCGATAGAGTGTAATCCAAGAGCAACTAGTGGAATTCATCTGTTTATGGAAAAGGATCAGTTGGAGCTTGCTTTTACCAAACAGGAGTTGAATCAAGTTATTGCTCCCTCACCTAGAACCAAACAGATGTTGTCCCTTGCCATGCTTACGTATGGCTTGGCAAACTGCCAGTCTTTTGCACAGGTTTGGGACTGGCTCAAAACACTATCTCGTTTTCGTGATGCTGTGTTTCGTTGGAACGATCCGATTCCTTTCTTTTACCAATTACCAGTACTGTATTTTATGTGGAAACAGAGTATAAATCATCGGATTCCGATGACAGAAGTATCAACTTATGATATTGAATGGAATGGAGATTAAGAAAGTGCGAGCACTTGTAACTGGAGCAACAGGGTTCTTGGGTAAAGCATTATCTATGAGATTACAGCAATTAGGATGGAAAGTGACTGCAACTGGACGGAATCGAACTATTGGAAAAGTCCTGGAAGAACAGGGGATTATGTTTCGACCTTCTCCATTAGAAAATCGGAAAGAGATCATTGCGTTGTGCCAAGAGCAAGATTATGTGTTTCATTGTGGGGCGCTCTCCTCACCTTGGGGAAAGTATGCTCAGTTTTATCAAGCGAATGTAATCGGTACGAGAAATGTGATAGAAGGGTGTATAGAGAGTCAAGTAAAACGGCTTATTCATGTTTCGACACCGAGTATTTATTTTTCCTTTCAAGACCGTTTGAACGTGAAAGAAACAGATCCATTGCCTAATAAAATGGTAAATCATTATGCTAGTACCAAACAATTAGCTGAACTAGAAGTGGATCAGGCTTTCTCACAAGGTTTGGAAACGATTACTATTCGTCCAAGAGCATTATTTGGTCCTGAAGACCAAACGATTCTTCCACGTCTGTTAAAAGCCAATGAGAAAAAGATGGTTCCGCTTATTAACAATGGCAGAGCATTGATAGATCTCACCTATATAGAAAATGTGGTAGATGCGCTCTTACTTTGTGTAGATGCTCCTAAGACTTCTTTAGGAAAGAAATTTAATATAACGAATGGGGAACCAGTCTATCTAATCGAGGTATTAGAAAAGTTATTTAACAAATTGCAATCCCCCTTTTATGGAAAGGCCATTTCGTTTGGTTCTGCATATCGAATTGCAGCATTGCTAGAGCTATTATCAAAAACAATTTTGCTTGGTAAAGAACCAACCCTAACACGCTATACTGTAGGCGTTCTCGGGGTAAGTCAGACTCTTGATATCAGTGCTGCTAAACGTGAGTTGGGATATAGACCACGAGTCAGTATTGAAGAAGGAGTAGATCATTTTGTTCATTGGTGGAGGAAACAAAGATGAAACAAGTAAAATGGCATTTATTCCAAGGGGGCTACTGTACTCACCCTGGGAAGATCGTCAATCCTAAGTCAAATTGGAAAAAGAGGGTTTTTCCAGCGCTATTTTTCCTAATTGTTCATCCAGAACAGGGACCGATATTGATTGATACGGGTTATTCGAAATACTTTTTTAAAGAAACCAAACGATTTCCTTTCTCCCTGTTTCATTTGTTGACTCCTGTCACTTTTGAACAGGAAGAAGAGGCTGTACAACAAATAAAAAAAGTTGGAATATCACCAGAGGATGTAAAGTGGATCGTTCTCACTCATCTTCATGCAGATCATATCGCTGGTGTAAAAGATTTCCCGAATGCTACTTTTATTTGTTCGCAAAAGGAACTTAACGCTGTTCATGGAAAAGGAGATTGGAAATCTTTGCGTAGAGGATTTATTCCTAATCTATTACCTAGTGATTTTGGACAAAGGGTAAAAGTGATCGAAGAACTCTCCCAACAAAACATTTCGGCCAAATTCTCTATGTTCAATACTGCATATGATTTATTTGGTGATAACAGTCTGATCGCAGTCGATTTGCCTGGACATGCTCAAGGGCAGATCGGATTGTTTTTCCAAGATGAGCAAGGAAAGACCATCTTCCTAGCATCTGATAGCTGCTGGGTAAAAGAGGCTTATGAGGAAATTGTTTTACCACACCCGCTTTCCAATCTTATTACGGAGCAACCAAAAGAGTATCGAGAGAGTCTAGTAAAGGTACATAATCTAGCAAAAGAACATCCTGATATTCGCATCATTCCATCCCACTGTTTGGACACATGGGAAGAGTATAAAAAGATGGGGAGGTAGCGCCAATTGTTAAAACGACTTCTTCATGTGGTCGCCCAATACTTGAAAACAAAGTATGGGCGTCGTTTTCGTACAAGAAAAGAATTAGAGCGCTGGCAAGAACAAAAGGTGGAGAAGCACGTAACGTGGGTTCTAGCTCATTCTCCTTTTTATCAAGAATGGCTAAAAGATTACTCGATAAAAGATTGGCGACAATTTCCGATCATTAATAAGCAAATCATGATGGATCAATTTTTACAATTTAATACAGTAGGAGTTACCAAGGAGGAGGCTTTTTCTCTCGCTTTTCAGTCAGAGGAAACTAGGGATTTTTCTGGAAAAACGCAGGGGATCTCTGTGGGTCTATCATCTGGAACCTCTGGTAATCGAGGACTGTTTTTAGTACGAGACGAAGAGAGTTGGCAGTGGGTTGGAGCGATGCTAGCAAAAGTATTGCCAAACAGTATTTTCGGAAAGTGCCGAATCGCACTGTTTCTAAGAGCCAACAACAACCTTTATACAAGTCTTACGAGTAATCGAATTCACTTTCAGTTTTTTGACCTACTGACTCCTCTAAAAGAACATGTGTCCAAAATTCAGGAATATCAGCCAACTATTTTAGTAGCTCCACCTTCCGTTCTTCGGATGCTGGCCAAAATGCAGATGGAGCAAAAAGTAAATCTACATCTTCAAAAAGTGATCTCTGTAGCAGAGGTTCTAGACCCATTAGATGAACAATTGATATCTAAAGGATTTGGACAAATAGTTCATCAAATTTATCAATGTACAGAAGGATTTTTAGCAACTACCTGTTCGCATGGTACACTTCATCTCAATGAAGATTTGGTAGTGATTCAAAAAAAATATCTGGATCGGCAAAAACGAAAATTTTCCCCGATCATTACCGATTTTTGTAGAACTAGTCAACCGATTATCCGATATGGTTTGGATGATATTTTGACAGAGAGAGCCGAGCCTTGTCCTTGTGGATCAGTCTATACAGCGATTGAGCAGATTGAAGGAAGATGTGATGATTTATTCTATTTTCCACATCGAACAGAGCAACAAAATGTTACGATTTATCCAGATTTTATACGAAGGGCAGTTATTTCAGCCGATTCTAGGATTGAAGAGTACCGTGTTTTACAGTTAGCAGACGATGAGTTAGTGATTCAGCTAAAAGTTTCTGATTCGAACAAATTAGAAGTCCAGCAATTGATAGAGGAATCGATGAAAGCTCTGTGTGATCAACTGGAGTGTATATTACCAAAGATTAGATGGTCTGAATACGAGTGGCAAACGGGTGCCAAAAAGCTACGTCGGGTAGAACGGATGTACGGATGACTTGTTTACATCCGAAACAATGGTAGGAGACCGTAGAATTTCTAAGGTCTCTTCTTTTTTTGAGCGGAGGAGGAGGGCTAACAAAGCATATAGATGATGTGAATTTGATCCAAAAGAGCTATAGAAAAAAAGATGTTTACGAGTTAGACTATCTTGGACATCAGGTGCATCTGACATGATAGGGGATTGAACTTGGATAAGAACGTGAAAACTATCACATATAACTTATTTTTAATCAGCACCGATCCCCACTAGAAAGGACAATGAAGCATGAAAAAAACAGTAGCATTTTTATTAGCAATTGTACTATTACTTGTACCACAAGCTGTTTTTGCTCACTCCAAGTTAGTAAAAGCAAATCCGGCTCCAGACACGACTATTACAGAAGAAGTAAAGGAGATGCGTTTGGAGTTTAACACCAAGATTGAACAAGGTAGTACGGTCGCGGTCAAAGACGAAACAAATAAGGAGATACCTGTTCAAGTACAAGTGGCAGGAAATGAATTGGTAGCGACTACGAGTGATGTCCTTCCAAATGGAGCAATTCAAGTGCATTGGACTATCATTGGAGCGGATGGACATACAGTGGAAGGTGAATATCAATTTACAGTAAATCGCCCAGCTGTTGCTACCCCGTCTGAAGAACAACAGCTAATCGAGAAGACGGTACCAGCTCCACAAGTCGATCCTAATGAGACCAAGCAAATTGAAGAAAAAGCTACCATCTTACCTTGGATTTTGGGTGCTCTGTTGTTGGCGTTGATTATATTCCTGATAATTTTGCTAAAGGGAAAGAAGCGAAATAAATGATGATGCTTGTCACCATAACAGAACCTCTTCTTTATATAAGCTACGCCCTCGTCATCGGGGGCCTCTTCCTAGCAAGCCTACCAGAACAAAAAAAGCCACCTTTATCCATTCCAAATTGGTTGTTGCCTACTAGCATTATCTCCATCTGTTTATTTGGCTTGGGTCCTGTTATTCAAGTTTGGAGTTTCATCCCTACTGTAACAAAGAATAGTATCTCGATTTGGAGCTTTTTAACGGAAAATACACAAGGGCAAGCTTGGCTAGCAACTACCTTTGGGGTAATATTGCTCTTGCTATTTCTCTGGATGAATGATATTCATACTTCTCGTCCTACTGCTTTTCTCAGCTTGGTATGGGGTATGTATCTCTTGCTTTCCAATACATGGGCTAGCCATGGAGCGAGCTTAGCGACGTTAGGGTTGTGGGCAACCTTTTTTCACTTTTTAGCAGTATCGATCTGGTTTGGTATACTTCTATATATTGCTTGGTTTGGTTCTACCTCTGAGCGCTGGGGTAGTTTCTTGAAATGGTATACTCCCACTTCGATTGCTTGTATCATCACCATTTTTTTAGCTGGACTCATTTTGATGCAATATATTGCTCCTGAATATTGGAATTCTTGGCTATTACCATATGGAGAGGCTCTCCTCATAAAGCACCTTCTATTTGCGGTAATTCTTAGTTTTGCCATTGTGAATGCCTTTTGGCTTCGAAAAAAAGGCTCACTTAGTTGGCTACGTGCAGAGACGATAATAGTGGTACTGATCCTAATCGTGACGGGATGGATGGGACAACAAGAGCCTCCTCATGAAGTGCTTACTACACTGCAATATGTGCCTGTATCGCCTTTGTTTGAGACTGTTACCACACAAGATTGGAATCCACTGAAAGAAGTAACTCTCAGCTGGACTTCCTCTAGTATCCTACTTGCGGTAATGTCTCTTGGATTCTTCCTATTGATGATAGTATGGGTCTACCAAAAGAGATCTGCTTGGCTCTATCTATTACTTGGAGTTTTGTGGGTTTGTACATCGTTTTTGGCAATTTTATTCTCCATTACACCTCGCTAACGTCCCTCGCAAATAGGGGCGTTTTTTTGTGGTTAAAGTTGATGTCGGTTGACACTCAAAATAAATTTGATTAGTATCTAATTAGATGGTTATCTAATCGAAAGAAGGGATATGATGCAGCTTAAACGATTGGTAGCTTTTCACAAAGTGATAGCTGATCCCACTCGCTTGCGAATTTTGGTCTTGCTCGCCAAGGAGCCACTACATGGTCAGGCTTTGGCAGGAAAGCTAGGGCTAACTCCTCCCACGATTACACACCATATCTCCAAATTAAGAGAAATAGGCTTAATCTATGAACGGCGAGTAAAAAATACGATTTACATTCATTTAGATCCTATTGCGTTTCGGCGAGATGTAGAGGCAGTATTACAACTTGTCTTTCCTGATGAGCAAAAGGAGGTTTATATGACAGAGGAAAAAGAGCAATTAAGTGTGTTGCGGAACTTCTTTACATCTGATGGAAAATTGAAACAGTTACCTGGAAAGCAGAAAAAACGATTGATTGTATTGGAACACCTGATTCGTACTCTTCAAGTTGGCAAGAAATACACAGAAAAAGAGATTAATGAGCATCTTCAATCGTTTCACGAAGACTATGCCACGATTCGACGTGAGTTGGTCATTCATCATTTTTTCTATCGGGAAAATGGAATCTATGAGCTAAATCCGCCAGAAATGTGGAGATCGAGAAGCGGAATATAAATGAAGAGTGATTCCTAGCAATGAGGAAGTGAAAAGGGAGACATCCACCTGGATATAGCCGATTTATTTTGAAGAAGAAGTGGTGAAAAATAAAAACGATCAACTCATAAAAACATATGAGTTGATCTATTGTCTAGCTTTCGTTTTTTACAGGAATATTACGATAACAATGGACGTTGGCAGTAATAAGAGGATAAAAAATATCACAAGAGAGATTAGGAACGCAAATAGTCGAACTCCCTGTCTACTACGATAACTTCGCGGTCGAAAGTAGTGGATCATTGATTTCTCCATCTGATTCGCCCAATTGGGAAAAGAGAAGATCATTGCCCAACCATACAAAACAATTCCGAGCAAAATAATTAAAAATTGCATCTCAGTTCACTCCTCATGATGTGATTAGCGAACTGAGAGTTTCAGTCCGCCAGAGTACACTCAGCAAGGAAGTGCACTCTGGCAGACTGAAAGAGCCTGCTAGACAAGATAATAATAGATTAATTTATATTATCGGTAAATAATAAAAAGGCGATTTTTTTGAATTAAAATAAAACATTTCGAAAATAAAGGTTAGCTTCATTCACCTATTGTAAGAACGAAGCTATTTCTTAGCAACTATATGTAATAAGTGAATGTTTATTTTTATTCATAATCCTCTTGAAAAGACCTTTTTA
Source organism: Risungbinella massiliensis (assembly GCF_000942395.1). Taxonomy (GTDB): domain Bacteria; phylum Bacillota; class Bacilli; order Thermoactinomycetales; family Thermoactinomycetaceae; genus Risungbinella; species Risungbinella massiliensis. The sequence continues at coordinate 596,419 of NZ_LN812103.1, forward strand.
GGATCCGTTTAAATCAATTGTTAACGTAAGGTGATGTCCTTTCGAATTTTAAAATAAAAGGACCAACTTATCCGGAAAAGGAAAGTTGGTCTTGTCTAACTTAGGAAATGTATATAACGACTATTTTTGGACGTTTTTTAACTGCATATGTTACACCTTTGATTACTAACTGTGTGGCTCTAATACTACCAAAATAAACAGAACTAGCTACGATTAACGCTCCTGCTGTTGTAGTTACACCCATCTCAGATCGCTCCTTCATGATGAAATTTAGCGAACTAAGAGTTTCAGTCCGCCAAAGAGCGTTCTCCATCGAAAACGCTCTTTGGCGGACTGAACGTTAGACTCTATGATTATACTGCGTATTGATTTCTATTTACATAGGTAATCTTCTAAATATTTTACAAAAAACAAAACTTAGAAAAGCCTTGCGTATATCGTTGTTATGGTGTATTAATTAAATAGTACACTAGTTATAAAGATGGCTGAGTGAAAAGGTGAGGAACAAGCAGATGAAGAAAATTTTTTACATTATGACACTCATTGGATGTGTTGGTCTTCTAAGAATCATTTTCAAAGCAGAATTATTTTGGGAAGAGTATAATATCTTCATTTTTCCGGGGATTCTTCTCATTGGAATAGTAGGACAACTAGTTTTGTGGAAAAAGATCAAACTAGACTACAACTAGATAAATGAGATTAAGAGAAATGAAATCTAATAAAAACCTACTAACCATGTATATTGTAAGGTTAGTAGGTTTTTTCTGGCGTTATATTAAGTTAGATGTATTTTGCTTAGATCCTTAGCATAAAAGCGAATCGCTTTTTGATAGGCTTGAATCGTCTGATCAGTAGAAGTATCTGCAAGTGATGTTAATAGAATTTCCATCGCATCCTGATGAGAACCAAGATTATATAATGCCATGGAGCGGAACACTTGAATCGCTCTGTGATGGGGGAACTGTTGCTGAGCTCTTGTCAGGATGTCAGCGGCTTTCTTGTATTCTCCTAACACTCGATAGGTGCTACCTAGACCTAACATGGCTTCTGGCAGTTCTGATTCGGGAAGTCCCAGTTGGATGGCGCGTTCGTAGAAAGGGACAGCCTCTTTTTCTAACCCCAAACTATCATGCAGATAAGCACACTGGATGAGAACTTCGGGATTACTTGGATATTGTTTTTGTAATTGGATGGCTAAGGATAGGGCTTCTTGGCGGTTACCTTGAGATATGAGAAGTTGAACCTCTTGCAAAGTACTAAGTGCTTCCCAATCTAATTTCCCTGCATTAATACTGGTAGTGGATTGTGTTTGCACCCATTCCATCACTACATCAGCAGAAAACTCCGCGATGCCTCCACGATACAAAATATCTGCATGTTCGAACTCAACAGCTAATCGATTGCGCACTGCGGGAATGGCTATACAACGCATATTAGCCTTCTTGGCTGCTATCACTCCAAAATGAGTATCTTCTAGGACAAGACATGCTCGTGGATCTACGCACAAGCGATTGGCAGCTTCTAGAAAGACATCTGGAGCTGGTTTCCCTTTTGCTACCTCTTCTGATGAGACAACGAGATCAAAACATGATGTTAGTCCTGTGATCTCTAGGATGTCGAGGATTACTTTTCGAGTAGAGCCGGATGCAATTGCTGTAGGATAGCCTGCATCCCGCAATTGCCGTAGGAACTTTTTCATCTCAGGAAAGACCACTGTCTTTGTTTTGGCTAGTTTTTGATAGAGTTGATCTACTCTGTCTACTAACTGTTGGGTAGGTTCTGTCAGTTGCGGATAACGTTGTTTCAATTTTTCTATCATGTCTTCCGTGCTTCGGCCCACGAATTCTTGTTTGGCCTCGAATGTGAAATCGTGGATCCCATGTTCTTTTAGTAGTTTACATTCGGCTTGAAAGTAGACAGGTTCACTATCAATAATGGTTCCGTCTAGATCAAACAACACTGCTTGAATTGGTGTGGTTGTCATCGGATAATAGCTCCTTTGTTTCATGGATAGCTGATTTTCGATAAAGGAGAAAAGCATTAGCAGATGCTCCGATTGCTAAGAGACTCGATACAAAATAAGAAGCAATAGGGCCTGCAAAGTCAACTATCCAGCATAGTACAAGGACAGAGAGTCCATAGGCAAGCAGACTCAGTAATCTGATAAATCATCGTTACGACGGAAACGATGTATAGAGAATCGGCGAGATTTGCTAATGTCTGACTAACCCATAGTAAATGGAAAGAACGGCTCATGTTCTAGATCCTCCTAGTGAATATGAAGTTGTAGTTTTGTTACTAGGAGTCGGTTTACAAGGGATTAGCCTCCAAAATGTTAGGATAAAAGTCAAATAACGAAAGGAGAGTTTCCTAAAAATGTAATTATGGTATATTTAAAACAGTCCCATTTTATCAAAATACAGACATAATTACAAAAGTCCTTATGTGTATTGCCAACATTTTGGTTGGGGAGATGGTAGTTACCCTACTTATTGGGGGTTGGATGAACAAGGAGAAGCTGTTGTAAGGACGGAGAGTAGAATAGATTCATTTTAAGATAAACCAAAATTTTATACGAAAAAAGCGCTACTTTTTCTATTAAGTATAGGAAATAATAGCGCTTTTTGTAGTGGTGAATAGTTTCTACTATGGATTACTACTCAAATGCTCATGCTTTAACTTCCAAAACCCATTACCATTTTTCACAAATACATTGGTTGCTCTACCGCTACCGGATCGAAATGCATTTTGATAAAAACCTTCCCATGTATAGGTATAAATACAAGTGGCGGAATTTTGAGCTACTGCGATCCACTTGACATCAGTAGCTGCATAAATCTCATCCTGTATCAAATTCCAAGCATTTTCAAAATAGCTTCTGATTTCATCTCTATTTACACAAGTTTTGTCGGAGAACCAATAAATTGCATTATCATCTAATACCTTTTCTACATTATCAAAATCATGTGTATTGGTAGCTTCTAAATAAGTTTGTAAAGCTTGTTGATAGTCTGTCATCTGTTTACTCCTTATTGTATTTTTAGAAAAATGCCTTCTTTTCGTGAATCTTTATGACTTTAATACAAAAAACATTTGCGGAGTAATTAGAATCATAATATAATTCTACCAATCGAATAGCAAGCTCATCTCTGGCCTAATGCCTGGTAGACCCATTGTGGCTAGCTGATTGCATTAGGCTAGGAGGACCAACATGGTTCACTCCTGGCTATAACCATTAAGGAGTGATGAGTTATGTGGAAAATTGGACATGATTTCAAAAATGATTTGTTGAAGAATCACCACGAATTATTGTTGCTATTCGAGAAAACGCAACAACTTAATAAAAGCAAGGTTTTCAGCATCGAAGACATGATCGAATTTTGCATCGACTCTGTAGATAAGGAAATTCGTCAGTCATCACTAAAACTATTAATCTTAAAAGATGGGAAAATTGCTCTAAAAACAAACCAACCATTGGCGTTCAATGAATTAATTTTCTTTTATCCGCGTGATATTTCACAAGGAACGCCGACTGAACTAAAAATTTTCCACAAAAATAGTTTTAGCTATAAATCAGATTCTAGAGCCAATTCCACTTTAATTAGCCAAACAGACATTCAGGATTACTCGGAAAAATTGGAGAAAAAACAAGATGACTATCTTCTCTACTACAAATTGTTGATCGAAGCAAAAAAAGCAGTGGCAGAAGTAAGAAAAACTGGTCAAATGACAGAAAGTAACAAATTAACATTAAAAAAACATGCTGCAGAAACTCTCTATATTTTCTTGCTTATACTAGAAGAACTAGCATCTGAGTTGAAATCGACTGGTGATATCTTGCAGTTCATTCAACGTGAAATTTCCATTTATTCGATTGTCTGGGTTCAACAAATGGCAGCAGGTTACTGCAAGGATGCAAAAAATGTACCTAGAAGCTTTGAGTTGAACAAACCACTTGCTAGAAATCATTTAACGATCCTTAACACGAAGGATAATAACAGCATTGGTGTAAATAAAGAAGATTTGCTAGATAAGATTACAACAATGGAACAAGTAAACAAAAAGATAAACACACTTTTCATGACCATTAATCAAAGTAATATTTCCAAAGCCCAAGAATACTATACTGATTTTGTACTCAATGGTGATTTTGGACTGCATTCTCTTGATGAGCTCTTTGCTATGTAAATCTAGAGAATGAATCAGGGTGTGCTACAAGCACATCCTGAATTTATGTAAACGTCTTTTTCTATCAAATACTCCTCCTTGCACTAATTATAAGGAGGTAATATCGATGACGACTTTTGGAGATTTAGAATTTCTCGCTACCTTTCTATATCATATTTTTGGAAAAGTGCATCCATTTTGTAAACCTTTATGACTTTAGCACAAAAAATCATTGCAGACTAATTAGAATCATAATATAATTCTACCAATCGAGTAGCAAGCTCATCTCTAGCCTAATGCCTGGTAGACCCTTTGTGGCTAGCTGATTGCGTTAGGCTAGGAGGACCAGTTGGTTCACTCCTAGCTATACCAATAAGGGGTGATGAGTTATGTTGAAAAATTTTCATGATCTCGTGTTGCTATTCGAGAAAGCGGAAACGCTGGAAAGAAGCAATGTGTTTCACATCCAAGATATGATAGACTTTTGCATCGACTCTGTAGAGAAGGAAATTTATCAGTCATCACTTAAACTGTTCGTTCTAAAAGATGCACAAATTGCCTTGAAAACAAATCAACCATTATATTTCTATGAATTCGTTCTTTTTTATTCACATCAGATATCATTAGGGCAACCAATTCAATTACCTACTTCACAAAAGAAGAATTTCCATTACAGCTCACATCCTAAGGCGAGTTCAACCTTAATTAAACAAGAAGGTATCCCGAAGTTATCGAACCTATTAAATAAGAAACAAGATGAATTTCTCTTCTATTACAAACAGTTGTTAGAGGCAAAAAAGGCAGTGGTAGAAGCAAGAAAAACTGGTCAAATGACGGAAGAAAACAAACTAACATTAAAAAAACATGTAGCCGAAACACTATTTATCTTTTTGCTTGTACTAGAAGATTTAGAAGCTGAATTGAAATCAACCAGTTCGATCTTGCAGGGGATCCAATTTGAAATTTCCCATCAATCGGTTCTCTGGGTTCACCAAATGGCAGCAGGTTACTGCAAGTATGGGAAAAATGTACCGAGAAGCTTTGAGTTGAACAAAGAGCTTGCTTCAAATAAATTATCTATTTTCAGCATAAAAGATAATAGGATTATTGAATTAAATAAAGCAGATTTATTCGAAAAAATCATAACGATGGAAAAAGCCCAGAACAAGCTGTACCACCTTTTCAAGACAACAAAGACGAATAAGATTTCCAAAGCCCAAGAATACTATACTGATTTGGTACTCAATGGAGACTTTGGACTCCATTCTCTCGATGAACTGTTTACTTGGTAAATTTAGAGAATGAATCAGGGTGTGCTACAAAGCACATCCTGTATTTATGTAATCATCAATTTATTATTTAGACATATCTAATGGTACGATTTATTCGTATAATGATTGTATCCCATAACTCCTCCTTGACCTAGTGGAATTCCTTTTTATGGATTCTAGTAGGTCAAGGAGGAGAGGTATAGCCTCCTTGCACTAACCATAAGGAGGTTATACCAATGAAGTTTGGAGACTTAGAATTTTTTGCTAGTCTTCCGGTGAGCTATCATTCTAGGGATTGGTTGATTCAGGATTATCATTATTTATTAGATGAATATTTTTATGGTGCAACACGATCGGAAATCAACACGGAACTACAAACATTGTTAAAAATTACAAATAATCTTCGTAGTGAACACTCTATCTATCATCTAAACAATTTTATTTTTGCATTTAATAATCCTAGAGACTTTGAGATGCCATCGTATCTAAATAATATCCCTAAATTAAGCAAGGGAAGTTATATTATTGCAGATTGTGTTTCGGAAACCATGAATTCGTTAAAGTTAAACGAAGTAAATGATCTGATAATTGATCTCTACCAAGAATCGAAGGAATTAAAAATAGATCAACAAGAAATAGGGAAACTTTATCGATATTTTATGGAGAATCAAAAAAAGGTTTTGGAACTGAAACCGAGTGGCGACCCTCAAGAGGACTTTGGGTACTTCATCTATTTAAATGAAATCCAGAATTGGCTTTATAAACACCAAATGGAACTGGAAGGGTATATTGAATTTTATGATACGCTGTTAAGTTATTTTGATAACTTTGAAACAGTCGTGTATTTTCCTACTCTCACTGTTCCGTTACAGTCTGGAATGAAGTTTGATGATAACCTCAATAAGTTACTGTCAGCACAACCATTGAACTTAAAGGGGCTTATCATTAGTAATGGAAAGAATGCTATCCATTACGACTTATATTACTTGGTTGATTGGGTAAACATGCTTTCCATCAAGTTGAAGGATATCGAAAAACTATCTGCTTCTATTTCGAAAGTGGAAGTGGAATTTCTTACTTGCCACTTACAACTACGTTAAAGAGAAATGATGATTCTTTTTAACAAAGGTGTATGTCCAATGATGGGCATACACCTATTTTATTTTAAGAAAGAGTTTGGAATGTAGTATAAAATTATAATATTTGTACATATCAAATTACGGAATGAACCCGTATAATAGACATTAGTCCAACTCTCCTCCTTGACCTAGTGGAATTCCTTTTTAATCGGATTCTAGTAGGTCAAGGAGGAGAGGTATTGCCTCCTTGCACAAATTAAAAGGAGGTAATACAGATGAAATCGTTTGGACACTTACATTTTTTAGCCTCTTTTCCAGTGAGTATGAAGTCATCGGAGTGGACAGTCGAGATATATGAGAAATTATTAGGAGAATTATACTATCGATTAACTCAAGAGGAACTAGCTTTAGAACTACGAGATCTTGAAAAGATTGCAAACCAGTTACGACAAGGGAACTCAGTTTATCAATTTCATAATCTGGTTGTGGGATATAATCTCTCTCAAACTGGGAATCGTTCTTCTTATATATCGCCGTATATCGAGCAAATACCGAAATTAAGTCACAAAAACTATATTAGAGCTGATTTTGATACTGAGTATCATCATGTCCTTCGAGTAGATGATGTAAATAACCTAATAATTGATAATTACCAAAAACAAAAAAATTTACGTCTAAATCAATTCAAAATAAATCTAAGCAATCGTGAGTTGGATCCGAAATCAACCATTCTAGACTGGAATCCATGTGGCGAATATGAAAAAGACTGTTATCATGTCGCATTTCTCCAACAAATTCAGAAATGGTTGATGAAACATTTGGTGGAATTTCGCGAGCATGTGGATTTCTATAAGAAAAACGTAATCGTACACTTTGATCAATTTGAACTCGTTGTATATTTCCCGATCTTAACTGTTCCGATGGAAAAAGGAAAAGATTTCAATGTAGCTTTGAATCTGGCAGTTGCATCGCAACAAGTGATAGGTACGGTACCAGCTTCAAAGCTTAGTGGGTTACTAATGGGGAACGGGAAAAATCTGATTCCTTACAGTAAGTTCAACTTCTTAGACTTAGTTGAAAAACTAGAAAATAAATTAATTATTATGGAGCAATTGATCGAAGCAATAACGGAAGTAGAAGTGAAGTTTGTAACTCATTATTTGTAATGTTAAAGAAGGTGTATATTCTTTAACAAAGGTGTATGTCCATTTATTGGATATACACCGTTTTTATTTTGTAGCCAATGGAAGGATCAGATATCTTGGAGTGTTTTTTCCTTACATTCAGCAATCACGCATCTTTTGTAGGTTGATAGTAACGCGCTTTTGACGGTTGAAAGTTGAATATACATAGCGTAATTGCAAGTAACAACATCACGAGTGTACCTACTATTACCACAATCTGAATCCCAATGAGCTCTGTCGATAATCCCACAATAATAGTTGTAATGATGATAAACAATGCTTCGATCCATCCGTATATACTTCCAACTCTACCCATTACATCAACTGGTATATTATTTTGATAAAAGGTCAAAAAGCCTGTATTTGCAAAAGCAAGAAAAAAGGCTAGAATAAAAAATCCGAAGGCTGCGATAAAAAAGGAGTTGGAAAAAGCATAGATGATATAACCGACTGATACAAATACAGATCCAAAGCCAATTAACCACGAAGTTTCTATTTTTGTTACAACAAGTGTGTTAACCATCGCCCCTGCAGCTATACCTACTCCAGCAATACTCACCAGAAAACCATAATCACTATCTGATAAATGAAGTACTTCTTTGGCAAACGCAGCTTCTAGTGAGTCTAGAGCAGTTGCCATCACTACTATCACACAACTAAATAAAAAGTAAATGAACATAATGTATGGGGATTTACGACTAAAGTTCCAAACAAGGAGCCAATCCTTTTTTAGTAGTTTCCAAGATATTTTGGTATGAGAAGTGTGATTGGTAAGAGTTTGTTTTTCAAGATCAGGCATGAACAAAGTAATGATTCCTGATACGAATAAGGAGATGGCATTCACGTAGATAGCTAAGATTGGAGAACCAGTTAAAAAAAGTATTCCTGCGATAGCTGGTCCAATTAGAAAAGCCCCCGATTGAATTACACTAAGGAGAGAGTTATACCGTTTTCTTTGATCAGATGGTATTAACTTGGTAATGTAAGCCGTGGATGCAGGTCTGAACATAGAGCTCGCCATATTGATTACAAAGACAATGCAGTATATAGACCAAATCGATGTAACAAATGGTAAAAAGACAATCCATATAGCTCGAAATAGATCAAGGAGGACCATTAGGTTTCGTTTGTTAAACCGGTCTATCATGCTACCTGACCAACTATTTGTAAATAATGAAGCCAATGGTTTGATGATGTATAGAGCAGATACAGCAAAAGGTGAGCCAGACATATCTAGTACCATTAGGTTTAGAGCAATGAAATAGATCCATTCCCCTAGGTTAGAGACTCCAATGCCAAATAAGAGAATAAAAGGGTATTTCCAAGACTTCATTAATTTTGCTCCAATCATATATTTCCCCCTAAAGGACATTGACTATTAGATCTGGTCAGAGGCCTATTTTTAATCCACTATCATATCAGTTTCTCCCTTCGCTTTCCTTATTTTCTTAGCATTATCACAAGTACTTCCGCAACTTCCGGTACTATTTTTCAACCTTTTTCCAATATGGGACATGCTAATCTTATATCAGAAAGCGCTTCCATCAACTTTCAAGTGGTGAGTACTTTGCTAGACGACCGAAAGACTCAAATACTTCTCTCTCTAATCAAAACGGATCATGTCTTATCCGTTCAAGATTGGGTGGAGGAACATCAAGTATCAGACAAAACTATTCGCAAAGACTTACAAGTGATCTCCGACTGGTTAACCAAATCTGGATATTTACTAAAAGTAATTCGACGGCCTGGAATTGGAGTCTACTTGGAAGGAGACGATTTCGAGAAAAAATTAGCATTACAACAGATAAAACAAGGTTCTCCGCCTCTTTCTCCATACGATACAGAGGAAAGACGAAATCGAATATATCTCTTTTTATTACAGGCAGAAAAACCAGTGACAACAGAGCAACTCGCAATTAACTTCTATGTGAGTAAGTCGTCTTTGTATACGGATTTAACGGAGGTAGAACAACGGGCTAGGAAAGATGGCCTTTCTCTTATTCGTAGGCCCAACTATGGAGTAGAGATTCAAGGTTTGGAGCGGAGACGGCGTTGCGCCATTCAACTAGTGGTGGAAAGGCTTATACAGGGTCCTTGGAAATTGAATCTAGAAGGTCTGTTTCCTTCTGTACCATTTTCCTTGATTAAAGGTCTATTACGGATTGCAGAAAAAGAACATATCTATTCTCTCTCAGAGGAATCATTTCAAAGAATCATCATTCATATCGTAGTCATGCTACGCAGAGTGAAACTGAAACAAATAGTTCAGATGGATGAGCAAGAAATGATAGATCTAGAAAAGGGACCTGAAGCCAAGATTGTCCAAGAATTGGTACAGAAATTAGAGCATGATTTCGCGCTTCGGATACCAAGAGAAGAGCGAGCTTATCTGACTATCTATTTTGCTGGAGCAAAATTAAGGAACCTTAATCCGCATAGCACCACTTCAGAAGTTACTTTCGTCGAACCAGCACCAGAAGCGATGAAACAAGCAAAACTTTTGATTCAACGAGTAGCCAACTACTTGGAAGTTCCAATACAAGATGATCAGACACTCCAATATTCGTTGGCATTGCATCTTTATTCGGCTATCAATCGACTGCGACATGAAGTGATCTTTCCTAACCCCTTGCTTCAGCAGATCAAAGAAACGTATCGAGTGATGTTTGAAACAATTCTTGCGGTTCTCCCAAACTATGAACAAGAACTTGGGGTGTCGTTTACAGAAGATGAAGTTGGTTATTTAACGTTACATTTTCAAGCGGCATTGGAACGAATGGAGAATAAGGAAGACCAATACAGTGCTCTATTGGTTTGTACGACTGGCATTGGAACACTTCAACTTCTCTCATCCAAAATTCAGAAACGCTTTCCTATGATTCAAATCGCGGATACGATTGCCAGCTATGAGCTAGAAGAGGCACTTGAACGGCATGAACCAGACATGATCATCAGTACGATTAAACTACCTCAGCTAACCAAAGTGCCACATATTGTGGTTAGTCCGATTTTAACCCAAGAGGAGCAAGACTTGGTACAAGCGTTGGTCTTCTCTTCTAGACAGAAGGCGAAACGATCATACCCAACTATAAGTTCTATGCTAGAGGCAGAGCGCATTTTTTTGGATGTGGATCTTCTGGATCAATCGTCCGTTATTCATTATTTATGGAAAGTGATGTATGACCAAGGCTATGTTACTTTTGACTATAAAGAAACTGCTTTGCATCGGGAAGAACTCTCTAGTACAGCTATTGGGAACCAAGTGGCGATCCCACATGGATCAGTCGAAGAGAGCTTACGTTCTGGAATTGCGCTAGTAAGATTAAAACAATCGATTCTATGGGGAACAGAAGAGGTTCGATTTGTTATCTTGTTTGCTTGCGAATCAGGAGAAAAACATCTAATGAAAGATTTTTTTCAGGAATTAGATCAATTGCTTGAAGATAAGCATCTCCTAAGTCAGATGTTATTAGCAGATAATGCGGAGGATTTTCTTGCGCTAATTCCAGATAAATAGATATTAAGACAATACAAGATATAGAAAAAGAGGAGAGAGAAACGATGAAGATTTTAGCGGTTACTGCTTGTCCTGCTGGAATTGCTCATACCTATATGGCAGCAGAGAAGTTAGAGCGTACTGCCAAAGAATTAGGGATCGAGGTCAAAGTGGAAACACAAGGCTCTATTGGTGCAGAGAATGTATTGACGGAAGAAGACGTGGCATCAGCGGATGGGATTATTTTGGCTGTAGATAAAGAAGTAGATAAATCACGTTTTATAGGAAAGCCTGTTTTGGAATGCAAAGTAGCAGATGCGATCAAAAAACCAACCGATTTGCTGAAGCGTTTTGAATCCCAAGAGGTGCCAGTATTAGGTGGTAAGAAGGAAACGGTTTCGAAAGAAGAAGTAACGAAATCAAAAGAAGATAAAGGGAAAGGACCGATCTACCGAGCATTAATGAATGGTGTTTCTTATATGATTCCCTTTGTCGTAATCGGTGGGCTACTCATCGCGATCTCTCTTGGGTTAGGCGGACAACCAACTCCGGAAGGTCTTGCCGTTCCAGAAGGTACATTCTGGTACTCCGTTCTGAAAGTAGGGGAAGCAGCCTTTACCTTTATGATTCCGATCATGGCAGGGTTCATTGCCGTAAGTATTGCCGACCGTCCAGGATTGGCACCTGGGATGATTGGCGGTTTTATCGCTGCAAATGGATCTTTTTACAATAGTGAAGCAGGTGCTGGATTTTTAGGTGGAATTGTAGCTGGATTTTTAGCAGGTTATATCGCGAAAGCAATCAAGTCTCTCAAAGTTCCAAAAGTGATCCAACCGATTATGCCGATTCTGGTTATTCCATTATTTACGTCATTAATCGTAGCAGCCATCTTTATTTATGTGCTTGGTACACCGATTGCAGGTTTGATGACTGGCTTAACAGACTTCTTGCAAGGTATGCAAGGTTCTAGCAAGATTCTCTTAGCTCTGATCTTGGGAGCGATGATCTCTTTTGATATGGGAGGACCAGTGAACAAAGTGGCTTTCCTATTTGGAGCAGCGATGATTGGTGCAGGTCAACCATTTATTATGGGGGCTCTTGCTGCTGCAATCTGTACTCCTCCGCTTGGAATGGGTCTGGCTACACTACTTGCAAAACATAAGTATCAAAAAGAAGAAAAAGAAGCTGGGAAAGCAGCACTGGCAATGGGTCTAGTCGGTATTACGGAAGGGGCGATTCCATTTGCCGCTGCTGATCCAATCCGAGTTATTCCTAGTATTATGGTCGGCTCCATGACGGCTTCTGTCATTGCGATGCTAAGTAATGTAACAGACAGTGTACCTCATGGTGGTCCAGTCGTTGCCTTGTTCCAAGCTGTCACTAATGTGCCTATGTTCTTCGTGGCAATTGTAGTAGGAACGGTTGTAACAGCACTTGTTGTCAATGCCTTAAAAAAACCAGTAGCGTAAGAGGTGGAAACAAATGAAGTTATCCAGTTTACTAACGGAGGATCTAATCACATTACATTTACAGAGCACAGATAAAGATGCGGCAATGAACGAACTTGCTCAGCTTTTAGATCAAGCAGGCGTTCTGTCTAGTGTAGATGGCTATTTGGAAGCATTGCATCAAAGGGAAAAGCAAGGCAGTACTGGAATTGGTTTTGGGATTGCAATTCCACACGGCAAATCCGATGCAGTAAAAGAACCAAGAGTGGCGTTTGGTCGTACTAGTGGAATTGATTGGGATAGTCTCGATGGAGAACCCGCTCAACTGATTTTTATGATAGCTGTACCTGCTGAGCAAGCAGGAGATGAGCATCTTCGAATCCTCCAAGCTCTGTCACGAAAATTGATTGATGATGAGTTTAGAGAAGCCTTGTTAGCTGCTGATTCTAAAGAGAAGGTAATACAATTGCTCCATGCAGTATAAATGATTTTTTAGGTGCGGTTCGTACAATCTGTTTAGAGAGATAAAAAAAGTTGCCTTAGAGCAAAAAGCCATCCATAATAATAAGGGTGGCTTTTTGCCATTTCATATTGTTTTTGTGACCCCTTTTAGAAAGGGAAAATATACTGGGGTATAGCGGATAACATAACGAAGTGAAATAGAATATAGGAGGGTGGAAACCACGATGGATGTTTTTTTAGGAAGCTTTATTTCTGCTTTTGCTACCGGACTGGGAGCTATCCCAATTCTCTATTTTAATCATCTACCTCATCGTGTACGTGATATTTTAATTGCCTTGACTGCTGGGATTATGGTAGCAGCTTCTACTTTTAGTCTCCTACCTGAAGCGCTTCAGTCTTCTAATATTTGGGTGGTATCTATAGGGGTCTTGATCGGAACCTTGTTGATGTTTTTCTTGGAATGGGCTATTCCTCATGTGGATTTGGAAAGAGGTCCCAGTTCTCTGCAAATTGACCCAAAAGCGCTCTTTATCATTGCAGCGATTACTTTGCATAACGTACCAGAGGGTTTGTCTGTAGGGGTTAGTTATGCTGGGGATAATGGATCCTCCTTAGGTGTTCTAGTCTCGATCGCAATTGGACTTCAAAACATGCCAGAAGGATTTTTAGTTGCATTGTACTTGGTAAATCAAAACATATCTCGTTGGAAAGCACTTGGATTAGCTACTATGACAGGTGCAATCGAACTAATAGCTGCTTTGGGAGGATATTTTTTGACCAATTGGTTTGATCAGCTTGTCCCATATGGTCTTTCCTTTGCTGCAGGTGCGATGCTTTATATTGTCTATAAAGAATTGATTCCAGAAAGCCATGGACATGGTTATGAACGTCCAGCAACTTTCGCCTTTATTATGGGCTTACTTTTGATGATTTTTTTAACTAAATCGATCTAATGGTGATTGTGATAGAAAATGAACGGGGATGTTATGAGTAAGGTAGTGATACACTGCTTACCCTAATCTCTAACGAAGTTGTGGTATATTCAATGTATGCATAATAAAATAGCCGACCTCTACAGGGAGTTCTCTAATAGGAGATCACCAAGTGAGATCGGCGTGGGGTACCGTGAAACTTTGCAACGCCATCATGTTCACCTCAGGAATGGATTAGATTCGAGAAGATTTCTTTTGGTCTTGCAAGCAACTCGCACAAACTAGAAGGTTCCGGAAAACGCCATTGACATGAGAGCGAGTCTCGTGAGTTGCAGTGCGTTTACTACAATTCTCACAACGGTATTCAGTATGTTTCATAAGATTCACCTCGCTTCTAAAACTATATTATATCATAATGAATGCAGATTACAAGAATTCATTTAAAAGGAGCTTCTTTTATGGAACAACGTATGAATCAATTAGCAAAACGACTTCAGATGGAAGGTGTGGACTTTGCTTTTCTCACCTCACCGTACAGTATTTTTTATTATACCAATTACTATACCGATCCCCACGAACGACTGGTTGCTCTCTACCTTCATCAGAACGGCACCAAAGTTTTGATCTGTCCTGCGATGGAGGTAGAACAAGTTCGTAGTGTAGGCTGGGAAGAAGCTATTCTTGCCTATGATGATGTACAAAATCCTTGGAAAATGTTTCAAGAATCTTACATAACACCGTTATCAAGCCACACCCTAAAAATTGCGGTGGAGAAAGAACATCTTACGTTTGCTCGTTTGGAACAGTTACAAGAATTTTTAGCAGATGCGACATTTGTAGGTGCAGAACCTGCTGTTCTAGCGCAACGACTCGTAAAAGATGAGATCGAAGTGCAAAAGATGCGAGAAGCAGCACGGATGGCAGATTATGCAATTGAAGAAGCGATTAAGATGCTGAAAACCGGGATTACCGAGTTAGAAATGGTCGCAAAGATTGAGATGTTAATGAAGATGCAAGGAGCAGAACAGATGTCCTTTCCGACGACAGTGCTCTTTGGAGAGAAGTCTGCCATGCCTCATGGCAAACCAGGTAAACGAAAGTTGCAAGAGGGAGATATCGTCTTATTCGATCTTGGGGTTGTTCTAAACGGCTACTGTTCGGATATTACTCGTACTGTAGCGTATGGTTCGATTACCGACAAACAAAAAGAAATTTATCTAACAGTACTAGAAGGCCAGTTGGCTGCATTAGAGGTAAGTCGCCCTGGAACTGTTATGCGTGAGGTTGATTTAGCAGCTCGTAGTGTTATTACAAACGCTGGTTATGGCGACTACTTTATGCATCGTGTAGGACATGGACTCGGTATTGATGTGCATGAGGCTCCTTCGCTTCATTCGGAAAATACAGATCTTCTAGTCCAAGGGATGACCTTTACGATCGAACCTGGTATTTACATTCCAAACGTTGGGGGAGTTCGTATTGAAGATGATGTCTTGATTACTCAGAATGGGTATGAGACTTTAACCAAATATCCAAAAGAGCTACAAGTTATTCCTGTTTCTCGCTAGCCATTTTAACCTCCTTTCGCTATAGCATACACTTAAGGTGCTTTGATACGAAAGGGGGTTTATTCTGAAAAATTTCTCATTTTACTGAATTGTTTAGTTTAGAAGAATGTTATTCTAGAACGAGTTGAATTTTTGTATGTACTATGAAAGGGGAATAAAATGCCGATTTTCTTTTATCGTGTGAATGAAGATTATGGTTGTTTCTCCAATTTTGCAGCATATCCAATAGAGTTAGATAAACTTAAATGGCCTACGACGGAACATTATTTTCAAGCTCAAAAGTTTATCAGAACTGCGCCAGAGCATGCGATGCGAATTCAATCAACTTCATCTCCTATGGAAGCTGCCAACATGGGTAGATCAAGGGACTATCCAATGCGCTCCGACTGGGAGGATGTAAAAGTAAGCATCATGAAAAAAGCAGTTCGAGTTAAGTTTCAAACGTATCCAGAACTACAGCAGATTCTTTTAGCTACAGGTGATGAAGAAATCTTGGAGAAAACGAACGTAGACCATTTCTGGGGGATTGGAAGTCGGGTAATGGTCAGAATATGTTAGGAAAGATTCTAATGGAAATAAGAAAGGAAATTCGAAATTAGAATATATATGTTATACTACATACGGATTAAAACCTTTTTGTTTAAAATAAATTGATGTTTAATTATATTTTTTGCAGGAGTGGACCCTATGCTGCAATATGCCATTGACTTTCTGCAGGAGTATGGAATTTGGGGACTATTTCTTGCGACAGCAATAGAAGCCTCCTCGCTTCCTTTTCCCGGAGCTTTTTTTATGCTCTTTTTTGGATTAGTCGTCCAAGGGAGTGCCTGGCAGATGATATTGATCTCATTAATCAACAGCCTGATATTTACACTATTTAGCTTGATCCCTTTTTGGATTGGAACGAAGATTCAAAACTTCTCTCGGAAAAAGATAGATCCTAGTAAGGTAGAAAAGGCACAGAAGTGGTTCCAGAAATATGGGGTGTGGAGTATTGCGCTTTCTCGACCTCTCAGTATTGGGAACTACATCTCTTATATTGCGGGACTTTCTAATATTCCAATGAGACGCTATGCCTTATTTACCTTTATTGGAACCTTTCCATGGAGTACCATTCTACTATTTGTAGGAAGGACGGGGAGTGTAGAGAGTCTCAAGCTGTTCTTAGCAAAATTACAGCAATTTGGTTGGTACGTAGTAGCAGTTGGCGTAGCGGTAGCTGCAGTTTGGGGCTTTATTGCATGGCGGAGAGCAAAGAAGAAAAAAGAGAAAGTCTCGATACAACATGAAAATGCATAACGATTGGTTTTGATGACTTCTGTATAAAGATCGGGAGTCGTCTTTTATTTTATAAGTAACTTTTTAAATGCCCTATTAACGCTATAAAAACCGTAGATAATTTCTCTACGGTTTCCATCATCACCAACCTGTACGTGGTCTGTTTTGCAATGTATCAATTGTTTTGTGTTATGTCAGATATTAGGGATTTGATCAGGGGCATTTTGTCTAAACGCTCCATTAGGGGTTTGATTTGTTGTAATGTTTGGATAGAATTAGCTAACTCACGACCGCAAGAGTTTAACTCTGAGTCAATCTTGTCACAGACTCGGTGAATTTTAGATTGCGTAATATTATCGATTTTCCATTAAAATTTTGTCTATTTCATTAATCTGTTTTGCTTACAAAAAATGACATATTGCAATCCCTTTTATTTGCTTTTCAATCTTCTTCCCTATCTTATCATAATGGATTTAAAAATCTTTGAATAAATAAACCACCTTAAATTAGGGTCTTATTATGGCGTTAGTTGAATATGGATTTGAGATTCGGTAGTCTCCTTTTCTCCGTCCGTTCCTTGGAAACGATAATTTGCAAGTGATTGATTGGGTACGTCGAAAACGAGGTAACCAATTCTGGTTCCGTGAGCGCTGATTCCTTGTGAAAGCAATTCTACATGTTCCTCGCTATCTTCTTTTACCCAATTATCTGCAATTCGATCAGGGAGATATTGTTTGCTGTTTAGATCGATCAAACTCATTTGATCAGTTGATAGTCGGATGCTTTCATTAGATCGATTATGAACTTTTACTTTTAATACTAGAAAGGTTCCGTTTTTGGGAGTGAGTAATTTGCTCTTGTTTTTCTCATCGAAATCGCTTTGTATGGATGTCTCTTGTCGAATATTTAGAAGTTCGTACTCTATTTCTCCTGCTATTTGGGGATCTCCAAGCGTAGCCTCTTTCGTCTCGTTTTTATTTAGAAATGTGTTTGGTTCGTTTGGATCACTTACAGCATTAGAGGAAGCTTGGCAAGCAGTTAGGAACATTAGAGATAATAAGAAGATGATCAAGTAAATTCGCATAAAATAGTTCCCTCCTGCACGTATTGTAACGCAATTATTTTGCTTAGGGCACATCATTTTTTTGATTCGAGAATGGAGTTTCGTTCCTTTGTCAATCCTCAGAAAGAATGGTATATTTATTGCCAAATGAAGGTCGAGTGATAGCATATCATATTGTGAGATCTCGATCTCAAGATCGACGGAAAATGAGGTGGACTTTTTGTTTCGTGCGATGGTTCCTGATCAATACTTGCCATCCATCTATGCAATCGATTTCCGTGAATTACGGCAGAGAGGAATTACCTCTTTGATCGTCGATTTAGATAATACATTGGTGGAAGCGACGAGAGCAGATGCGACGCCCCGTTTGATAGAATGGCTGGATTCCATAAAGCAGCAAGGTTTTCGTGTAATGATCGTTTCTAATAACAATCAAACAAGAGTCTCTAAATTTGCTATACCACTACAGATTCCGTTTATTCATGCTGCAAGAAAACCACTAAATCGTGCTTTCAAACGTGCTTTAAAAGAACTTGGTTCTCAAAAAGAAGAGACAGTCGTTGTAGGTGATCAGTTGCTGACGGATGTGTTCGGTGGTAACAGAATGGGCTTTCACACTATTTTAGTGGTACCTGTCTCCAAAATGGAAGGCTTTTTTACCAAGATCAATCGACGTTTGGAACGTGCTATTTTTCACTGGATGAAGAAAAGAGGATATTTGAATTGGAAAGAGAACTAACTGATGTTCATTGCCAAGGATGCGGTGCCATCCTTCAGTCTGATAATCCAAAACAAGTTGGCTACGTTCCTGCTAAAGCGAAAAAGCAGATTTCGTGTCAGCGTTGTTTTCGAATTAGACATTATAATGATATTGCGCCCGTTACACAAGATCAGGATGAATATTTGCGTATTCTGCAAGGGATTGCGAAGACAGATAGTCTGGTCGTACAAGTAATCGATTTATTCGACTTAGAAGGTAGTTGGATTCCAGGTATTCATCGTCATATCGGACAAAACCAGCTACTACTACTTGCTAATAAATTTGATGTCTTTCCTAAAAGCGTCAAATGGGGTCGAATGAAAGACTGGGTACGTGAATATGCCAAAGATCGTGGGATATCTCCAGTAGACGTAATTCCGATCAGTGCTACGAAAGGGGAACGGATTGCGGAAGCAGTAGAGGCAATTGAACATCACCGACGTGGACGTGATGTTTATATAGTAGGTGCTAGCAATGTTGGGAAGTCTACGTTCTTAAACCGTCTGATTCGGGACTTTAGTGACTTAGAAGAGGAGATTACTACTTCACCTTATCCAGGAACTACTTTGGATGCGATTCAGATTCCACTCGATGATGGAGAATCGATTTACGACACTCCTGGAATTATGCTAAACAATCGGATGACGGAGCAAGTTCATCCAAAAGATCTGCCTAGTATATTGCCAACTGCACCAATCAACTCTCATGTTTATCAATTACAACAAGAACAAACGCTCTTTTTTGGAGGTTTGGCACGTTTTGACTTCTTGGAGGGTGAGAAGCAACCTTTTATTACCTATATGGCGAACCAGCTCTACATACATCGAACGAAGTTAGAAAAGGCAGATTTACTCTATCAGGAACAAAAAGGTAAATTGCTAGTCCCCCCAACAGAAGAAGGAGCTCTCCGTCCTTGGAAAGAGCATAATTTCACGATTGGTGGCAAAGGAAAACAAGATTTGGTCATTTCGGGTCTTGGTTGGATTCGTCTAAGAGGGGACCGTGCACGAGTTCGCCTTTATGCACCAGAAGGAGTGCAAGTATTGTTGCGCCCTGCTATTGTGTAACACGAAGTGAGAAAGTGGATTTAGGGAGTTATTATGTTATTGTAACAAAACGAGTCTGATTAAAGATTTTCACAATGTGTAGCTTGGAAACGGAGAAAATATTGATCTAGGGAGTGACTTTGTCATTGCAACGGAACGAGTCTGATCAAGGTTTTCGAAGTGTGAAAGACATGACTCATCGTCGCTTTGCTTTGTTAGGTTATCCAGTAGCACACTCAAAATCTCCTAAGATGATGGCTGCTGCATTTCATGAGATGGGACTTAGAGCCACCTATGAGGCGATATCCTGTTCCCCTGAAAATCTGGGTTTGACATTAGATACATTAAAACAACGTGGCTATACTGGACTCAATATTACCATTCCGCACAAACAAGCAATATTTGCTTATCTTGATTGGGTTGATGAAACAGCAAGATCCATTGGAGCTGTTAATACAGTCGTACTACGTGATGGAGAGTGGCATGGATACAATACAGATGCTCTAGGTTATATCCGTTCGCTATCGGAAGAGGTATCACTAAAGCTTCCAGGGATGAAAGTAGTGATATGGGGTGCTGGAGGAGCAGCACGTGCAGTCGGACATGGACTGTTGCTGGAAGGTGTTGGGGAGCTAAGTTTGGTGAACCGAACACCACAAAAGGCAAGGGAGTTGGCGAACGATCTCTCAAAGCTAAGATTAGGGAACGTACAAGCTGTTTCTATGGAGTCAGCTGAGCAAGATGTACGTACTGCAAATTTGATTGTACAGACGACTCCAATCGGGATGACTGGCTACCCTGCCGTGTCGCCAATCCCGTCTGATTGGGTGCGAATGGGACAAGTGGTCAGTGACCTTATTTACACTCCGCTGAAGACTACATTGATGCGAGCTGCGCATGAGCGTGGGGCAACTGTACATGGAGGAGCAGGTATGTTAGTCCATCAAGGAGCGATGGCTTTGGAGCTCTGGACAGGACAGTCAGCTCCGATCAAGGCCATGCGACAGGCATTAATAGCAGCACTAAACGAGGCGAAATGATGAAAATAGGCATAATGGGTGGGACCTTTGATCCAATACACTGTGGGCATCTCCTAATGGCAGAACAAGCTCGAGAGGAGATGAAACTGGATCAGGTCTGGTTTGTTCCTGCTGGGAGTCCACCACACAAACAAACCAAAAAAATTACTGATTCTCTTCATCGTACTAGGATGGTTCAACGAGCAGTGGCAGACCAAATAGATTTTCGTGTTTCTACTTGGGAGATCGAGCAAGCAGGTCCATCTTATACCATTACCACCATGAAAAACTTTTGTATGCAGTACCCAGAGTCTGATTTTTTCCTAATTCTTGGTGCGGATATGGTGAATAGCCTACCAAGTTGGTATCAAATAGCAGAACTACTTCAACTAGTTCAAGTGATTGCTTTGGGGAGACCTGGTTACCCAGTAGAAAAGCTCCCTGATTGGATACAAGGGCGTGTTCATTGGGTTCCAGACTCGATTGAAATACAACTAGCCTCTACACAAATTCGTCAGCGGCTAGAGACAGGGAGATCGGTTCGTTATCTCGTGCCAGATACGGTCCTAGCTTACATAGAGGAGAATCGGTTATATGGAACTCACTGAAATTATTTCGGCTGTCCGCCAAGAACTACCAGAACGGCGTTTTGCCCATACACAGAGAGTTGTCGAGACTGCGCTTGAATTGGCGGAGATTTTCGGAGAAAACAGGGAAAAGATAAAGATAGCTGGATATCTACATGATTATTGTAAATTTTGGTCAGCGGACCGCTTAACTGAATGGATACGAAAACATCAATTGCCTTCTGAGCTACTTGACCATAACAAAGAACTATGGCATGGTCCAGTCGGTGCAGAAGTAGCCCGTAGTCAGTTTGGGGTGCAAGAGGATGATATATTAGATGCAATCCGATATCATACATCTGGCAGACCCAATATGGGTTTGTTGGAAAAAATTATTTTTCTTGCAGATTTTGTGGAACCAGGGCGTCAGTTTCCAGGTGTGGAACGAGCTAGAGAACTTGTGAAACAGGACTTGAATGAAGCGATGCTATATGTATTAGAGCATACTATTGTATTTTTGATTGAAAAAGGACAAAAAGTGTATCCTCAGACACTTTATGCTAGAAATGCATATTTAGAGGAGAATAAAACAAGTATTAAAAAAGGATAGAGTCCTATTTAACTGGATTTCTATTTTTTGATTTTGAATTACCCTAGGGAGGGGTCTCATACTTGAAACATTTAGATATTGCACAGCTTGCAGTCGCTGCTGCTGAAGACAAAAAGGCACAAAACATCACACTACTGAATCTACAAGGGTTGGCAGTCTTTGCCGATTATTTTGTTATCTGTCATGGGAACTCGCAAACACAAGTACAAGCGATAGCAGAAGGTATTCAAGAAAAGTGTAAAGAACAAAACATAACAGTTCGGGGTATAGAGGGAGTACGTGAAGGGCGTTGGGTTCTCATGGATCTAGGTGATGTGGTCGTCCATATTTTCCATCGGGATGAGCGTGACTTCTACGATCTAGAGCGGCTTTGGGGAGATGCAGAACAAATTCAGGTAAATTAAGAAAAAGATAGACCTCTTGTGTTGTGGGACAGAATCAAATCCCAACGCAAGAGGTTTTTTGTCCTTCAGAAAGAAAAGAAATATTTAACATAAGGAATGATACGCAACTTTCACACTTCTGAAAGAAGTACTGTATTTGCCTCTATGGAAGATAACGCTTGGCTCCTGCATATTCTTCGACATAACCCAGAGTGTCCATTGGAATGATTTCTACTGTTCTAGCAGTGTTTGGTGAGTGGATCATCATGCCATTTCCGATATAGATTCCAACATGGTGAACTCTTCCTTTTCCATTGTTGTAAGCAAAGAAGAGTAAATCACCTTTTTGTAAATCTTCCTTAGCAACTGAAATTCCTGATTTGGATTGTGGACTAGAGTCTCTGGGGATATTGATCCCATTTGCTTGGAAAACTGTTAACGTAAAACCAGAACAGTCAAAGCCAAAACCACTTGTTCCCGCCCATAAATAAGGGAGGCCCAAGAATTTTTTCGCTGTTTCGACAATATCTTCTCCTGTTGGTTGGGGAATATCTTTTACCGAATTATATTTTTTAGCATCCGATTTTTTTATCCATGCTTTTTGTCCATTCGGCATGAGCACGAGGTAGGCTGATGGTGTTTGTGTGATATAAGGAAGGCGCGTATTAAAACTGATCTCCATTTTTTGCTTACTTAAGGAAGCGTTTTCATAAAGCCGAGTTGTTGTAGAAGTTACCATGATAAAAGGAGAATTGTCCATCTTAGCAAATTTTTTGTTATACACAAGTTGATTCGCTGGCATCCAACCAGGATATCCTCTCTCATCCCGTGGTGTACCTTGTCCGTGGACAACCACTTTT